>DATJJB010000737.1:0-28035 GCA_035492655.1 Kutzneria sp. | reverse complement strand
ATGGTGCGCCAGTCCATCACCACGCCGTGGTTGCCGTCCGAGCCGATCTCCTCCAGCTCGGCCCGGATCCGCTCCCGGGTGTCCACATCGGACAATCGTGCCACGGCCGCGTCCGGTCCGCCCGCGCTCACCCAGCTCGGCAGCAGCGCCGACAGGTAGGTTGCGCCCGGCAAGTACGGATAGGTGTCCAGGGTGATGTCCGCGCCGCCGTCGATGGCCGCGTCCAGCAGGGTCAGCAGGTCGCCGGCCTTGCCCTCGTTGACCGGGAAGTTCATGGTGGCGTGGGCCAGGTGCAGCGGGCAGTCGGCGCGCCGCGACACGTCAACCATCTCCGCGTCCGCCTCCAGCGCGCCGGCCCCGTAACTGCGGTGATGGGGGCTGTAGTAGCCGCCGCGCGCGCCGACAACTCGGCACAGCTCGACCAGTTCCGCGGTGTCGGCATACATCCCGGGGGTATAGGTGAGTCCCGATGACAGGCCGAAAGCGCCTTCCGCGAGCGATGTGTCCACAGTGGACTTCATCGCGTTCATCTCGGACTCGGTGGCCGGCCGGTCGTCCCAGCCGACGTGCATCATCCGCACCGTGCCCTGCGGCACCAGATAGGCCGCGTTGACGGCGATGCCCTGGTCCAGGCGGTCCAGGTACTCGCCGACCGACCGCCAGTTCCAGTCGAAACCGGCCGGGTCGTCGTTCCAGCCGGCCAGCTGGGCCCGCATCGTCGCCAGCACCTCGTCGTTGACCGGCGCGTACGACAGCCCGTCCTGGCCGAGGACTTCGGTCGTCACGCCCTGCGACACCTTGGCCAGGTGATCGGGCTCGGCCAGCACCCGGAGGTCGGAGTGCGAGTGCATGTCGATGAAACCGGGACACAGCACCAATCCCGTGGCGTCGATCACCCGCCCGCCGGTGACGCCCGAGCCGATCTCCGCGATCTTGCCGTTGTCGATGCCGACATCGGCGATCCGGCCTTCGGCGCCGGTGCCGTCGACGACCTTGGCCCCACGAAAGACGATGTCCATCAGAAGAACGTCCTGACCAGGTCGACCACCCGCGTCCCGTCGACCACCGGCAGCAGCTGCCACTTGTCGAACACCGTGCACGGATGCGAGAGCCCGGATCGCACCCACTCGCCGACCTCGACCCGCTGCTCGCCCAGCCGCAGGAACGCGTGCTGGTCGTTCAACGCGCTCACCGACGCGCCTTGCAAGTCCACAATGGACCCATCGAGTCGGCGAACCTGTTGCGGCTCAGGCAGTTCCTGATCGTACGAGACATCACGGCGACCCATGGTCAGCAACGCGAGCTCGGGCTCCGGGTGCGAGGTGACCTGAGACCACGCGTGCATGGCCGGCTGGAACGGCTCGCCGCCGGGCAGCCGGTGCTTGCGGGAGAACGGCGACATCCGCCGGTACAGGCCGTCGTCGTGGATCAGGTACGAGCCGCTGCGCAGCACGCCCAGCACCGGCAGCCCGTCCGGCCACGGCTGGGTCAGCCCCTCGGCGACCTGGTCGAAGTAGGCACTGCCGCCGGCGGTGGCGATCACCTGCCGCACACCGTCGAAATGGCCGTCAGCGGCCAGTCGGGTGATCAGCTCGCGCAGCCGGGACATGTACGTGTCGATCTTGGCCAGTTCCTCGTCCTCGGTGCCGTGCGCCAGCGCGCCCTCGTAACCGCCGGCCCCGACCAGCCGCAGCACCGGGCTCTTGCGCACCGCCTCGGCGATCTCGACCGCGTGCTCCAGACTCCGCACACCGGTTCGGCCATCGGGCCCGCCCAGTTCGAGGATCACGTCGACCGTGCCTTCGAAATCAGCCGGCGGTCCAGGCGCCGGCGCGGCACCGTGCTGCAACACCTCGGTCATCCGGGCCACGCCCTCGACGGAGTCCACCCAGCAGGTGAACTCGAAGGTGGGGTCGGTGGCCAGCTCGTTGGCCAGCCAGCGCAGCGCGAACGGGTCGACCAGCTGGTTGGCCATCAGGATCCGGCGCACGCCGAACGCCCGGTACACCCGCAGCTGGCTGATGTTGGCCGTGGTCAGGCCCCACGCGCCCGCCTCGAACTGACGCTGGAACAGCTGCGGGGCCATGGTCGTCTTGCCGTGCGGGGCCAGTGCCAGGCCGGCCGCGGCGCACCACTCCGCCATCACGCGGATGTTGTGTGCCAGCGCGGGTTCGTCCAGCACGACCAGCGGGCCGACGAAGCCGCCCTCGAACAGGTCCAGCCCCGATGCGGCGAGGTCGCCGACGGTCGAGCCGTAGGCCCAGCCCGGCATGCCCTTGAACCGCCAATCGATCTGCTCCGCGCGCAACGCGGCGACCGCATCAGAGTTGATCACTGCCCCACCCCGTCTGTTGCAAAATATGCAACGGTAGTTGCGCAATGTGCTTCGGTGGTGTGTAGCATTCCCCTCCAGCCGCCGTCAACGAACCTGAACTCCGGGAAGGGGTGCCGATGGAGCGCCTTGAGGTCGTCTGCCTCGGTGAGTCCATGGCGTTGTTCGTGCCGGCGGCGCCGGGGCCGGTGCACGAGGCCCGGGACTGGACGCTCAGCGTCGGCGGCGCCGAGTCCAACGTGGCCAGCCACCTCGCCCGGGCCGGTTTCCACGCCCGCTGGGTCAGCGCGCTCGGCGAGGACTCGCTCGGTCTGTCGGTGCGCGACAGCATCGCCGGTGTCGGGGTGGACGTGACCGACGTGCGCACCGATCCGGTGCGGCCGACCGGTCTCTACGTCAAGGAGGCCAGCGCCGACGGCAGCCCCGTGCGCTACTACCGGCGCGGCTCCGCGGCGTCCGGCATGGGCCCCGAGTTACTGTCCACTTTAGACGTTTCGAACACCTCGCTCGTGCACATCAGCGGCATCACCGCCGCCCTGTCGCCGACCTGCCTCGACCTGCTGTGGGCCGTGCTGGCGCTGCCGATCCGGGTGTCGTTCGACGTCAACTGGCGGCCCAAGCTGTGGACCGAGCTGGACAAGGGCGTGCTCCGGGAACTGGCTGACGCCGCCGACATCGTTTTTGTCGGCGATGACGAGGCGCAGGCCGTGTGGGGCGTCGACCAGCCGGCGGAAATCCGTGCCCTGCTGCCGAATCCGGCCGAGATCGTGATCAAGCACGGGGCCCGTGGCGCGACTCTCCTTGCCGGCTCCGAAGAAGTCTTCGAGGCCGCCCTGAAGGTCGACGTCGTCGAGCCCGTCGGTGCCGGCGACGCCTTCGCCGCGGGCTTCCTGGCCGCCGATCTCAACGGCGAATCCGTCCGCCGACGTCTGCGTCGCGGGCATCTCACCGCCGCCGGCGTGCTGCTGACCACCGACGACCTCGGTGAGCCGCTGCCGGAACCAGTCGTCACCAAGCTGCTCGACGCCGACGCCGCCACCTGGGCCGGCGCGCACGTCACCGCTGGGGGAGTGATCCTGCCGTGAGCCAAAGCCTGGACCGCGCATTGACCCTGTTGCGGGCCATGGCCGACGGCCGTAAGACCCTCGACGAGCTGGCCGCGGTGATCGACGTGCACAAGTCGACCGTGCTGCGGCTGCTGCGGACCCTGGAGGAGCACCGGTTCGTGCAGCGCGAGGGCGTGCGGCACTACCGGCTCGGCACCGCGCTGTTCGACCTGTCCAACCGAGCCCTGGACGATCTCGACGTGCGGCGGGCCGCCGAATCCGCGTTGCGGCAGCTCAACCTGGAGACCGGGCACACCGTGCACCTCGCCAGCTACGAGGACGGCGAGGTCGTCTACATCGACAAGTACGACAGCACCCATCCCGTGCGGATGTACTCCCGTATCGGCCGGCGGGCGCCGTTGCACTGCACCGCCGTCGCCAAGGTGCTCCTCGCCGAACGCCCCGAGGCCCGGGAGATCGCCGCGCGCATGGAGTATCCGCGACTCACCGCCAACACCATCACCAGCCCCGGCGAGTACCTCGCCGAGCTGGCGCTCGTGCGGCAGCGCGGGTACGCCGTGGACAACTCCGAGCACGAGGACTTCATCCACTGCGTCGCCGCCCCCATCCGGGGCCAGCGTGGCGAGGTCATCGCCGCCGCGTCGCTGTCCGTGCCCAAGGTTTTCCTCGACTACGAGGCGCTCATCGCCCTCGTGCCGCGGTTGCTCGCGACCGCGGCCGCCGCCTCGTCCGAGTGCGGTTGGACCGGAGACGAAAGGATGGCCGGTGGCCAAGGTTGAGATCAGGACGTCCGAGGCGCCCACCCCGGTGGCGGCTTTCTCCCAGGGCGTGCGCAAGGGCAACGTGCTTCAGGTCGCCGGGCAGGTCGCCTTCGACGCCGACAGCACCATCGTCGGCACCACCGTCGCCGACCAGACCCGCCAGGCCCTGCGCAACGTCAACGCCGTACTCGCCGCCGCCGGCGCGTCCATGGACGACGTGCTCATGCTGCGGGTCTACCTCACCGACACCGCGCACTTCGGCGAGATGAACGAGGCCTACGGCGAGTTCATGAAGGAGCCCTTCCCGGCCCGCACCACCGTCTACGTCGGCCTGCCCGCCGGCCTGCTGGTCGAGATCGACGCCCTGGCGGTCGTGGACTGAGTCGTCCGGGTGGGCTCCCCCGAGCCCACCCGGTTCGCTCTCACGCGATGCCCAGCAGGTCCACCCCGGTGATCGGGGTCGGGTTGCCGTCGGCCGGGGACAGCAGGATGCAGGTCACGCAGGGCATGCCTCTCGGGCGGTCGAGCAGTTCGGCCTGGCCGGGCGTGATGGTGGCGCCGCAGTAGGCGTGCAGCATCCTGGGCGCGGAGTCGGGCAGTGGCACGGGGAACAGGTGGCAGCACCGTTCCCGCTCGCCCCGCGCGAACTCCGGGCGCAGGCGCGCCATGAAGATCTCGGGCATCGCGTTCCTCCCCTGGCGGCGGACTCGGAAGCGGCGTTACCGTCTAGAATGTAGACGGTAAGCGCTTTCCGCAAGCGGTTCGGCAAACCTTGGCCGGAACGTCACCGATGAACTCCCGATGGCTCGCAGCCGTAAGGACCAAGGTCGGGACGGATCGGGGAGGGCGCGTGCACGAGAGGGACACCGAGTCGGCGACGTTCGGCGCGCTGGCGGACCCCAGTCGGCGGGCCGTGCTGCGCCTGCTGTCCGAACACCCGGAGTTGACGGCCTCGCAGATCGCCGCCGCCTTCCACCACATCGGACGCACGGCGGTGTCGACCCACCTGCGCATCCTGCGCGAGGCCGGTCTGGTGCAGGAACGCCGGCAGGGCCGGTTCCGGCTGTACTCGCTGCGGCCTCGTCCGGTGCAGGACGCGGTCAACATCCTGGCCCGGCTGGTGGCCACGCACAGTCACCAGCCACACCATCGGGTGGAGCAGCCGATCCGGCTGACCGGCGGATGATCTTCGCCGGTACGCTCGCGCGACCTGGCCCTTGTCCCGGGGAGCGCAGATGGCCGACATCCTGTTCACCGCCGAGGTGACAGTGCCGGCGACCCGCGAAGCGGCCTATGCGTCGTTCGGCGGCGGCCGCTGGGCCGACTGGACCTTCGACGCCAGCACCGACGACCTGCGCCCGGGCCGAACCGTCCGCGTCGCGTTCCCGATCGGCGGCGTGCTGCTGGCCGGCGTCGCCCGGGTCCACCGCGTCATCCCGGCCCAGCGCATCGTGCTGCGCCACGAATCCCCGTGGCGCGGACGCGTGATCATCGACTTCGAGCCGGACGGCCCCGACACCCGGGTCCGCCTGGTGACCTCGGTCGAGGACGGCAGCATCGCCCCGCTGGCCCGGCTGCTCGGCGGCGACCTGGCCGACGACCCCGACGAGCCGGTGGTCCGCATCGGCCTGCTGACCAGCTACCGCGGCAGCGCCGGCGTGTTCGGCCCGGCGGTGGAGAACTGCGCGCGGCTGGCCGTGGACGAGATCAACGCGGACAACGGCGTGCACGGCCGGCCGCTGCGGCTGATCACCGCCGACGACGCCACCAGCCCGGCCACCGGCCTGGCCGAACTCAAACGCCTGCACCTGCGCCATCACGTGGACATGGTGATCGCCGTGCACACCTCGGCGACCCTGGACGCGGTCCGCCCGTACGCGAAGCGGGTCGGCCTGCCGTACTTCTACACACCGGTCAACGAGGGCGGGAAGCCGTCGGGACGGCTGTTCCGCTGGGGCGAGGTGCCGGGGGAGCAGCTGCGCCAGGCGGTGCCGGCGATGATGCGCGAGCACGGCGGCAAGGGCTGGTACGTGATCGGCAACGACTACGTGTGGCCGCGCGCGGTCGGCGCCTGCGCCCGGCGCATCGTCGAGGACGAGGGCGGCCGGCTGCTCGGCGAGCGCTATGTCCCGCTCAGCACCACCGACTTCGACGAGGTGCTGGAGTCGATCGAGGAGTCCGGCGCCGAGCTGGTGGTCAACAGTCTGGTCGGCGGCGACGCCGCGGCGTTCGAGCGGCAGCTGCACGCGGCCGGTCTGCGCCGCCGCGTCCGCAGCTTCGGGGCGCTGCTGGACGAGGCGACCCGTGACCACATCGGCGACGAGGCGGCCGAGGGCATGTGGTCCGTGCTCGGCTACTTCATGGATCTGCCGACGCCGGAGAACCGCGACTTCATCGGCCGCTACCGGGCCCGGTTCGGCCCGGCCGCGCCGCCGGTCTCCAGCGTCACCGAGTCCGTCTACGAGGGCATCCACCTGTACGCCCGCGCGGCCGAGGTGGCCGGCACGATCGAGCCGACGTCGCTGGTCGGGGCGCTGCCCGGGGTCAGCTTCACCGGCCCGCGCGGCGCGGTCACCGTCACTCCGGCCGGCCGGCTGCGGCAGCCGCTGTACCTGGCCGAGGCGGTGACCGGCGGCTTCCGGATCCGGGCCCAGCAGGGACTTGCCGGGATCGACTGAGCCCAGTTTGATCAACGGCATGAGCCATTCGCGCCTCGAATGGGCGCAGCCGTTCGTCACCGCGGCGGTTGACGCCGTTCGCGCCGCCGACACTGCCGCGGATGCCGTCGAGCCGTGGCAACTGGGTCTGGTCGACGCCGCCTGTGCCATCCATGACGGCGCGCTGACGCCGTTAGAGCTGGTCGAGTCCTGCCTTGGCCGGATCGCCGCGACCGACCCGGCGGTGCACGCCTTCGTCTCCGTCGCCGAGGATGCCCGGGCCAACGCCGCCGCGCTGTCGGTCGAGCGTCCGCAGGCCGTGCTGCATGGCGTTCCCGTCGCGATCAAGGACCTGATCGACGTCGCCGGCACGGTCACCGCCGCCGGCACCACCGTCTTCACGTCGCCGGCTGATCAGGACGCGACCGTGGTGTCGAGGATCCGCGAGGCCGGCGGCATCGTCATCGGCAAGACCCAAACCCACGAGATCGCTTACGGCGTCTCCACGCCGCAGTCCCGCAACCCATGGGACACCGCGAAGATGACGTCCGGCTCCTCCGGCGGCTCGGCCGCCGCGCTGGCCGCCGGCCAGGTCGCCGCGGCCCTGGGCACCGACACCGGCGGTTCGCTCCGCCTGCCGTCGGCCTTCTGCGGCACGACGGCGATCAAGCCCACCCACGGCCTGCTGCCGGTCGACGGCATCCGCCCGCTGGCCTGGTCGCACGACGTCGTCGGCCCGATGGCCCGCGACGCCCGCGACGCCCTGCTCCTGCTCCGTGTGCTCGCCGGGCAGTCCGCCGGCGACCCCGTGGTGACCGTTGGGCGGCTGCCCGCCGTGAAGGATCTTCGGGTCGGCATCCCCGACGACGCCTTCCTCGCCGGCGCTCGTCCCGATGTCCTGGCCGCCATGGACGCCGTTGCCGACGTGCTCTGCGACCTCGGCGCCACCACCGTCCCGGTGAAGCTGCCCGCCGCGGAGCTGTACGGCTCCGTCTCCTCGCTGCTGGTCTTCCGCGAGGCCGCCGAGGCCTACCGCGAGCACCTGTCCGGCGAGCCGTTCAGCTACGGCATCCAGGCGTTCCTCGAGGCCGGTCTGGAGGCTCCCGTCGAGGACTACGTGCAGGCCCGCCGCGTTCGGCGACGGCTGATCGCGCAGGTCAACGCCCTGTTCGGCACCGTAGACGTGGTGCTCATGCCCACTTCGCCGGTGCCCGACCTGCCGCACGGCACCGAGGAGGTCGACGGCCTGCCGCTGATCCCCGTGCTCACCAAGTTCGCCCTGCTGGCCAGCGTCACCGGCCTGCCGGCGGTCGCTTTCCCGGCCGGCGTCACCGACTCCGGCATGCCCATCGGCGTCCAGCTCATGGGCCCGGCCCACGGCGAAACCCTCCTCGCCGCCACCGCCCACGCCTACCAGCAGGCCACCGACTGGCATCTACGGCGGCCGGCACTATAACCAGAGCCACGAATCTGTCAAGCCCGAGATGTTGGGAAGGGACCATTCCTCTCATCTGAGGCGAGGAATGGTCCCTTCCCAACGGTGGATCGGGTGAGCTACCGGTCAGTAAACCGGTCCGGTGTACTTCTCGCCGGGGCCCTGACCGGGCTCGTCCGGCACGGCCGAGCCCTCGCGGAACGCGCGCTGCACGGCCTGCAGCCCGTCCCGCAGGGGGCCGGCGTGCGGGCCGAGGTACTCGGCCGAGGCGGTGATCAGGCCGGCCAGCGCGGTGATCAGCCGTCGGGCCTCGTCCAGGTCGCGGTGCGGGCTGGACTCGGGCTCGGTGTCGGCCAGGCCGAGCCGCTCGGCCGCGGCCGACAGCAGCATCACCGCCGCCCGGCTGATGATCTCCACGCTGGGCACGGCGGCCAGCTCCCGCAGCTGGGGGCCGTCGATTTCGGGCAGTTCCGTCACGTCTGCTACCCTTACACGTGCGACCAGCCCCCGTATGTGCGGGGGCGGCAAGTGGAGCCCCGCTCCCACCCGAGCCGCCAGTAGGCAGCCGGGTCCGGTCCTCCAGCCCCCGGGCTGGAGCAGTTCGGCGCCAGCGCCGGGCGATCGGAAGGAAGCGGGCCCCACATGTCACGGACATGTGGGGCCGTTGCTGTTCCTGGCGCATGAAGGCAGTGAAGGACGTGCATGACAGCTCCCTCTAGTCGAGACCGTGGTGGCCCCACCGCCGCTCCCGAGGCCCGGATCAACGAACGCATCCGGGTGCCCGAGGTTCGGCTCGTCGGACCGAACGGCGAACAGGTGGGGATCGTCCGCATCGAGGACGCCCTCCGGCTCGCCGTGGAAGCGGATCTGGACCTCGTCGAGGTCGCACCGCAGGCCCGCCCGCCGGTCTGCAAGCTCATGGACTACGGCAAGTACAAGTACGAGAGCGCGCAGAAGGCCCGCGAGTCCCGGCGCAACCAGCAGCTCACCGTGATCAAGGAGCAGAAGCTCCGGCCGAAGATCGACCCGCACGACTACGAGACGAAGAAGAACCACGTGGTTCGCTTCCTCGAGCACGGGCACAAGGTCAAGGTCACGATCATGTTCCGCGGCCGCGAGCAGTCCCGGCCGGAGCTCGGCTTCCGGCTGTTGCAGCGGCTGGCCGAGGACGTGAACGAGCTGGGCTTCGTCGAGTCCAGCGCGAAGCAGGACGGCCGCAACATGATCATGGTGTTGGCGCCGCACAAGACGACGAAGACCCGGCCGATCAAGGCCGCCACCCCGGAGACCGGCTCCGAGCAGGAGTGATACCCGGGAACCCCCGAGGTACGACGACGCACCGCCGCCCGATCCGGGCGGCGGTACGACAACGAGGACGACAATGCCCAAGAACAAGACGCACAGCGGCATCTCCAAGCGCGTGAAGGTGACCGGCAAGGGCAAGCTCATGCGGGAGGGCACCGGCAAGCGCCACCTGCTGGAGAAGAAGTCCAGCAAGCTGACCCGCCGCTACGCCGGTGACAAGCAGGTCGCCAAGAGCGACGTGTCGCGCATGAAGAAGATGCTCGGCCTCTGACGCGCGAGCGCTGCCTCCCCACGAACACCCCCGGGGTGCCCCGAACACCCCCTTGAGATTGACAGGATGAACCAGTGGCACGCGTCAAGCGGGCGGTCAACGCCCAGAAGAAGCGCCGCACGACCCTGGAGCTCGCCAGCGGCTACCGCGGCCAGCGCTCCCGGCTGTACCGCAAGGCCAAGGAGCAGGTGCTCCACTCGCTCAACTACGCCTACCGGGACCGTCGTGCCCGCAAGGGTGACTTCCGGCAGCTGTGGATCACGCGTATCAACGCGGCCGCGCGCCAGAACGGCATGACCTACAACCGCTTCATCCAGGGCCTCAAGGTCGCGGGTGTCGAGGTGGACCGCAAGATCCTGGCCGAGCTCGCGGTCAACGACGCCGACGCGTTCGCCGCGCTGGTCGAGCTGGCTCGCAAGAACGTGCCGGCCCAGACCCCGGTGAGCCAGGGCTGAGCAAGACGTTCCAGGCGCGACCCGGGGCCGACGTGTTCACCGAACGCACTCCCCGGGTCGCCGCGGCGCGGCAGCTGACCAGGCGCGCCGGCCGCGACCGGGACGGCCGTTTCCTGGCCGAGGGCGCGCAGGCCGTGCGTGAGGCGCTGGCCTGGGCCGACGCCGGCCGGGGCCGCGTGCACGAGGTGTTCACCACCGCCGTGGCCGCCCAGCGCAACGCCGAACTGCTCGACCGGGCCCGCGACCAGCGGATCCCGGTCAGCGAGGTGACCGACAAGGCCGCCGACGGACTGTCCGAGACCGTGTCACCGCAGGGCCTCGTCGCCGTCTGCGACCTCGTGGACCGGTCACTGACGGAGGCGTTGCAGGCCGCGCCGATGCTGGTGGCGGTGCTGGTCGGCGTGTCCGATCCGGGCAACGCCGGCACCGTGCTGCGGGTGGCCGACGCTGCCGGCGCGGACGCGGTGCTGCTGGCCGGCGACACCGTCGACCCGCACAACGGCAAGTGCGTGCGGGCCTCCACGGGCAGCCTGTTCCACCTCCCGGTCGCCCGCTCGCGTGACACGAACGCGGTGTTGGCGGCGTGTCGCGACGCCGGACTGCGGCTGGTCGCGGCCGACGGCTACGCGGAGCACGACCTGGACCAGGCGGAACGGGCCGGCGAGCTGGCCGGGCCGACCGCGTGGGTGTTCGGCAGCGAGGCCCACGGCCTGCCCGACGAGCTGCTGGCCGAGACCGACACCGCGCTGCGGGTGCCCATCCACGGACAGGCCGAGAGTCTTAACCTCGCCACCGCCGCGGCCGTCTGTCTCTACACCTCGGCCCGGGTGCAGCGCTCCGCCTGAAATCGGTTCAGTCCGACCCTCTAGGATCGGTCTGTTCACCACCCGCATGAAGCCCCAGGAGTTGTCAGGCGACCATGTCCGGAGTCAACGATCCTTTCGACCCCAAGCAGGTCGCGGCACTCGCGCCGGAGACGCTGAAAGCCGCGGTCGAGCAGGCGCACGAGGCGTTCGGCGAGGCGTCCGACCTCGATCAGTTGGCCGCGGTCAAGCCGGCGCACCTCGGCGACCGGTCGCCGCTGCTGACCGCCCGCCGGGAGATCGGCGCGCTGCCGCCGGCCGCCCGCTCCGAGGCCGGCAAGCGGGTGAACGAGGCGCAGAACGAGATCAAGGCCGCGTTCGACGCGCGTCGGGCCGAGCTGGAGGCCGCGCGGGCCAAGCAGGTGCTGGCCACCGAGCAGGTCGACGTCTCGCTGCCGTGGGACCGGGTGGCGCACGGCGCCCGGCATCCGCTGACCACGCTGTCCGAGCGCATCGCCGACGTGTTCGTCGGCATGGGCTACGAGATCGCCGAGGGTCCGGAGCTGGAGACCGAGTGGTTCAACTTCGACGCGTTGAACTTCGGCAAGGACCACCCGGCCCGCACCATGCAGGACACCTTCTACGTGGCGCCGGAGGACTCCGGGCTGGTGCTGCGCACGCACACCTCGCCGGTGCAGATCCGCTCGCTGCTCGAACGTGACCTGCCGGTCTACGTGATCTGCCCGGGCCGCACCTTCCGCACCGACGCGCTGGACGCCACCCACACCCCGGTCTTCCACCAGATCGAGGGCCTGGTCGTGGACAAGGGCATCACCATGGCCCACCTCAAGGGCACGCTGGACGCCTTCGCCAAGGCCATGTTCGGCGACGAGTCGCGGATCCGGCTGCGTCCCTCCTACTTCCCGTTCACCGAGCCCTCGGCCGAGCCCGACGTCTGGTTCCCGCAGAAGAAGGGCGGCGCCGGCTGGGTGGAGTGGGGCGGCTGCGGCATGGTGCACCCCAACGTGCTGCGGGCCTGCGGCGTCGACCCCGACGTGTACTCCGGCTTCGCGTTCGGCATGGGCCTGGAGCGCACGTTGATGTTCCGCAACGGCATCCCCGACATGCACGACATGGTCGAGGGCGATGTCCGCTTCACCTTGCCCTTCGGAACGGAGTTCTGAGTCCCGTGCGCATTCCTGTCAGCTGGCTCGCCGAGCACCTGCCGCTGCCCGAGGAGACCACGCCCGAGGACGTGGCCGAGGCCCTGATCCGGATCGGCCACGAGGTCGAGGCGGTCGAGCGGCTCGAGACCGTGGACGGCCCGCTGGTGGTCGGCCTGGTGGTGGAGATCGAGGAGCTCACCGAGTTCAAGAAGCCGATCCGGTACTGCCGGGTCGAGGTGGACGAGGACCAGATCCAGGGCATCGTCTGCGGCGCCCGCAACTTCGTCGAGGGCGACCTGGTCGTGGTGGCGCTGCCCGGCGCGGTGCTGCCCGGCGGCTTCGAGATCGCCGAGCGCAAGACGTACGGCAAGGTCAGCGAGGGCATGATCTGCTCCGTCAAGGAGCTCGGCCTCGGCGACGACCACACCGGCATCCTGGTGCTGCCGCCCGGCACCGCCAGCCCCGGCGACGACGCCAAGGGCCTGCTCGGCCTGGACGACGCCGTGCTGGAGCTGTCGATCACGCCCGACCGCGGCTACGCGCTGTCCGTCCGTGGCCTCGGCCGCGACCTGGCCTGCGCCTTCGACCTGCCGTTCGGCGACCCGGCCGGCGCCGAGATCCGCCCGACCGACAACGGAGTGTGGCCGGTCGACGTGCAGGACGAGCAGGGCTGCCGGCGTTTCGTGGCCCGCCGGGTGACCGGCGTGGACACCGGCGCGCCGACGCCGTTCTGGATGCGCCGCCGGCTGATGCTGGCCGGCATCCGGTCGATCTCGCTGCCGGTCGACGTGACCAACTACGTGATGCTGGAGACCGGCCAGCCGCTGCACGCCTTCGACGCCGCCAAGCTCAAGGGCACGCTGGTGGTGCGGCGGGCGCAGGCCGGCGAGAAGCTGCGCACGCTGGACGACGTCGAGCGCACCCTGTCCACCGACGACCTGGTCATCTGCGACGACAGCGGCCCGGTGTCGCTGGCCGGCGTGATGGGCGGCGCGTCCACCGAGGTCGGCGACGACAGCACCGACATCCTGCTGGAGGCGGCCAACTGGGAGCCGGCCTCGATCGCCCGCACCGCCCGCCGGCACAAGCTGCCCAGCGAGGCGTCGCGGCGGTTCGAGCGGGCCGTCGACCCGGTGGTGGCCGCGGCCGCCCTGGACCGCGCGGCCAAGCTGCTCGACGAGTTCGGCGAGGGCAGCATCCGCCCCGGCCGCACCGACGTCGGCAACCCGATCCTGCCGTCGCCCGTGTCGATGCCGATCGACCTGCCCGACCGCGTCGCCGGCCAGCGCTACGCCCGTGGCGTGACCGCGCGCCGGCTCGGCCAGATCGGTTGTGGCGTCGAGGTCACCACCAGCGACGACGGCCGCACGTTCGTCATCGCCACCCCGCCGCCGTGGCGGCCCGACCTCACCCAGCCCGCCGACCTGGTGGAGGAGGTGCTGCGGCTGGAGGGGTACCACACGATTCCGTCCGAGCTGCCGCCCGCGCCGCCGCAGCGGGGGCTGACCGAGTCGCAGCGCCGTCGCCGGGCCGCGTCCCGCGCGCTGGCCGAGGCCGGTTACGCCGAGGTGCTGCCGTTCCCGTTCATCGCCACCACCACGTGGGACGACTTCGGGCTGGACGCCGACGACATCCGGCGCAGCACCGTGAAGGTGCTCAACCCGCTGGAGGCCGACCACCCCGAGCTGGCCACCACGCTGCTGCCCAACATGCTGGACATGTTGCGCCGCAACGTTTCCCGTGGTCAGCGGGACCTCGCGCTGTTCCACATCGGCCAGGTCTTCCTGCCCAAGGCGCAGCCGGTCGCGGTGCCGGCCGTCGGCGTCGAGGGCCGTCCGTCCGAAGAGGACCTCGGCAAGCTCGAGGCGTCGCTGCCCAACCAGCCTCTGCACGCCACGGTCGTGCTGTCCGGTCAGCGTGAGCAGGCCGGTTGGTGGGGCAAGGGCCGCGAGGCGTCGTGGGCCGACGCCGTCGAGGCCGCCCGGACCGTCGCGCACGCCTGGGGCGTCGAGCTCACCGTCGTTGCCGCCGAGCTCGCGCCGTGGCACCCCGGCCGGTGCGCCGAGCTGCGGGTCGGTGGCTGGCCCGTCGGGCACGCCGGCGAGCTGCACCCGGCGGTGATCGAGAAGCTCGGGCTGCCCAAGCGCACCTGCGCCATGGAGATCGACCTCGACGCCCTACCGGTCGCCGAGCGTCGCCCCGTGCCGGTCATCTCGCCCTACCCGCCGGTGCTGCTGGACGTGGCCTTGGTCGTCGACTCCTCGGTGCCCGTCGCCGACGTCGCTTCCGCGCTGCGTTCCGGCGGCGGCGAGCTGCTTGAGGACCTGCGCCTGTTCGACGTCTACACCGGCGAGCAGCTCGGCGAGGGCAAGCGTTCCCTGGCCTACGCCCTGCGCTTCCGGGCTTCGGACCGCACCCTCACCGTCGAGGAAGCCACCGCCGCCCGCGACGCCGCCGTAGCCTCCGCCGGCTCCGAGCACGGCGCCACCCTGCGCTAACAGCAGTAACGCTGGGAAGGGGGCTTTCCTACACTCGGAGTGTAGGAAAGCCCCCTTCCCACACTCAGTCGTCCCCCATCGCCTTGCGTTCGGCCGCGCTGCGCTCCACGCAGAACTCGTTGCCTTCCGGGTCCGCCAGCTGCGCCCAGCCGCGGCCGTCCGGCCGACGCATGTCGAGCACCATCGTCGCCCCCAGCCCCAGCAGCCGCTCCACCTCTTCGTCCCGCGGTCCGTCCGGCTGCAGGTCGAGGTGCAGCCTGTTCTTCGCCGCCTTCCCTTCCGGCACCCTGATGAACAGCAGCCGCGGCCCGTCCCCCGGCGCGAACAGCAACGCCTCGTCGTCTTCGGGGTCGACGCCGTTCTCAGGATGCTGTTCGTACCCGGTGACCGCCGCCCAGAAGTTGGCCAGCGCCACGGGATCCGCGCAGTCGACAGTGACATTGTGCAAACGGGATGGCATGGCCGAACCCTAGCCACCGACCCCCACCGGCGCAGGCGAATTGTCCCCGCCCGACCGCCCTCCGCCTTCGCCTCACCGCAGCCGCCCCCGCCTTCGGCCACCACCCTTCCTGCACCGGCACCCTTCTGCCTCCGCCTTCCTGCACCGCTCTCGCCTTCGCTTCCCCTCGCCACCACCCTCCTTGCTTATAACCCCCCTCAGGGGTATATATGGGGTTAGCACTGGAACCGGGAAGGGGAGACATCGTGATGCCCAAGATCAACGTGTATCTGCCCGACGAGCTGGCCGATGCGGTCCGGGAGTCGGGGGTGCCGGTGTCGGCGATCTGCCAGCGGGCGCTGGAGACGTCGGTGAAGCGGGTGACGGCGATCCGTGAGGCGACGATCGGGGACCTCGACGGCGGGGACCCGACGGCGAAGTTGCCGCATTTCACCGAGCGGGCCCGGCAGACGGTGAAGCTGGCGATCGACAGCGCCCGTGAGGAAGCGGCGGCGCTGGTGGGCACCGAGCATCTGCTGCAAGGGATCATCAAGGAGGGCAACAACATGGCCCTCCGGGTCCTGACGGCGTCGGAGATCGACCCGCGGAAGCTGCTCCGGGAGCTGCCACAGCCGACCGCGCAGGAACACCGGGCGGACAAGTTCAGCGGGCCGCTGGCGAATGCGTTCGAGCTGGCGGTGACCGAAGCGATCACCATGGGCCACAACTACATCGGCTGCGAGCACCTGCTGCTGGGACTGGTGGCCGAGCAGGACGGCACGGCCGGCCAGGCGCTGCGGGCGGCCGGGGCGGAGCTGCGCAGCATCCGCGGCGCGACGGCCGCGGCGCTGGCCGGCTTCGTGCACCACCGCGACCAGAGCACGACGAGCAACCCGGCCGCCGCCGTCGCGGCACTGGTCGGCCAGCAACTCAAGCCGCTGCTCGACCGCCTCGCACGGCTGGAGCGGCACGTGGGTCTGGAGTGAGCGCGCTCCGCGACCGATCCACACCCGGATCCGCCCGAACCGGTGGAGCGGCCTGGGTGTCCGGCGCGAGAATGCTGCTTGTCCTCGTGGCCGCAACACTGATCGTGTGGGGGATCGTGTGAGCAACCGGGTGCTGTTGATCGCCACCGGCGACACGATCGCCCAACGGCCGAGCGTGTCGCAGGTGGCCACCGGCAAAGACCTGCTGACCCACGTGGGACCGGTGGCGGCGGAGGTGGTCGTCGAGGACATGCTGGCCGAGCCGAGCTGGGACACCTCGGTGGCCACCATGCTGGCGATCGCCCGGCGGGTGCACGCGGCGCTCACCGAGGACGGCTTCGACGGGGTTGTCGTCACGCACGGCGTGGACAACCTGGAGGAGACGGCCTACCTGACGGACCTGTTGGTCGGCCCGGCTGCGGCGCTCGGCGGCATCGTGTTCACCGGCGCGACGCGGTTCCTCGACGACCTGTCCAGCGACGGCCCCCGCAACCTCGCGTCGTCGCTGGCCGTCGCCGCCGATCCCACGGCGCGTGGCGCCGGCGTCCTCGTCTGCTTCGACGACGAGCTGCACGCCGCCCGCTGGGCCCGCCTCGCCGACCCCACCCGACCCGCCGCCTTCACCTCCGCGCCCTACCCACGTCTCGGTGCCGTGGTCGACGGCAAAGCCGCGTTCGTCACCTCGCCCCCGCCGCTGCACCCACGCCCGCCGGCCGAGCCCGAGAGCGACGTCGCCGTCATCCGGGTCTACTCCGGCATGCCCGCCGCCGTCATCAACACCGTCGTCGACGCCGGTGCCCGCGGCATCGTCCTCGAGGGCTCCGGCGCCGGCAACATCCCCATCGAGCTCTTCGCCACGATCATGGAACTCACCCACTGGGAGATCCCCGTCGTGGTCGTTGCGCGGGTCCCGGTGATCGGTCCTGGCGCCACCGGCGCCGAACTGGCCGAGAAGGCCGGCGCGATCATCGCCACGGGCATGACCGCCGGCCACGCGCGGGTGGCGCTGATGGTCGCCCTCGGCCACGGCGGGGTTCGCGCGGCCCGCCAGATGTTCCGTAGCTGATCTTCGATCCCCGGCCGAATAGGCCTGGACGGGGCCGAGACTGGTGGGGATGCGCGTGAAGTGTGATCACGAGGCGCTGCGTGAGGTCGCGCGGCGCCAGCGACGCGTGGACGCCGTCGACAGGCTGCGCGAGATGGGTCGGCGCGGCGACTTCGATCAGGCCGCCGAGGCGCACGCCGCTGCCAAGCGGGCGGTCAAGCAGGCGTGGGCCTCGGTGCCGTTGGATCCGCGCGTCGTGGACCTGACCTAAACCGCACAACTCTGGCATGAGTGCGCGGGTCCGATGCCACAATCATCGGTCACGGTCACGCTGGGGGTGGGGTCAGTGCCACGGGGGGAAAGGCCGCTCGACGAGGGCGACGGCCCGCTGCTGCGGTTCGCGGCGGACCTGCGGAGGCTGCGGGAGCGGGCGGGGAGCCCGGTGTATCGGGAGCTGAGCCGGCGGGCGCACTACTCGACGGCGGTGTTGTCGGAGGCGGCGGGCGGGCGGAAGCTGCCGAGCCTGGCGGTGACGCTGGCCTATGTGACGGCCTGTGACGGCGACCCGGAGGAGTGGGAGCAGCGCTGGCGAGAGGTGGCGGCGGAGCTGCTGCCGACGGAGTCGAAGACGGTGATCCACGCGCCCTATCTGGGTGCGAAGGCGTTCGAGGCGGCGGACGCGGACCGGTTCTTCGGACGGGACGCGCTGGTCGACGAGCTGACGGCGACGGTGGGGGAGCACCGGCTGGTGTGCGTGCACGGCGCGTCGGGCACGGGGACGTCGTCGCTGCTCAAAGCCGGTCTGGCGGCGAAAAGCGGGCACAAGGTGGTGGTGTTCACGCCGGGACCGCACCCGATGGAGGAGTGCGCGGTGCGCCTGGCGGTGGTCGCGGGCTGGTCGGCGCCGCGCCTGCGGGACGAGCTCGCGGCCGACCCGGCCAACCTGCACCTGCGGATCCGCCAGGCGGCCACCGACGGCGACCTGCTGCTGATCATCGACCAGTTCGAGGAAGTGTTCACGCGCTGCCGTGACGAGGCGGAGCGCGACCACTTCGTTCAAGCGTTGGCCCACGCCGCCAACGCGGACACCAGCCGCTGCCGGATCGTGCTGGGTGTCCGTGCCGACTACCTCGCCAGACCCGAACTGGCCAACGCCCACCTGTTCCCGATGCGCGCGATGACGGTCGACGAGCTGCGTGAGGCGGCCACGAAACCCGCTTTGGTGGCCGGACTGACACTGGAAACCGCTTTGGTGGCCCGCGTGATCGCCGACGCCGGCGATCGCTGCCGCACGCTGCCCCTGGTGTCGCAGGCACTGCAGGAGACCTGGCACCGCCGGCAGGGCATGACCCTGACGCTCGCCGCGTACGACGAGGCCGGCGGCATCCGACACGCCATCGCCCGCACAGCCGAGACGGCGTACCTGGCCTTCGCGCCGGACAAGAGGGAGATCGCCAAGCAGTTCGTCCTCCGGCTCGTCGCGTTCGGCGACGGCACCGAGGACACGACCCGCCGCATCGATCGCGCCGAACTGGACGACGGCGAGCAGACCGACGCCGTGCTGGCCGATCTGGTGCGGCAGCGGCTGGTCACGACAGGCCGGCACGGCATCGAGCTGACCCACGAGGCGTTGCTGGTCACCTGGCCCCGGCTGCGGGAGTGGCTGTCCGAGGACCGGCAGGGCCTGCGCACACACCGTCAGCTCACCGAGGCGGCCGCCGCATGGGCCGGGCTCGACTACGACCCCGGCGCGCTGTATCGCGGCCTGCGATTGCTGATCGCCGAGGACTGGATCAACCGCGCCGGCCCGGTGTTGTCCGCGCGGGAGCGCCGGTTCTTCGACGCCAGCCTGTACGCCGAGCGCACCCGCCAGCGGTTCGACCGCAAACGCACCCGTCGCCTGCGGCAGCTCGTGGTCCTGCTCGGCGTGCTGCTGCTGGCCACCACGATC
Organism: Kutzneria sp.; assembly: GCA_035492655.1. Classification (GTDB taxonomy): domain Bacteria; phylum Actinomycetota; class Actinomycetes; order Mycobacteriales; family Pseudonocardiaceae; genus Kutzneria. The sequence continues at coordinate 8,864 of DATJJB010000737.1, read as the reverse complement.
ACCGGCGTCACGGCCTGGCTCACGAGCCAGGAGCAACTGAGGGGCCAGGCCGCGCTCAACGTCGACGCCCAGGTGCCGGCGCTCATGCACACCAACAAGTACCTCGCCGGCCAACTCGCCTTGGCGGCCTACCGGTTCAATCCCTGCCCGCAGACCCTGGGCCGCCTGCTGGAGTTCGCCGTCCAGCAGCGCGGCGTGCCCGGCGGCGGGCCGACCATCGCGGTTGACGCGAAAGCGACGTTGGTGGCGTCCAGCGCAACGAATGGCGCTATCACCCTCACCGGGTTCGCGTCGGGCAGCAGCTTCGACATCCCCGGTTCCGGCGCGGCGGTGGACTCGCTGGCCCTGTCGGCCGACGGCAAGCAGTTGGCAGCCTCCTTCAACGACGGTTCGACGGTGCTGTGGGACATCAGCGCCACGCCCGTGCAGAAGTGGTCCCACCAGGGCAAACGCGTCGTGGTCAGCTTCAGCCGCACCGGCCACGTGCTGGCCCTGGGCGGCCATCCCGTCGACGAGGTCTCGCGCGCGCCGGTCGCCACCGACACCGTCCTCTGGGACATGGCCGACCCGACCAAACCGATCCCCATCGGCACCCTGCCGTCGGCGCTGGGACCGGCGCAGTTCTCCGCCGACGGTCAGACGGTCGTCACCGTGCCCGGTCGCGATGGGCACACGCCGCAGGTGTGGCGTCGGACCGGCGACCACTGGGCCACGCTGCCCACCGACGACACCCAGATCGGCGGCTACCGGGCCGAGTCGATCAGCGACGACGGCGCCCTGGTCACCACCGTCTCCGCCGATCTCAAGGCCAGCACCCTCTGGCGGATCCGGGACGGCCGGCTGGACAGGGTCGACACCGTGTCCAACGCCCCGGCGGCCGCCGCCCCCGCGCTCGACTCCCAGGGCACCGTCGCCGACGTCGAGGCCGACACGACGATCTTCGTCTGGCAGCTCGAGGCCGACAGCCTGCGCAAGACCATCGAGCTCCGCTACGCCCCGACCGGCACCGACAGGGTGGCCTTCACGCCCGACGGCGACCTGGTCCTGGTCGGCGACACCGCCGTCACCGTCTGGACGATGCGTCCCGAGGTCGCCGCCGACATCGTCTGCAAGCTGCCCCGGACCGGCCTGATCTCCCAGGCCCAGTGGGATTCCTACTTCCCGGGACTCACCGTGCCGATGCCGTGCGAGGACCATCATGGTTGAGTAAATTTCCACCATCATGCATACTCATTCGCATGACGGTACGGGTCGCTGTCGCGGGCGCGAGCGGGTACGCGGGTGGGGAGCTGCTCCGGCTGCTCCTGGGCCACCCCGAGGTGGAGATCGGCACGCTGACCGCGGGCGGCAACGCCGGCACCCTGCTCGGCCAGCACCAACCGCACCTGGTCCCACTGGCCGACCGCGTGCTCAAGGACACCACCGCCGCCGAGCTGGCCGGCCACGACGTCGTCTTCCTGGCCCTGCCGCACGGCAAGTCGGCCGAGCTCGCGGCCCAGCTGGGCGACGACGTGCTGGTCGTCGACTGCGGCGCCGACCACCGGCTGACCGACGCCAAGGACTGGGAGCGCTGGTACGGCAGCGAGCACGCCGGCTCCTGGCCGTACGGCATGCCCGAGCTGCCCGGCGCGCGCGAGAAGCTCAAGGGCGCCAAGCGGGTCGCGGTCCCCGGCTGCTTCCCGACCGCCGCCTCGATCGCGCTGGCCCCGGCCTTCGCCGCTGGCATCGTCGAGCCGGACGTGGTGGTCGTCGCGGCCACCGGCACCTCCGGCGCGGGCAAGTCGCTCAAGCCCAACCTGCTCGGCTCCGAGGTGATGGGCTCGGCCAGCGCCTACGGCGTCGGCGGCAAGCACCGCCACACCCCGGAGATCGCCCAGAACCTGAGCAAGATCGCCGGAGAGAAGGTCGCCGTCTCGTTCACGCCGGTGCTGGTGCCGATGCCCCGCGGCATCCTGGCCACCTGCACGGCCCCGCTGAAGTCCACTGTGGACGTGCGCGCGGTGTACGAGAAGGCTTACGCCGACGAGCCGTTCATCCACCTGCTGCCCGAGGGCGCGTGGCCGACCACCGCGGCGACGTTGGGCGCCAACGCCCTGCACGTCCAGGTGGTCACCGATCCCGACACCAACCGGCTGGTCGTGGTCGCGGCGGTCGACAACCTGACCAAGGGCACGGCGGGCGCCGCCGTGCAGTCCATGAACCTGGCCCTCGGGCTGCCCGAGACCACCGGCCTTTCCACCGTGGGAGTCGCCCCGTGACCACTTCGCAGATCGCCGTGACCCTTACCTCGGGCGTGACCACGCCGGCCGGGTTCCGCGCCGCGGGGGTGGCCGCCGGCATCAAGGCCTCCGGCGCCCCCGATCTGACGCTGGTGATCAACGACGGCCCCAGTGACGCGGCGGCCGCGGTGTTCACTACCAACAAAGTGAAGGCCGCACCGGTGTTGTGGTCGCAGCAGGCGGTCAGCGACAACCGGCTGCGCGCGGTCGTGCTCAACTCGGGCGGCGCAAACGCTTGCACCGGCCCGGAAGGCTTCCAGGACACGCACAAGACGGCCGAAAAGGTCGCCGAAACGCTGAAAATCAGCGCCGTCGACGTGGCCGTGTGCTCAACCGGCCTGATCGGCGAGCGGCTGCCGATGGACGCGGTTTTGTCCGGAGTGGACAAAGCGGCCGAGGCGCTGGACAGCACGGAGCAGGCCGGTCTGAACGCCGCCACCGGCGTGATGACCACCGACACGCACCCCAAGCAGGCGGCGCTGACCCACCCCGCCGGCTTCTCAGTCGGCGGCTTCGTCAAGGGCGCCGGCATGCTCGCGCCCAACCTGGCCACCATGCTGTCGGTGATCACCACCGACGCGGTGATCGAGCCGGCCCGCCTGGACGCGATCCTCAAGGCCACCACCAAGGTCACCTACGACCGGCTCGACGTGGACGGTGGCACCTCGACCAACGACACCGTGCTGGTGCTGGCTTCCGGCGCTGCCGGCGTCGCACCGTCCGAAGAGGACTTCGCCGAGGCGCTGCACGCCGTCTGCCACGACCTGGTCCGGCAGCTCCAGGGCGACGCCGAGGGCGTCACCAAGGAGATCGCCGTCACCGTGCAGGGTGCGGCCACCGAGCAGGACGCCGTGGCGGTGGCCCGCGCGATCGCCCGGGACAGCCTGGTCAAGACCGCGTTCTTCGGCTCCGACCCGAACTGGGGCCGGATCCTGATGGCCCTGGGCAACGCCCCGGCGCAGGTCGACGCGGACAAGGTCGACGTCACGCTGAACGGCGTGCTGGTGTGCGCCGGCGGCGTCCGCGCGGCCGATCGCGAAGGCGCCGACCTGTCCGGCCGCGACATCGAGGTGCTGATCGACTTGCACCTGGGCGACGCCACGGCGACCGTGCTCACCACGGACCTTTCCCACGACTACGTCGAAGAGAACAGCGCATACTCCTCATGACCGAAGTGACGAAGGCGGAAGCGGCCCTCAAGGCCGAGGTTCTCGTCGAGGCCTTGCCGTGGCTGCAACGCTTCCACGGCAAGGTCGTCGTGGTGAAGTACGGCGGCAACGCCATGATCGACGAGGACCTCAAGCGCGCCTTCGCCCAGGACATGGTGTTCCTGCGGCTGGCCGGCATCCACCCCGTGGTGGTGCACGGCGGCGGCCCGCAGATCAGCGCCATGCTCAAGCGGCTGGGCATCGAGGGCGAGTTCGTCGGCGGCCTGCGCGTCACCTCCCCGGAGACCATGGACGTGGTCCGGATGGTGCTGGTCGGCCAGGTCGGGCGGGAGCTCGTCGGCCTGATCAACGCGCACGGCCCGTACGCCGTCGGCATCTCCGGCGAGGACGCGCAGCTGTTCACCGCCGAGCGGCGAGCGGCCGTCGTGGACGGTGAGGCGGTGGACATCGGCCTGGTCGGCGACGTCGTCACGGTCGACCCGGAGTCGGTGCTCGACCTGATCCGGGCCGGCCGGATCCCGGTCGTCTCCACGGTCGCGCCGGACGCGGACGGCGTGGTGCACAACGTGAACGCGGACACCGCGGCCTCGGCTTTAGCCGTCGCGCTCGGCGCGGAGAAGCTGGTCGTGCTGACCGACGTCGAGGGCCTCTACACGGACTGGCCCAATCGCGACTCGTTAGTGGCCAAGATCGGCGCGGACCGGCTCGAGGAGCTGCTTCCCGGGCTGACCAGCGGCATGGTGCCGAAGATGGAGGCGTGCCTTCGAGCGGTGCGCGGCGGAGTGCCGGCCGCGCACGTGATCGACGGCAGGCTTGCGCATTCGGTGCTGTTGGAAGTCTTCACCAGCAAGGGTGTCGGAACCATGGTTTTGCCAGACGAGGAGGAGGAACTGTGACCGAGCTTGCGAGGGCGCCATTCAGCACTGGGACCTGGGTCGCAGACCCGCCGAGCGTCAGCGAGGTGGGCCTGTGACCATCTTGTCCAATGAGGACAGCCGGAGCCGTTGGCAGTCGGCGTTGATGGACAACTACGGCACCCCCCAGCTGGCTCTGGTCCGAGGCGACGGCGCGCATGTCTGGGACGCCGACGGAAAGCGCTATCTCGACCTGTACACCGGCATCGCGGTGAACGCGCTCGGGCACGCCCACCCGGCCGTCGTGCGGGCGGTCACCGAACAGGTCAACACGCTCGGCCACACCTCCAACATGTTCGTCAACCAGCCCGCGCTGGAGCTGGCCGAGGAGCTCGTCGGCCTGGTCGGGCAGCCGGCCAAGGTGGTGTTCACCAACTCCGGCGCGGAGGCGGTCGAGGCGGCGTTCAAGCTGTCCCGGCTGACCGGCCGGACCAAGATCGTCGCGTTCGACGGCGCGTTCCACGGCCGCACCATGGGCGCGCTGTCGGTGACCGGGCAGCCGGCCAAGCGGACTCCGTTCCTGCCGTTGACGCCAGAGGTCGTGCACCTCCCGTTCGGCGACACGGCCGCGCTGGAGTCCGTTGTGGACGGTGAGACCGCCGCCGTGTTCATCGAGCCGATCCTGGGCGAGGGCGGCGTCATCCCCGCCCCGGACGGTTTCCTCCAGGCGGCTCGGGAAATCACCAGCCGGCACGGCGCGCTGCTGGTGCTGGACGAGGTGCAGACCGGCCTCGGCCGTTGCGGCAGTTGGTTCCTGTACCAGCAGAGCGGCATCGTGCCGGACGTGATCACGCTGGCCAAAGGCCTCGGCGGCGGGCTGCCGCTGGGCGCCTGCATCGGCGTCGGCGCGGCGGCCGAGCTGTTCAAGCCCGGCCACCACGGCACCACCTTCGGCGGCAATCCGATCTGCTGCGCCGCAGGACTGGCCACCGTGCGCACGATCGCCGCCGAGGGCCTGCACGAGCACGCCGCCGTGCTGGGCAAGGACATCGCCGCCCGCGTCGAGCAGCTGCACCATCCGCTGGTGGCCGGCGTCCGCGGCGTCGGCCTGCTGATGGCCATCGCCCTGAACAAGCCGGTTTCCGGCGCCGTCGCCAAGGCCGCGCAGGCCGGCGGCTACCTGATCAACAGCGTGCAGCCGGACTCCATCCGGCTCGCCCCGCCGCTCGTGCTCGCTGAGCAGGACGCGCACGCGTTTGTCGCCGCACTGCCCGCTTTCCTCGACAGTTCGGAGTCCTGAACCATGCCCAGGCACTTCCTTCGCGACGACGACCTCACGCCGGCCGAGCAGCTCGAGGTGCTCGACCTCGCCGCCACGTTCAAGGCCGACCCGCATGCGCACAAGCCGTTGGCCGGCAAGTCGGTGGCCGCCATCTTCGAGAAGAACTCCACCCGCACCCGGTTGTCGTTCGACGTCGGCATCTCCCAGCTGGGCGGCCACTCGATCATGATCGACGGCCGGGCCATGCAGCTCGGCCGGGAGGAGACCATCGAGGACACCTCCCGGGTGCTCTCCCGCTACGTCGACGCCGTGGTCTGGCGGACCTTCGCCCAGAAGCGCATGGACGCCATGGCTTCGGTGTCGCGGATTCCCGTGATCAACGCGCTGACCGACGAGTTCCACCCGTGCCAGGTGCTGGCCGATCTCCAGACCATCCGCGAGCGCCACGGCCGGCTCGCCGGGCTCACCCTGACCTACCTCGGCGACGGCGCCAACAACATGGCCCACTCGTTGCTGCTCGGCGGCATCACCGCCGGCCTGCACGTGCGCGTGGCCTCGCCCGAGGGCTTCCAGCCGGCCGACAGCATCCTGCGCGACGCCCAGAAGCTCGCCGCCGAGACCGGCGGCAGCGCCGAGGTCATCGTCGACCCGCACCAGGCCGTCGACGGCTCCGACGTGCTGGTCACCGACACCTGGACGTCCATGGGCCAGGAGAACGACGGCCTCGACCGTGTCGGGCCGTTCCGGTCCATGCAGGTCAACGCCGAGCTGCTGGGCCGGGCCAACCCCGGCGCGATCGTGCTGCACTGCCTGCCGGCCCACCGCGGCTGGGAGATCACCGACGACATCCTGGACGGCCCGTCCAGCGCCGTCTGGGACGAGGCCGAGAACCGCCTGCACGCCCAGAAGGCCCTCCTGGCCTGGCTCATCGCCCACTGAGCCTACCCACCAACCCCACCCCAACTCCCGCTTTTCGCCACATGCGCTTCCCATGTGCGCCCCAGTGCCACATAGGAAGCGCATGTGGCGTTTCACCGCTTGAGTAATTACGCACCATGGTGCATACTCATGCGTATGAGTTCGCCGACCACCCGCGCCGCCCGTCAAGGCCGGATCGTCGAGCTGGTGGCCCAGCGGGCCGTGCGCAGCCAGTCCGAGCTGGCCAAGCTGCTGGCCGCCGAGGGCATCGAGACCACGCAGGCCACGCTGTCCCGCGACCTCGACGAGCTGGGCGCGGTCAAGCTCCGCGGCGCCGACGGCGGCGCGCCGGTGTACGTCATCCCCGAGGACGGCAGCCCGGTCCGCGGCGTCGAGGGCGGCATCTCCCGCCTGACCCGCCTGCTGGGCGAGCTGCTGGTCTCGGCCGACTCCTCCGGCAACCTCGCCGTCCTGCGCACCCCGCCCGGCGCCGCCCACTTCCTGGCCAGTGCCCTGGACCGGGCCGCACTGCACGACGTCGTCGGCACCATCGCCGGCGACGACACGATCTTCGTGGTGGCCCGCGAGCCACTCAGCGGCGCCGAGCTGGCCGAACGCTTCACGGGCCTGGCGGCCGGCCATGAATGACGCCGACTTCTGCCGGCAGGCCGTGCAGGCCAACGCCCTGGTCCCCGGTCCAGAACTGTGGTCGCCGAGCACCGCGTTCACCGGCTCCGACGCCGCCGAGATCGTGATCACCTTCGAGCACGGCGTGCCGGTGGCCATCGACGGCGAGACCGTCACCATGGTGCAGGCCGTGCAGGAGCTGAACTGGCGCGTCGGCGGCCGCCGCCAACCCGGCGCCACCACGTTGATCGACGCGCACCGGCGGCTCGAAGGCGTCACCATCGAGCCGGACCTGCTGGCGTTCAAGCGCCGCATCGAGCGCCGCTGGGCCGAGCTGGTCGCGGACGGCCAGTGGGACGCACCACTGAAGGAGGCGCTCGACGCCTTCATCGCCACGTCTCAGGACCGGGTCAGCGGCGAGGTCCGCCTTGACCCGCGCGACCGGCTCAGCCCGGCCGCCTGACTGAAACCACATTGAGGAGAGGGCAGTGAGCAAGCTCTGGGGCGGCCGGTTCGCCAGCGGTCCGGCCGACGCCATGGCCGCGCTGAGCCTGTCGACGCACTTCGACTGGCAGCTCGCCACGTACGACATCGCCGGGTCCCGCGCCCACGCCCGTGCCCTGCGGCAGGCCGGCCTGCTCACGGACGACGAGCTCACCCGCATGCTCGCGGCGCTCGACGCGCTGGAGGCCGATGTCGTCGCCGGCACCTTCACGCCCGTCGTGGCCGACGAGGACGTGCACACCGCCCTCGAGCGTGGCCTCATGGACCGCGCTGGCGCCGAGCTCGGCGGCAAGCTGCGCGCGGGCCGCTCCCGTAACGACCAGATCGCCACGTTGTTCCGCATGTGGCTCCGTGACGCCGCGCGCCGTGTCGCCGACGGCACGCTCGACGTCGTCGACGCCCTCGTCGCGCAGGCCAAGGCCCACCCGGGCGCGGTCATGCCCGGCCGCACGCACCTCCAGCACGCGCAGCCGGTGCTGCTGGCCCATCACCTGCTGGCTCACGTGCAGTCGCTGCTGCGGGACGTCGACCGGTTGCGCGACTGGGACGCCCGCACCGCCGTCTCCCCGTACGGATCGGGCGCGCTGGCCGGCTCCTCGCTCGGCCTCGACCCGGCCGCGGTGGCCAAGGAACTGGGCTTCCAGGAGTCGGTGGAGAACTCCATCGACGGCACCGCGTCCCGCGACTTCGCCGCCGAGATCGCGTTCTGCCTGGCCATGCTGGGCGTGAACCTGTCGCGGATCGCCGAAGAGGTGATCATCTGGACCACCGCCGAGTTCGGCTACGCCGTGCTCGACGACGCGTGGGCCACCGGCAGCTCGATCATGCCGCAGAAGAAGAACCCGGACGTCGCCGAGCTGACCCGGGGCAAGTCCGGCCGGCTGATCGGCAACCTGACCGGCCTGCTGGCCACGTTGAAGGCCCAGCCGCTGGCCTACAACCGGGACCTCCAGGAGGACAAGGAGCCGGTGTTCGACTCGGTGGCCCAGCTGGAGCTGCTGTTGCCGGCCATCGCCGGAATGCTCGGGACGCTCACGTTCGACACCGCGCGCATGGCGGCGCTGGCGCCGGCCGGTTTCACGCTGGCCACGGACATCGCGGAGTGGCTGGTGCGCCAGGGCGTGCCGTTCCGCGTGGCACACGAGGCCGCGGGGGAGTGCGTGCGGCTGGCCGAGGGCCGCGGCGTCGGCCTCGACGAGCTCACGGACGCCGAGTTCGCCAAGGTCTCCGA
>DATJJB010000736.1:0-6875 GCA_035492655.1 Kutzneria sp. | reverse complement strand
CGGCGCGCTGTTCATCGGCCGGCAGCAGGTCGTCGCCGTGGAACAGACTTCGGGTCGTGTGACCGGGGTCCGTACCGAGACCGACACCTTCGCGGCCGACATCGTCGTGTCCTGCGCGGGATTCTGGGGTCCGGCGGTCGGCGAGCTGGTCGGCCTGACCGTGCCGCTGACCCCGCTGGCCCACCAGTACGTCAAGACCGCGCCGGTCGCCGGGCTCACCGGCAGGTTCCCGATCCTGCGCCACCAGGACCGGGACCTCTACTACCGCGAGCACGGCGACCGGTTGGGCATCGGCTATTACGGGCACCGGCCGATGCCGGTCGACATCGCCGATCTGCCGACGGATCCGATGCCGTCCATGCTGGCCTTCACGCCCGAGGACTTCGAGGACGCCTGGGCCGCGTCGACCGAGCTGCTGCCGTCGCTGGGCAAGAGCTCGGTCGGCGAGGGCTTCAACGGCATCTTCTCGTTCACCCAGGACGGCGCGCCGCTGATGGGTGAATCGCCGTCGCTGCAAGGGTTCTGGGTCGCTGAGGCGGTGTGGGTGACGCACTCGGCCGGTGTCGGCCGGGCGATGGCCGAGTGGCTGGTCGACGGGCAGCCGTCGACCGATGTGCACGAGTGCGACCTCAACCGCTTCGAGGAGCACCAGCTGGCCCCGGCCTACGTGTTGGAGCGGGGGCAGCAGAACTTCGTCGAGGTGTACGACATCCTGCATCCGTTGCAGCCGATGGAGTCGCCGCGTCCACTTCGGACCTCGCCGTTCCATGAACGGCACCAGGAGCTCGGCGCGATGTTCCTGGAGGCCGCCGGGTGGGAGCGGCCGCACTGGTTCGAGGCCAACGAATCGCTGATCTCCGGTTTCGACGTGCCCGAGCGGGACGACTGGTCGGCCCGCTACTGGTCGCCCATCGCCGCCGCCGAGGCCCGTATCACCCGGGAACGCGTCGCCCTGTACGACATGACTCCGTTGAAGCGCCTCGAAGTCAGCGGGCCCGGCGCTGTGGACTTCCTGCAGGGCCTCACCACCAACAATCTGGCCAAGTCGGTCGGCTCGGTGACGTACACGCTGATGCTGGACGAGACCGGCGGCATCCGCAGCGACCTCACCGTGGCCCGGCTGGCTGCTGATCGGTTCCAGGTCGGCGCCAACGGCAATCTCGATCTGGACTGGATGCTCCGTCGCGCACCTGAGGGCGTCACCGTGCGGGACATCACCGCCGGCACCTGCTGCCTCGGCGTGTGGGGACCGGCGGCTCGTGACCTGGTGCAGCCGTTGGTGGACAAGGACTTCTCCCACAAGGGCTTCGGCTACTTCCGGGCCAAGCGGGCCTATCTCGGCGCGGTGCCGGTGACCGCCATGCGACTGTCCTATGTGGGCGAACTCGGCTGGGAGCTCTACACCACCGCCGACCTGGGCCGCAAGCTGTGGGACACGCTCTGGTCGGCCGGCCGCGAGCACGGCGTGATCGCCGCCGGGCGCAGCGCGTTCAACAGCCTGCGGCTGGAGAAGGGCTACCGGGCCTGGGGCACCGACATGACGCCCGAGCATTCGCCGTCCGAGGCCGGCCTGGACTTCGCCGTGCGTATGGACAAGGGGGACTTCGTCGGCCGCAAGGCCCTCGAATCCCGCCCGGTGGAAAGAAAACTGGCCTGTCTGACCGTCGACGCCCCTGGTTCCGTCGTGCTGGGCAAGGAACCCGTGTGGTGCAACGGCGTCGCCGTCGGCTACGTGACCAGCGCGTCCTTCGGCTACAGCGTGGGACGGACCGTCGCCTACGCCTGGCTGCCGCCGGCCGTGGCCGAGCCCGGCACGGCCGTGACGATCGAGTACTTCGGGGAGAAGATCCCGGCAACGGTGCGCACCGAGCCGCTGTTCGACCCCGAGATGGCCAGAATCCGTCGGTGAGAAGGGGAATGTCCGTGACCGCCAGCCTGATTCCGACCCTACCGGGCGCGTACTACACGGACGCGACCCTCTTCCGGCAGGAGCAGGAACGCATCTTCGAGACGATGTGGTTCTGCGCCATCCGGTCCGCGGACATTCCCACCCCGGGCACGTTCCGCACCGTCCAGATCGGCCGGGAGTCCGTGCTGATCTCGCGGGCTCGGGACAACTCGGTCAAGGCTTTCCTCAACATCTGCCGGCACCGCGGGGCGCGGTTGTGTCTCGACGCCGAAGGCGAGGTCAAGCGCGCCTTCCAGTGCCCTTACCACGCTTGGACGTACGGCCTCGACGGCAAGCTCATCGCCGCACCCAACCTGACCAAGATGCCCGACATCGACCGGGTCGAGTACGGCCTGGTCACCGTGCAGGTGCGGGAGTGGCTCGGCTACGTCTGGGTGTGCCTCGCCGACAAGCCACCGTCCTTTGAGGACGATGTAATCGGTGCGTGCACCGAGCGCCTCGGCGACGCCTCCGCCATCGAGCACTACGACGTGGCCAACCTCTCCGTCGGCCGGCGCATCGTCTACGACGTCAAGGCCAACTGGAAGCTCATCGTCGAGAACTTCATGGAGTGCTACCACTGCGCCACCATTCATCCCGAGCTCACCGAGGTGCTGCCCGAGTTCACCGAGGGCCTCGCCGCCCAGTACTACGTCGGCCACGGCGCCGAATTCGGCTCTGAGATCGAGGGCTTCACCGTCGACGGCAGCGCCGGGCTCGACCGCATCCCCACCGTCAGCGACGACCAGGACCGGCGCTACTACGCCATCACCGTCAAGCCCCAGGTGTTCATCAACCTGGTGCCCGACCACGTGATCCTGCACCGCATGTTCCCGCTGGCCGCCGACCGGACCGTCGTCGAGTGCGACTGGCTCTACCTGCCCTCGGTCATCGAGTCCGGCAAGGACGTCTCGCGGTCGGTCGAGCTGTTCCACCGGGTCAACGAGCAGGACTTCGAGGCCTGCGAACGCTGCCAGCCGGCCATGGACTCCCGCGCCTACGCCAAGGGCGGCGTGCTCGTGCCCAGCGAACACCACATCGGCGTCTTCCACGACTGGCTGCTGGGCAAGCTCGCCCAGCGGTGATCTCGTCAGCCGCCCGCGGCGCGGTCGGCGAGCGGGCGGCGGCGCGTCGACGGGTCGGCCAGCGCCGGCGGGGTCCAGGGGCCGTGTTCCTTGTACAGGTTCGTCCCGGGCGGCACGATCTCGTCGATCCGGTCGAGGGTCGCGTCGTCCAGGACGAGCGACGCCCCCTTCAGCAGGGTTTCCAGCTGTGCCATGGTTCGGGGACCGATGATCACCGATGTGACGGCGGGATGGGCCACCGGGAAGGCCGCCGCCAGCTCGGGCAGCGAGCAGCCGATGTCCGTCGCGAGCTCGACGAGCCGTTCGACGGCGTCGAGCTTGGTCACGGTGTCCGCGACGGTCGGGTCGAACCGGGACGGCGTGAGCGCGGCGCGGCCGGTGGTCAGGTCGATCGGCTGGTCCTTGCGGTACCGGCCGGACAGAAAACCCGAGGCGAGCGGGCCGAAGGTCAGCACCCCCATGCCGTGGCGCTGGCAGAACGGCAGCACCGAGGTCTCGATCCAGCGGGTCAGCAGGGAGTACGGCGGCTGCTCGGTGCGCAACCGCTGAAGACCACGGCGCTCGGCCACGTGGTGCGCCTCGGCGAGCTGCTCGACCGGGAACATCGAGCAGCCGAACGTGCGGATCTTCCCCTGCCGCACCAGGTCGGTCAGGGTGGCGAGCGTCTCCTCGACGTCGGTCGCGGGGTCGAACCGGTGGATCTGGTAGAGGTCGATCCAGTCGGTTCGCAGCCGCCGGAGGCTCTCCTCGACCTCCTTGACGATCCACCGCCGGGAGTTGCCGCCCCGGTTGGGGCCGTCGCCCATCGGGAAGTGCACCTTGGTGGCGAGCACGACGTCGTCCCGCCGGCCGTGCAGCGCCTTGCCGACGATCTCCTCGGACTCGCCGCCGGAGTACATGTCGGCGGTGTCGACGAAGTTGATGCCCTGGTCGAGGGCGGCGTGGATGATGCGGACGCAGTCGTCGTGATCGGGGTTGCCGACGGCGCCGAACATCATGGCGCCGAGGCAGTGCACGCTCACCTCGATGCCGGTGCCGCCGAGTACGCGGTAACGCATGGTCATGCCGGGGACCCTAGATTCTAGAGTCGACTCTAGGTCAAGACCGTATGCTGGCCGCCATGTCCGACGAAGACACGCTGGAGCTGAGCATCGGACAGGTCGCCGAACGCACCGGCCTGAGCGTGCACGCGCTGCGCTTCTACGAGCGCGAAGGGGTGCTCGCCAATCCCGTGCGACGCCTGGCCGGCGGGCGGCGGGTCTACAGCGAGGACGATGTGGAGTGGCTGCGACTCTGCGTCCTGCTGCGTGCCTCGGGCATGCCGCTGCCGGCGATCCGCCGATACACCGAACTCGTGCGGCTGGGCGACGGGAACGAGGAAGAGCGGCTCACTCTGCTGCGCCAGCACGAGCGGCGGGTCGTCGAGCAGATCGACGAGCTCAACCGGTGCCTGGACGTGGTCAGGTACAAGATCGCGCGGTACGAGGACTATCTCGCCGGCGAGGCCGGACCGTGACCGAGTTCAGACGGCCGCCGGCTCCTCGGTGCGTTCCTGGGCGTCATCGAGGACTATGCGGCCCAGGATGGCGTAGGTCGAGGGGCGGAATCGCTTCAACGCCAAGGCCCCGACGATGCCGATGACGAACAGGGCACCGACTATCCAGGGGATGGCGCGGAAGAACGGGGTCGACGCGGCCGCGCCGGCGGCGGCGTCGAGGTTGTCGACGAGGAGCCAGACAACGGCGATCATGCCGATGCCGCCGAGCAGGGGAGCCACGAAGGTCCTGAACCAGTGGCGGGATTCCCGGTGGTTGCGCCAGAAGTAGCCGATCACGGCGAACGAGCAGAGGGTCTGCACGATGAGGATGGCCATGGTGCCGAGGATGGCCATCAAGGTGTAGAGGCTGAGGTACGGGTCCTGGCCGGCCAGGCTGAACGCGGCGACGATGACGACGGCGATGACGGTCTGGGTGAACGAGGCGACGTACGGCGAACCGTGCTTCGCATGCGTCCGCCCGAGCCGCCGCCAGATCAGGCCCTCGCGGCCGATGGCGTACATGTACCGCGAGGCGCACTGGTGGAAAGCCATGCCACAGGCGAACGAACCGGTGATGAGTAGCCACTGGAACAGCAGGACGGCCCAGTGTCCGACGAAGGTCTCGGTGGGACCGAAGAAGAAGCCCAACGGGTCCGAAGCCGCGACAGCGACGGACTTGGCCAAGCCGTTGCCGGCGATGGCCATCCACGACACGAAGATGTAGAAGAGCCCCACGCCGATCACGGAGATCAGGGTGGCCCGCGGAATGGTCTTCTTCGGCTCCCGTGACTCCTCGCCGTACATGGCGGTCGACTCGAAGCCGACCCACGACCAGAAGGCGAAGAACAGCCCAAGGCCGGCCGCCGGCCCGCCGAAGGCGTTGAGCGGATTGACGGGGGACAGGGGGATCCCGTCGGGGCCGCCCCCACGCACGAGGACCGCGACGGCCATCAGGAACAGCATGCTGATCTCGCCGACCAGCATCACGCCAAGCAGCCGTGAAGTGAGGTGAATGTCGAAAAAGGACAGCAGGGCCGTGACGGCCAGCATGATCGCGGCGAACAGCTGCCACGGCACGTGCACGCCGAACTGGGCCAACACGGTGGTCTGCGCGAAGTAGGCGAAGATGCCGACGATCGACGCCTCGAACACGATGTAGGCCATCACCGCGAGCAGCCCGCTGGCCAGGCCGACGACCCGGCCGAGGCCCTGTGACACGAAGCCGTAGAAGGCTCCGGTCGCGGTGATGTGCTTGGTCATCGCCACATAGCCGACGGAGAACACGGTCAGCACCACGGTGGCGAACAGGTAGCCGGCCGGCGCGCCGGTTCCGTTGCCGAAACCGACGGCCACCGGCACGTTGCCGGTCATCGCGGTGATCGGGGCGGCCGTGGCGATCGCCATGAACACCACCCCGACCACGCCCACTGAGTTGGCGCGCAGGCGATCCATCAGAGCAGCTGCCCCTTCACAGGAGTTGATACGCCTTCTCGAGGCTCACGCGCAGGATCTGCTCCATCTCGTCGAAGTGCGACTGGTCGCAGATCAGCGGCGGCGAGAGCTGCACGACGGGCTCGGCGCGGTCGTCGGCCCGGCAGTACAGGCCGTTGTCGAACAGGGCGCCGGACAGGTAACCGCGCAGCACCCGCTCCGACTCGTCGGCGGTGAAGGTGAGCTTGGTGTCCTTGTCCTTGACCAGTTCGATGCCGTAGAAGAAGCCCGCGCCGCGGACGTCGCCGACGATCGGCAGGTCCCGCAGCTTGTCCAAAGTGGACCGGAACGCGGCCTCGTTGGCCAGCACGTGGTCGTAGATGCCCTCGCCCTCGATGATGTCGAGGTTGGCCATCGCGACGGCGCAGGACACCGGGTGCCCGCCGTAGGTCGAGCCGTGCATGAAGATGTTGTGCCCCTGGAGGAACGGCTCCATCAGCCGGTCGCTGGCCAGCACCGCGCCCAGCGGTGCGTAGCCGGAGGTCAGTCCCTTCGCGACGGTGATCATGTCGGGCTGGTAGCCGTAGCGGTTGGCCCCGAAGTCGTGGCCCAGCCGGCCGAAGGCGCAGATGACCTCGTCCGACACGAGCAGTACGTCATAGGTGTCGCAGATTTCCCGCACCCGCTGCCAGTACCCGGGCGGCGGTGGGAAGCAGCCGCCGGTGTTCTGCAACGGCTCCAGGAACACCGCGGCGACGGTGTCCGCGCCCTCCATCAGGATGGCCTGCTCGATCTGGTCGGCGGCCCACCGGCCGAACGCGACCAGGTCGTCGCCGTGTTCGGGGGCACGGTAGAAGTTGGTGTTGGGCACCTT
>DATJJB010000735.1:0-2728 GCA_035492655.1 Kutzneria sp. | reverse complement strand
CTGGGCTTCGACTGGGACGTCAACGCCCCGACCGACGGCTCGCAGTGGGGCGGCCTGCTGCCCAACCTGTTCAGCTCGCACCCGCCGTTCCAGATCGACGGCAACTACGGCTTCCCGGCCGGCATCGCGGAAATGCTGGTGCAGAGCCACAACGACGTGATCCGCGTGCTACCGGCGCTACCGGCCAGCTGGCCGAGCGGTGCGCTGACCGGCGTGCGCTGCCGAGGCGGTCTGGCCGCCGACATCACCTGGCGGGACGGAACCCTGGCCGCGCTGAGCATCCGGCGGCTCACCGGCGATCCACTTCGGACGGTCAAGGTCGCGTTCCTCGACAAGCGCGAGGAGTTCACGCTCGCGGTCGGCGAGGAAAGGCGACTGGCGTGTTAGACGTCTGGGAGTACCGCAGCCCTTATCGGGAGCCCGAGGACTTCGACGACTTCTGGACCTCGACCTTGGCCGAGGCCCGGCAGTTTCCCCTTGCCGTCACGGTCACGCCGGTCGAGACGCACCTGGTCACGGTCGAGGTGTTCGACGTGACGTACCCGGGCTTCGGCGGCCACCCGATCCGCGCCTGGCTGCGACTGCCCAAGCAGCCCAGGCAGTCCAACGCGAAGCTGCCGGCGGTCGTGCAGTTCCACGGCTACTCCAGCGGTCGCGGCGCGGCGGTGGAAGACCTCCTGTGGTCGTCGGCCGGCTACGCCCACCTGTTCATGGACGTCCGCGGGCAGGGCGGTGACTGGGCCGGCGGCGACACGCCCGACCCGGTCGGCAGCGGCCCGGCCTACCCGGGTTTTCTCACCCGGGGCATCGACAACCGCGAGGACTACTTCTACCGCCGCGTCTACACCGACGCCGTGCGGGCGGTGGACACCGTGCGGCACTTCGACTTCGTCGACCCGGAGCGGGTGGCGGTGATCGGCAACAGCCAGGGCGCGGGTATCGCGCTGGCCACCGCCGGGCTGGTGCCGGACATCGCCGCGGGCCACTTCCAGGCCCCGTTCCTGGCCGACATCCAGCAGTCGACCCGCACGGTGCGCACCTTTCCGTACGAGGAGATCACCAAATACCTGGCCGTTCACCGGAACAGCGTGGACCGGGTGTGGCGGACGCTGGCCTACTTCGACGCCGTCGCCTTCGCCCGCCGGGCGCACGCGCCGGCGTGGTTCTCAGCCGGCCAGCTCGACGATGTCGTGCCGGCGCAAGCGGTTTTCGGCGCCTACCACGAGTACTGGGGACCCAAGCAGCTCCGGCTGTGGGAGCACAACGGACACGAGGCAGGTGGCGCCGAGGACCTGGCGATCGCCCTGTCCGCGTTCGCGGAGCTCCTGCGCCCGGGCCGTCCCACCGAAACGAGGAATAGCTGATGATGAAGAAGCTGCTCGCGGTCGCGCTGGCGTCCGCGTCCGTCGTCGCCCTGTCGGCCTGCGGCAGCGGTTCGGGCTCCGGCTCGGCGTCCGGCACGGTCAACTGGTGGACCTGGGACGACAAACAGGCCGCCGCCTACCAGTCGTGCGCGACCGCGTTCGAGAAGGCCAATCCCGGTGTCACCGTGAAGATCTCGCAGTACGCGGTCGACGACTACTTCACCAAGCTGACCGCCGGCTTCGTCGCCGGCACCGCGCCGGACGCGTTCCAGAACTCGGTGCAGTTCTTCCAGGCCTACGCCTCGCAGCACCAGCTGCTGCCGCTGGACGACGAGATCAGCAAGACCGACTTCGACCTGAAGAAGTTCTCGGTCGGCACCGGCGCCTGGAAGTTCACCGACGGCAAGCAGTACGCGCTGCCGCTGGACTGGGCCGCCGCGGCGATCTTCTACAACACCGACGCCGTCACGAAGGCCGGCTACACGGCCAAGGACGTCGAGAACCTGAACTGGAACCCGGACAACGGTGGCACCTTCGACAAGATGGTGGCCCACCTGACCGTGGACGCCGCGGGCAAGCGTGGTGACGAGGCCGGCTTCGACAAGAACCACGTCGCCACCTACGGCATGGGCCAGCTGGCGGCCAAGGACTTCATCGGCCAGACCACCTGGAACTCGTTCCTGGCCACCACCGGCTGGCGGCAGGGCGACAAGTCGCAGTGGCCGACCAAGTTCAACTACGACGACCCGAACTTCGCCAAGACCATGAAGTACATCAAGTCGCTGACCGACCGCGGCTTCGCGCCGAAGATCAACTCGTTCAGCGCCGGCGGCGGCACCGCCACCATCAGCGACGTCGACCTGATGGGCACCAACAAGATCGCCATGGAGACGGCCGGCTCGTGGGAGGCCGCGACCTTCGCCAAGCTGCCCGGCGTCAAGGTCGGCATCGCGCCGACCGTGCTCGGCCCGGACGGCAAGACGCGTTCGCAGCTGTCCAACTCCAACGGCAACAACATCTGGGCCGGCACCAAGAACCCCGACCTGACCTGGAAGTGGGTCTCGTACATGGGCTCGCAGGAGTGCCAGTCGATGGCCGGCGCCTCCGGCTCGTTCTTCCCGTCCATCCCGGCGGCGATGGACTCGGCCGCCGCGGCGGTGGCCAAGCAGGGCGTCGACCTGTCGGTGTTCACCAAGGCGCTCAAGGACGGCACGCTCTACGGCGCGCCGGCGTACGCCAACGGCGCCGACCTCCAGCAGACGCTGGAGCCGCTGTTCGAGGCGTACTTCAGCGGCAGCCGCGGCGACGACGTGTTCGCCGAGATGACGCAGAAGGCCAAGGACATCCTCACCAAGCAGAACTGA
>DATJJB010000734.1:0-3657 GCA_035492655.1 Kutzneria sp. | reverse complement strand
CGCCGTCGGCTACGCCTCGACGCGGGGCAGGCGGGACTTCCAGTCCTCCAGCCAGCTGGTCGCGGGCCGCTACGACGTGCTGTGCCAGCCACGCAACGCCGAGCAGGGCCGCGACCTGCTGGCCAAGCTGGCCATGCGCCCCGCCGGCGGCGCCGTCTAACCGGTTTTGGGTGTCTTCAAGACCCCATGCCCAGGGGTTTGTGGGTCTTGGAGACACCCGAACCCCTGGGGTTGGTACATCCGGGGAATAGGCACGCCCGGTGTCTGAATCGTTGCCTCGATCGCTTGCGGCTGCCAAAACGCCGGTCATAGGTTGCCACCACCGCACAACGGGGTGCCGGAACTGGTCTGGTGGACTGCTGGTCCGCCGGTAGGCGCCCGGGTACGGCCCCCTGAAGCGAAGGGAGGCAGGACCGATGGCACAGCCAACCGGCCGGCGCCCGGGGTGGGGACGGGGCGTGGTGGCCATGGCCGCCACGGCACTGGCCGCACCGCTGGTGGCCGCCTGCGGAGGCGGTGCCGGCGGGGGAGTCACGCTCACCGTGTACTACCCGCCGGAACAGCACTTCCAGAACGTCATCGACCAGTGCAACGACCAGGCAGGTGGCGCGTACCGCATCGTCAACCTGACCGCTCCCCGTGACGCGGACGGCCAGCGCGAGCAGATGGTGCGAAGACTGGCCGCCAGGGACCCGAGTCTCGACATCCTCGGCCTGGACGTGACCTGGACGTCGGAGTTCGCCGGCGCGGGCTGGATCGAGCCGTGGACCGGCGAGAACGAGACCGAGGCCCGCAATGACGTGCTCGCCGGGCCGCTGGCCTCGGCGACCTACGACGGAAAGCTCTACGGCGCGACCAAGAACACCAACGTGCAGCTGCTGTGGTACCGGGGCGACCTGGTCAGCACGCCACCGTCCACCTGGGACGAGATGATCGCCGACGCGCAGCAGCTCAAGCAGCAGGGCAAGAAGTACAAGGTCGGCTTCACCGGCGCCCAGTACGAGGGCCTGGTGGTCGGCTTCAACACGCTGACCGCGTCGGCCGGCGGCACGCTGGTCTCCGACGACGGCACGAAGGCGGTCGTGGACGACGGCGCGGTGCAGGCGTTGGCCATGCTCAAGAAGTTCGCCACCGCAGGCGTCACCGACGCCGGCCTGGCCAGCGCGCAGGAACAGCAGATCGCGCTGCTGATGGAGAACGGCGACGCGGCCTTCGAGCTGAACTGGCCGTACGTCTACGCGGCGATGCAGCAGGACAAGCCCGACCTGTTCAAGAACTTCAAGTGGACCCGGTACCCGAGCCTGACCCCGGGCGGGCAGGCCAGGGTCACCATCGGCGGCGAGAACCTGGCCATCAGCGCCTATTCGCTGCACAAGGACGAGGCGTTCAAGGCCGCGTTGTGCCTGCGCAGCCCGCAGATGCAGGACTACTCCGCGGTCAACGACGGCGTTCCGCCGACGATCGCCAGCGTGTACGACGCCCCGGACATGGCCAAGGCGTACCCGATGAAGGACGACATCAAGGCGGAGCTGGCCACCGCGGCCAGCCGGCCGATCACGCCCGCCTACCAGAACGTCTCCACCATCATGCAGAACCTGCTGTCGCCGCCGTCGGCCATCGACCCGAAGGCCACCGCGGACAAGATGCGGCAGGCGATCCAGGACGCGCTGGACTCCAAGGGGGTGCTCCCGTGAGCCTGACCGTTGACGCAAAGCATCGCGCCACCGCGAAACCCGTGCTGAGCGAGGGAAAGCGGGCCGAACGCCGGTTGGGCCTGCTGCTGTGCGCGCCGGCGGCGATCGTGATGATCGCGGTCACCGGCTGGCCGATCATCTACTCCGTCTGGCTGTCCTTGCAGCGCTACGACCTGCGGTTCCCGGGCAAGCAGGAGTTCGTCGGCCTGACCAACTACGTCACCGTGCTGTCCAACGGCTACTGGTGGACGGCCTTCGGCACCACCGCACTGATCACCGTGATCTCGGTGGCCATCGAGCTGGTGCTGGGCATGGCGTTGGCCCTGGTCATGCACCGGACGCTGGTCGGCCGCGGCCTGGTCCGGACGGTGTCGCTGATCCCGTACGGCATCGTCACGGTGGTGGCGGCGTTCAGCTGGAAGTTCGCCTGGACGCCGAGCTCCGGCTACCTGGCCACGCTGGTCGGCCCGAACTCGGCCGTGCTGACCGAGAAGGTGTCGGCGCTGAGCGCGATCATCCTGGCCGAGGTGTGGAAGACGACGCCGTTCATGGCGCTGCTGCTGATGGCCGGCCTGGCGCTGGTGCCGGACGACCTGCTGCGGGCGGCGTCGATGGACGGGGCCGGCGGCTGGCAGCGGTTCACCAAGGTGATGCTGCCGGTGATGAAACCGGCGATCCTGGTGGCGCTGCTGTTCCGCACCCTGGACGCGTTCCGCATCTTCGACAACATCTTCATTCTCACCGGCGGCTCGCAGGGCACCGGCTCGGTGTCCATGCAGACCTACGACAACCTCATTCGCGGGCTGAACCTGGGCATCGGCTCGACCATGTCGGTGCTGATCTTCATCGCGGTGGCGGTCATCGCCTTCGTGTTCATCAAGGTGTTCGGCACCGCCGCGCCCGGCTCGGACTCGGGGAGGCGATGATGGCCGTGCTGACGACCGGAAAACGCGTGCGGTGGACGGTCATCGACGTCATCGTGGTGGTGTACGCGCTGGTGCCGGTGCTGTGGACGCTGTCGCTGTCGTTCAAGTCCAAGGCCACCATCGGCGACGGCTACTTCATTCCGCAGGAGTGGTCGTTCCAGAGTTATCTGGACATCTTCCAGACCAACGACTTCCTGTTGGCGCTGGTCAATTCCATCGGCATCTCGCTGATCGCCACCGCGGTCGCGGTGGTGCTGGGCACGATGGCCGCGTACGCCATCGCCCGGCTGGACTTTCCCGGCAAGGCCGCGCTGGTCGGCTTCTCCTTGCTGGTGGCCATGTTCCCGCAGGTGTCGCTGGTCTCGCCGCTGTTCTCCATCGAGCGGTCGCTGAACCTGTTCGACACCTGGCCGGGCCTGATCCTGCCGTACATCACCTTCGCGCTGCCGTTGGCCATCTACACGCTGTCGGCATTCTTCCGGGAAATCCCGTGGGAACTGGAGAAAGCCGCGAAGATGGACGGGGCCACGCCGGGACAGGCATTCCGGCGGGTGATCGCGCCGCTGGCCGCGCCGGGCGTGTTCACCACCGCGATCCTGGTGTTCATCTTCTGCTGGAACGACTTCCTGTTCGCCATCTCGCTCACCGCGACCACCCGGTCCCGCACGGTGCCGGCCGCGCTCCAGTTCTTCACCGGCGCGTCCCAGTTCGAGGACCCGACCGGGCAGATCTGCGCGGCGGCGGTGGTGATCACGATTCCGATCGTGTTGTTCGTGCTGTTCTTCCAGCGCCGCATCGTGGCGGGGCTGACCTCCGGCGCCGTGAAGGGGTGAGGGCGCGATGGCCGAGATCGTGCTGGACAAGGTGAGCAAGCGGTACCCGGACGGCGCGCTGGCGGTGTCCGAGGTCGACGTATCGATCGCCGACGGCGAGTTCGTCATCCTGGTCGGGCCCTCGGGCTGCGGCAAGTCGACCACGCTCAACATGATCGCCGGGCTGGAGGACATCACCGGCGGCGAGCTGCGCATCGGCGGCAA
>DATJJB010000733.1:0-4579 GCA_035492655.1 Kutzneria sp. | reverse complement strand
TTCCTCATCGGCGGCCTGCTCCTGCGCCACCGCAAATACCTCCGCAGCCTCTTCACGGGTTGAACCCCCGCGAGTCCCGCTCTCCGTCACACCGAAATACGGTTTCGGGCAGATCAACCGCCGCCCTTGAGTCGGTCGAGGGTCTTGGCCACGCGGTTCTGCCGGGTCTCGGCCTTCTTGGCCTCCTCGATCCAGCGCACGTACTCCTTGCGGTGCGTGAACGGCAGGCCGTCGAAGACCTTGCGGGCCGCCGGGTCCGCCGCCAGGGCCTCGGCCAGGTCGGCCGGCACCTCCACCTCGCGCGGCGCCGTGTCGAGCGTCAGCTCCACCTCGACCTCGTCGCCCGCGGCCACGCCGGCCGCCGTGCGGTTCTCGGCACTGAGCGGGATCAGGAACTGGCCGCCGCGCACCGCCACCGTGCTCCGGTACGTGTGGCCGCCGATCGTCACGTGCACCTTCGGCTGCCGGCCCGCGTCGAGCGCCTCGACGACCTCCGCCGGCACCGGCAGGCCGGTCGCCGTCTTGCCGCCCAGCAGCACCGTCGTCCGGAATCGCATGTCGGCAGTATGAACCGCATGACCGTCTTCACGCCGTCCGAACGCGACCAACTGCTGGCCGCGTTGATCTCTCACGCTCGCGCCGATCCGCGCGTCACCGGTGCCGCTGTTACCGGGTCCGGGGCTTCGGACCGGACCGACCGCTGGTCCGACATCGACTTCGCGCTCGGCATCGCCGGTGATCGCGACGAGGTCATGGCCGACTGGACCGCGTACGTCTATGCGGAGCACGGGGCCGTGCACCACATGGACGTCCCCTCCCGCTCGGCCATCTACCGCGTGTTCCTGCTGCCGCACACCCTCCAGGTCGACATCGCGTTCGTACCCGCCGCCGAGTTCGGCGCCACGGCCCCGACCTTCCGTCTCCTCTTCGGCACGGCGTTGGATCAGCCGCCGACCCCTGGAGTCGATGCTCGGGCCGAGATCGACATGGCGTGGCTGTACGCCCTGCATGTGCGTTCCAGCATCGAACGCCGGCGTTTCTGGCAGGCCGAGTACATGCTCGGCGGCCTCCGCAACGCCGTCCTCAGCCTGATGGCCCTGCGCCACGGCGTGACCGCCGTGCAGGGACGAGGTCTGCATCTACTCCCGTCCAACGCCACCAACGCCGCTTTGGCAACACTCGTCGGCAGCCTTGACGAAGCCGGGCTCCGGCGCGCCTTCCGCGCCGCCGTCGAGTTGCTGATCGAGGAGGCCGCGTACGTGGATGCGGAGTTGACGAAGGTGTTGAGCGGACCGCTGCGCGCGATGCTCGGCTGATGTTCGGAAAATCCTGCCGGGGTGTGTCGATCCCGGCTGGCGTCGATCGACGCGTGGTCGAAGGCACCCCGGCCACCCGGATATGAAGGATGATCCCCATGACCGAGTTGAACGCGGCACGCACCCGGCGAGCGATCGTCGACCACACCCGGCGCCTGGCCGAATCGGCCGCCGCGGCCGGGCCCGACGCCGCCGTGCCGACGGCCCCGAAGTGGACCGTCACCGACCTGGTCACGCACGTGGGGCAGACGCAGAACTGGGTCGCGGAGATCATCGAGCGGCGCATCACCGATCCGAGGCAGCTACCGTCGGAATTGGCCGTGCTGCCGGCCGACCCGGGTGAGTGGCCGGCGTGGTTGGCGGCGTCGGCGCAGCGGGTCGCGAACGCGTGTTCCGACGACGCGCTCGACGCGCCGGTGTTCAACGCCGCGGGGGACGAGCGGTCCGGGGCGCAGTTCTGGATGTCCAGCATGCTCAACGAGGCGGTCGTGCACGGGTTCGACGCGGCCGCCGCAGCCGGCCGACCGGTCGACATCGACGCCGATGTCGCGGCCGCGCTCATCACCAACCACTTCACGATGCCCACCTCGCCCACGTGGGAGATGCAGCGGCCCGAATCCGCGCACGCCATCCGGGGCACCGGGCAGACCTTGCAGTGGCTGGCCACCGACGGCGCGGGCGCGTGGTTCGTCGAACGGCGGCCCGAGGGGGCAACGTGGCAGACCAAAACCCAGGCGGCCGACGTGACGGTCACCGGCCCGGCCGGATCACTGCTGCTGGCCTTGACCCGACGACTCCCGCTCACCGACCTCGGCATCGACGGCGACACCGAGCTCGCCCAGCACTGGCTGGACAACACCGCTCACGTCAGCGGCTGAGCAGGGCTCGCGCCCACGGACAAAGCCGAGCCGCCGTCAGCGGGTGAGGTTGAGGCGTTGCTCGCGGGTGTCGGTGGGGGTGCAGCCGAAGCGGGCCTTGTACTGGCGGGAGAAGTGGGCGATGTCCGTGATACCCCACTTCGCACAGATCGCGCCGATCATCAGGTCGGGTCGGGCCAGCAGGTCGGCGTGGCAGCCGTCGAGGCGGCGGTTCTTGATGTGCGTTGAGACGGTCTCGCCACGCTGCTGGAACACGCGGTGCAGGGTGCGCACCGAGATGTGGTGGGCGGCGGCGATGCGCTCGACGGTGAGCTCGGGATCCCCGAGCCAGCTGTCGATGTAGACGCTGATCTGGGCTTCCAGCGCGGGGGAGACGGGCTGGGCCCGGCGGGAGAGCGTGCCGACCAGGAGATCCGACACGGCCTCGGAGGTGGCGGCGAGCCCGGCCGGGTCGAGGCCGGCAGCAAGCTTCATGGTGGCCAGGATGTGCTGCACGAGCAGCTCGCCGACGCCCTCGACGGCCAGCGTGGTGCCGATCAGCCGGCTGACGCCGGGGACCTGGCTCTCCAGGCGGGCCGTGTCGACGTACACGGTGAGCAGCCGGTTCTGGGTGGAGTGCCGGGCCTCCAACGGGTTCACCGTGGAGCACAGCGCGGCCCGGCCGGGCTTGAGCAGCAGCTCGGCGCCGCGGTGGCGTAGCCGCGTGGTGCCGTCGACACACACGCACAGGTAGGTCAAGCCGTTGGGGGACAGCCGGATCAACGACTCGGACCGCTCGATGTGGGCGCCGGAGCCCTGATAGGTCCAGTCGAAGGTGGTCACGCCGCCGATCAGCAGCCGGGTGACCGTCCGGTAGCCGCTGCCCGGCCGCCCCAGCGTGCCCGAGTACTGCAGGCTCTGCCCGCCGACGGGGAGCGCGAATGTGTGGCGGGGACCGGCGTTCTCGACGACGCCCTCGTCTACCCGGTGGTGGAAGGCGGCTGCCGGCGGCATGGCGGCGAGTGTACGCGCGTACCGATCTTGGGCTCCCGACACGGGCCGGTAACGGCTGAAAAACGACCCATTGACACCCAGGTTAATCCAAGTCAAGAATCACGTACCACCGATCGTATAGGATCCATGAAGACCGAACCCTGGGGAGGGCGCGGCGTGGCCGGAGTCAGCGGGGCCGAGGCGTTCCTGGTCGACCTGGCGGTCGAACAGGTCCGCACCGACGCGGTGCAGGCCTTCCTGTCCCAGGAGACGGTCTTCGTCGAGCTGACCACGGACGACGGTCGCACCGGCCTCGGCTACAGCTACACGATCGGCACCGGCGGCACGGCCGTGCTGGCCCTGCTTCGCGACCACCTGCTGCCCCGCCTGATCGGCGCCGACGCGACCCGGATCGAGGCGGTCTGGCACGACCTGTTCGCCTCGACCAGGGCGACCGCGGTCGGCGCGATCACCTCGCTGGCCCTCGCGGCGATCGACACCGCGTTATGGGACCTGCGCTGCCTCCGCGCCGACCAGCCGCTGTGGCGGGTCGCGGGCGGCTTTCAGCAGCAGGTTCCGTTGTACGACACCGAGACTGGCTGGCTGCACCTCACCACGGAGGAGCTCGTGGCCGGCGCACTCAAGGCGCAGCACGCCGGCTGGCAGGGCATCAAGGTCAAGGTGGGCAAGCCGAGCGGCGCCGAGGACGCGGCCCGGTTGCAGGCCGTGCGCGACGCGGTCGGCCCGTACTTCCCGGTCATGGTCGACGCCAACCAGTCGATGACGCTCGCCGAGGCACTGCGCCGGGCTGACCGGTTCGCGCCGCTGGGCCTGACCTGGCTGGAGGAGCCGCTGCCGGCCGACGACGTGGCCGCGCACGAACGATTGGCCCACGCCACCAACATCCCGATCGCGGTGGGCGAGTCGCTGTACTCGGTGGCCCAGTTCCGCGAGTACCTCCAGCGCGGCGCGGCCTCGGTCGTGCAGGTGGACGTGGCCCGGATCGGCGGCATCACGCCGTGGCTCAAGGTCGCCCACCTGGCCGAGACGTTCAACGCGGAGATCTGTCCGCACTTCCTGATGGAGCTGCACGTGAGCCTCGCGGCCGCCGTCCCGAACGGCCGGTTCGTCGAGCACATACCGCAGCTGCGGGCCGTCACCACTGGGGAAATGTCCGTTGTGGACGGTCATGCCGTCGCTCCGGACACGCCGGGACTGGGCATCGCCTGGGACCGGGACGCCATGGACGACCTCCGGGTCGCCTGACAGTTATGTCCTCATTGGACAGTCAGCAACGGTGCGACTGAGATGGAGTTTCGATGAGTCGGAGAACGACGCGGCTGCTCACGGCGGCAGCCGCGGCCCTGCTGGCGATCACGGTGGTCCAGGTGCCACTGGCCGACGCGGCCGCCG
>DATJJB010000732.1:0-19159 GCA_035492655.1 Kutzneria sp. | reverse complement strand
CGAGCAGCTCTTGCGGGCGGCCACGATGTCGCCGTTGAGCACGGCCTCGTGCCAGGCCCACAGCTCCATGCTGGAGTTCTTGCCCCGCTTGAGCACCAGGGTCGGCGGCTTGACCTTGCCGGGCAACTTCTTGAGCACCACCGACTTGTCGGTGGACTCCATCAGCTCGACCGCCTCGACCTCGGTGGTGATGCCGAGCAGCTCCGCGAAGGAGGCGATCTCATAGCCGTCGATGGTGATGGAGAAGCGGGCCGCGGTGAGCGCGTCGCTCGGTTGGTTGGGGCCGATTCCGCCGGGCATCTTCATATCTCCTTAGTGGACGGTCCGGGAACTACTCTTCGAGCGAAGCGCCCTCGGAGAACTGGGAGATGCGGAACACCACGAACTCGGCCGGCTTGACCGGCGCGATGCCCAGCTCCACGGTGAGGATGCCGGCGTCGCGGTTCTCCGGCGGATTGTTCTCCTCGTCGCACTTGACGAAGAACGCCTCGGCCGGCGTGCGGCCGAACAGCGCCCCGTCCCGCCACACCCGGCGCAGGAACATGGTGATGGTGCGCTTGACCGAGTCCCACAGCTTCGGGTCGTTGGGCTCGAACACGACCCAGTTGGTGCCCTGGAGAATGGACTTCTCCACGTAGTTGAACAGCCGGCGCACGTTGAGGTAGCGCCACTCCGGGTCGCTGGACAGCGTGCGCGCGCCCCACACCCGGATGCCCTGCCCGGGGAAGGAGCGGATGCAGTTGACCGCCACCGGGTTGAGCGTGTCGTGCTCGCCCTTGGTGATGTTGAGCTCCAACGTCACCGCACCGCGCACGACCTCGTTGGCCGGGGCCTTGTGCACGCCGCGGGTGCTGTCGTTGCGGGCCCAGATGCCGGCCATGTGGCCGCTCGGCGGCACGAAGACCTGCTTGCCGGCCACCGGGTCCGCGACCTTGATCCACGGCCAGTACATGGCCGCGTACTTGGAGTCGTAGCCGGTGAAGTCCATCCGCCATTCCTTGACCCGCTGGGCGTTCAGACCGGGCGGGGTGTCCAGGATGGCGACGCGGTCGGACATCAGCTCGCAGTGCGCGATCATGGCCAGCTGCACGGCCTTGACGTCCTCCAGCGAGATCTTGCCGTGCTGGTAGGCGGCCATCAGGTCGGGCACGCACAGCATGGTGACGTTGTCGATGGCCTCGAGGCCGCCGAAACCGGTGCGGTCGGCCGAGTTGCCCACGTAGTCGCCGGCCGACACCACGTCGGTGCCGCCCGCCGGCAGCGCGACCTCGCCGACCTGCGGCGCGGCGACCACCCGGCCGCCCTTGGTGTCCTCGACGGTGATCAGCTGCGACTGGGTCCGCACCACGGTGACGACGTTGTTGGCGCCGCGCTTGGTGGTCACGTTGTCGAAGGTCTCGACCGGCTGGCCGCCGCGCTTGACGACGAGCTTGAAGGTGTCGTCCGTCGGCTCCCCCGCCGGCTGCACCTCCACACTGATGCCCGGCTCGGCGTTCTTGGCGGAGACGGTCAACGCGGCACGGCCGTCCACCGAGGACGGCAGCTCGGCCACCGGGGCGGCGCTGTCGCCACCGGCCGCCCCGCCGACGCGGACCACGTACGCGGTGCCGCCGCCGTTGAGGAAGTAGCCGTAGACGGCGTGCGCGAGGTAGTAGCCGTCGACGAAGTCGCCGAAGGCGCGCTTGAACTGGGTCCAGCTGGTGACCAGGACCGGCTCGTTGACCGGCCCCTGCTCGGCGAATCCGACGAAGGCGGCGACCGCGGTCCCGACGGCCTCGATCGGCCGCGAGCCCGATGAGACTTCCTCCATGTACACGCCGGGCGCGAGGTAGCTGCTTGGCATCGGGCCCTCCCTGACAGACACTTGCGACCACGACATCGTGACCGGTCAAGGGCACAAGAGCCCAGCGGCGGCGGGGCGGGACGAAGGGCGACCGGGTCTGCCCCTTGGGGCGAAGGCGATGGGTCCGAAAGGACGTCTGTCCGCCACTGCGATCGCCGACGTCCGACACGGACACTCGATCCCGTGATCCCAGGAGTCGACCAGGCGCTGCGCGACCTGCTGCGGAAACGGCTGCCCGACGGTACCGCCGTCCTGCTGGCCGTGCCCAACGACAAGCAGACGGCGGTCTCGCTGACGCTGTTCGGGCTGCGGGACGACGCGCAGGGCCGGTCGGCCGGCCGGGACGACGTGCGGGGCGCGGACGGCCGGCTGCTCGGCCGGCAGGCGCCGGTCCGTCGCTACGAACTGTCCTATGTGGTGCAGGCGCACGCCGCCGACGCCGAGACGGAGCACGACCTGCTCGGGCAGGCGCTGATCGCGCTGACCGACGAGGACACCGGCCTCGACGTGAAACTGGGCGCGTCGATGCCGTGCGAGCTGGGTTTCCCGCCGCGGGCCTCGTTCGTCGTGACGGTCAACGCGGCCTACACGCCGCCGCTGGACACCGAGCTGGCCCCGCCGGCCGACGGCGTGCACCTGGGGGTGGCCAACACCGTGCGGCCCATGGTCCAGCCGACCAGCGGCCAGAAGAAGCAGTGGCCCCGCCGGCGGATCGAGGAGACGTCATGAGCTTTGGCGCCAAGCAGGGCGACCAGGTCGTCGGCACGGACACGCACATCGTGATGATCCCGTCGCCCGGCGGCCCGGTGCCGACGCCGCTGCCGAGCCCGTTCGCCGGCAAGATCACCGGCGGCTGCAGCACCAACGTGATGATCGGCGGCATGCCGGCGGCCACCGTGGGCAGCACGGCCACCAACGCGCCGCCGCACATCCCGCAGGGCGGCCCGTTCCAGGTGCCGCCGACCAACCAGGGCACGGTCACCCAGGGCAGCTCGTCGGTGCTGATCAACAACAAGCCGGCGGCCCGCATCGGGGACCCGGTGACCACCTGCAACGACCCCGCGCCGGCGCCGACCAGCTCCATCGTCGGCGCGGGCACCGTGATGATCGGCGGTTAGCACATGACAGAACCCTGGGAACCGTTCAGCCACAGCGAGACCGTCGGCATGGTGTACCAGCACGACAACACCAGCTGCTGGGCCGCCGGCATCGCCATGCTGGCCGGCAGCGACCTGGACACCGTGCTCGGCGAGTACCGGGACGTGGCCATGACCTGGGAGCGGATCGAGCCGATCGCCCAGCAGTGGGGCGTGCACGAGGTCTACCCGGCCTGCGGCTGGCCGTCCTACTGGGTCACCGAGCTGTCCGACCACGGTCCACTGTGGATCGTGATCAAGCAGGGCGGCGGCCACGTCAGCCACGCCGTCGTGCTGTACGGCATCTATTCCGACGGCACCACCGCCGGCACCTGGATGTACTACAACGACCCGATCCACGGCCCGCAGCAGTTGGACTACACGACGTTCGAGAGCTCGTTCGAGCTGGGCGCGAACTCCCGCGCCAACATCTTCGCCACCCGCTAGGAGAATCCGATGACCGACACCACACCCCAGGTCAGCCAGAGCGACTTCGAGCAGGCGCTGGCCGCCGACGAGTCCAACTTCGCCGTCTACAACGCGTCCGACCAGCTGGCCGGCACCGGCCCCGGCGAGGAGACGATCGGCGGCGACAGCCCCGTCGACACCATCGTCAACGTGGGCAAGACCGTGATCGACCTGCTGCACAACTCGGCCAGCATCAACGCCACCGAGTACGCCAACGCCGTGCCGGCCGGGGTGGACCCGATGACGCTGACCGGCTGGGCCTCGGAGCCGGGCAACATCTCCCGGCACTACAAGGCGTCCAGCGAGTGGTGGCGGGTGTGGCAGGCCGACTACGACTTCCAGGTCGGCATCTCCTACTACTACGGCGCCAGCCACAACGGCGTCGGGCGCTACCTCGACTACGTGGCCCCGTGGATCGCCGTCAACTACCTGCCGCCGGACTTCTCCGTGGACGTGCACGTGATCGTGCCCAACCACGCGATGAACCGCGGCGACGCCAACTCGGGCCCGATCGCCGCGCTGCCGATCCAGCTCAGCGTGACGTTGAACGGGTTCTTCTCGCACCTGGTCAGCTGGAGCCGGCACTACAACGCCGAGGTCGTGGGGACGGGCGCCGGGTACTGGCACTGACCCGGACAGTGTTCGAGGGGGCGGCCGTCCGCGCCGCCCCCTCGAACACTGGAGAACTACTTGTCAGATAAGGCCTTCACGCAGCGCGTAGGCCACGGCGTGCGGGCGGTTGCGCAGGTGGAAGCGGTTGGTGATGTCGTGCATGATCGCCTTCACGGTGCGCTGCGAGTAGCACAGCTGCTCGGCGATCTCCTTGGTGGAGAAGCCTTCCGCGACCAGCCGCAGGACTTCGGTCTCCCGCGCGGAGGTGCCGCCCAGGTGCAGCCCCCGCGGTTCGAGCACGTTGCGCTGGAGCCGGGCGACCCGGTCCAGCAGCCGGCCGAGCAGGTCGGGCGGCAGCGCGCCCTCCCCGGTGTTCACGGCCTGGGCCAGGCGCACCAGCGCGTCGGCGCTGACCTCCGAGCGGCGGGCCACCGCGCAGACCCCGTTCTCCACCGCGGTGAGGATCTCGTTGTCGTCGATCTGCCCGGCGATCAGCGCCACCTTGGCGTGGCCGCCGCACTGCAACGTGCGCAGCAGCTTGACGGCGTGGTCGTCGAGCCGGTCGGCGACCACGAAGACCACCGCCGATCTCGCCTCGGCGTGGTCCTCGTCGACCAGCCGGACCTCCGGCCTGGTGCGCAGCGTGACGGCAACCCCTCCCTGGAGGATCGGATCCGTGGCCCGCACCAACACCGGGACCCGGGTCAGCGTGGTTGCCGCCGTGTCAAGTTCCATCTCGCCTGTCTCCTTCGGCTGTGGAGTGCGGACGCTCACAGGAGTGAGCACCCGAAGCTGGGAGACCTGGGAAGTTCGAGGAACAACAACTTTTTCCGGGAAAATTTCTGCGACTTCTCTGCGTCACGAGATGACGGTCCATCGTGCACTCACGGTAACGGTCTGGCCGCCGGTGGCGGTGAAGGTCAGCGTGGCCCCGCCGGAGCTGTCGAACGTGGTCAGCTGCACGGAGACCGTCACCGACCCGTTCGCCGCCAGCGACCCGCCGCTCGGCGAGACCGTGACATGGGCGTTGGAGCTGCTGACGCTCCAGCTGAGCGGTCCCCCCTTCGAGGTGATCGTGACGGCGGCCTTGCCCGGGTCGAGGTTGATCTCACGCGGCGTGACGTTGAGCGCGCCCCGGGGGACGCTGCTCGACGACGGCGGGGTGGTCGTGGTGGTCGTCGTGCTGGTGGTCGTAGTAGTCGTCGTCGTCCTGGTTGTTGTCGTCGTCGTGACGCCCCCGGTCGTCCGCGGCGGTGCGACGACGTTCGACGTGGTGGTCGAAGTGGTGGTCGTCGGGCCGTCCGTCGTGGTGACGGTGGTGGTCGTCTCCCCGGTCGTGGTGAAAGGTGGTGGCAGCGACGGAGTCTGGGTCAGCTCCGACGGTGGCAGGGCCTCGCGCTGGTCGGCCTGGATCGGCGCCAGGAAGGTGTAGGCGCCGAGCACGACGATGCCGGCGCTGACCGCGGCGATGGTCACCCACGGCGGCCGGCGCCACAGCTCGTTGCCGTTCGGGAAACCGTTGCGCCGGAACGTCCCGGCCCGGTCGCCCAGGTCACGCCGATAGGCCGCCAGCTCGGGGTTCTCGATCTCGGCGGTGGTCCGGTCGAGCAGCTCGCCGGCGATCGCGAACAGCGGCAGCAGGGCCAGCAGCGCCTTGGCGTTGACCCGGCGGCGCTTGTTCTCGCCGCAGGTCTCGCAGTTCTCGATGTGCCGGGCGATTCGCTTGCGCAGCAACGGGGTCAGCACGCCGTCCCAGCCGTGCAGCAGGTCGTCCAGCACCGCGCAGGCCTCCCGGCCGGTGCGGGCGATGATCAGCGCGGCCAGCGACTTCTCGAACTGCTGGCGGGCGCGCGACAGCAGCGCGTTGGCGTGGTTGGCCGTGACACCCAGCGCCAGCGCCAGGTCCGGGCCGGTCAGGCCGTGCGTGCCGGCGAGCTGGAGGATCTCGCGCTCGCTCGGGTTGAGCCCCTCGACGGTGTCGCGGACCAGCCGGCGCATCTCGTCAAGGCGCAGCCCGGTGTCCATGTCCTCGCCGGACGCCGGCACGTCGCCGGCTTCCTCCAGCGCGACCAGCCGGCGGTGGCTGCGGCGACGCCGGTGGCACTCGTTGCGGGCGATGGCGTACAGCCAGGGCCGCAGCCGCTCCGGGTCGCGCAGCTGCGAGACGCGTTCGGCCGCGACGATGAGGGTGTCGTGCAGGACGTCGGCCGCCGCCTCACGGTCCTGCAACTGGGAAACACAATAGGTGTAGAGGGGGTCGGCGTACCGCTGGTAGAGCTCGGCCCACCCCTGTCGGTCGCCTTCGACAATGGCGCCGACCAGCTGCGCGTCCTGCACAATGTAGAACCGTAGGGGCGAAACGCGGGATTGACGATCAGCCGGGCGGCCCCATCGAATGCCGCCGAATCGCCGTTAGGGAAATCCCTATACAACTGTCCAAGGGTCTCCTGAGAGCGACACGCCCGTTGCCAAAACGTTGTTCAACGTCTACGCGGTCACCAGTCCGGTGCGCCAGGCCCAAGCGGCAATCTCCACCCGATTTCGGGCACCGATCTTCTGCTGAACCGAAGCCAGATGCGTCTTGACCGTGGACAACGACAGGAACAGCGCCCCGGCGATCTCGGTGTTGGTCAGCCCGCGGGCCACCTCGCGGACCACGTCCTGCTCCCGTTGGGTCAACAGGTCCAGCTCAACGCCGGGCCCGGTTTCCGCCGACGGACGGGTGAAGTGCGCCAGCATCCGGAGGGTGATCTGGGGCGAGATGAGGGCGTTGCCGGCGGCGGCCGCGCGGACGGCCTCGACCAGCAGCGCCGGCCCGGCGTCCTTGAGCAGGAAGCCACAGGCCCCGTTCTCCAGCGCGGCGTAGACGTACTCGTCGAGGTCGAATGTTGTCACCACAACTACTTTGACCGGGTCGGCGACGCCGCGGCCGGCGAGCTGCCTGGTCACCTCCAGGCCGTCGATACCGGGCATGCGGATGTCGACCAGACACACGTCCGGCCGCAGCTCGCGCGCCTTGGCCACGGCCGTCACCCCGTCCGGCACGTCGGCCACCACCTCGATGTCCGGCTGGTTCTCCAGGATCATCCGGAACCCCACCCGGACCATCTCCTGGTCGTCCGCGATCAACACCCGGACCGTCACGCCTTGATCCCTCCTAGCGGCAACTCGGCCAGCACCTGCCAGCCGCCGCCCACCTCGCCCGCGGAGAACAGCCCGCCCAGCAGCTCCACCCGTTCTCTCATACCGACCAGACCGTAGCCACCCGACCCGCCGACCGGCACCACCCGGCCGCCCTTGCCGTCGTCCTGCACCCGCAGCCGCAGCGTCTCCGGCGTGCTGGTCAGCTCGACCGACACGTCGGTCGGGCTGTTGGCGTGCTTGTGCACGTTGGTCAGCGACTCCTGGACCAGCCGCAGCACCGACCGGCCGACCTCCTGCGGCACCGAGTCCGGCAGCCGCATCAGCAGGCGTGCGGGGATGCCGGCCTGCTTGGCCCGGTCGACGGCGGCCCGCACGTCGGCGTGCAGGTCGGTGGTGGCGGTGTAGAGGGGCTCGCTTTCCCGCAGCGTGCCGACCAGCCGGCGCATGGCCGTCAGGGCGTCGGTGCCGGAGTTGACGATGCCGGGCAGCAGCCGGTGGGCGGCCAGCGGGTCGTTGTCGGAGACGGCCATCGCCGCCTGGGCCTGCACGACCATGCCGGTCACGTGGTGGGCGACGACGTCGTGCAGCTCGCGGGCCAGTTCCACCCGCTCGGCCCGCTGCGCGTCGGTGATCGCGGCGGTCAGCTCGCGCTGCCGCATGCCGGCCCGGGCCCGGAGGTAGATGGCCACCATCACCGCGATGCCGACCACCGCCACGCACAGCGCGAAGTTGAGCCGCAGCTCCGAGGAGTACAGGTTGACGGAGTCCCGGTAGACCAGGGCGAACGTGGCCGAGATGCCCAGCAGGGCCACCTCGAACACCGCCGCGCCGGCCTCGCCGTCGTACACCACCCACATGATGATGACCAGGAAGGCCACCGTCTCGGCCGGCGTGAGCGGGCTGAGGAACGTCGGCTCGTAGACGTGGTAGGTGCGGGCGAACACCGTGCCGCAGCTGGCCGCGATGGTGGCGATCACCACCGCCAGCACCGGGCGCTTGACGCAGATCACCGCGGCCACGCAGGTCAGCAGGATGAACGGCTGCATGCCCACCGTGGCCAGCCGCATGTCGCGGTAGAACAGCGGCGCCGTCTGGAACAGCCACAGCGCGGCCAGGCCGAGCCCGATGAACAGGGGCGCGCGCAGCGCGGTCAGCATCCGGTCCACGAAGGACACACTACGGCCGGCGCACCGGCCACGACCTCGGCCGACCGGCTCGGCCCGGCATCGGTCATTCGGCCGATGGACGGCCGAGGTTGCGTGCTGCTCGGCCGAGGTGGCCGGCGGTCCGCCTCCGGCACCGTCTCACCCCGACAGCTGAGGATCTTTCGGGAGGCGACGGTGACACCGGTGCTCGCGGGGCGGGGCCTGATCAAACACTACGGCGGGGTGCACGCGCTGAACGGCGTGGACATCGGCATCGAGGCCGGCGAGGTGATCGCCGTGATCG
This sequence comes from Kutzneria sp., assembly GCA_035492655.1. Taxonomy (GTDB): domain Bacteria; phylum Actinomycetota; class Actinomycetes; order Mycobacteriales; family Pseudonocardiaceae; genus Kutzneria. The sequence continues at coordinate 10,507 of DATJJB010000732.1, read as the reverse complement.
GGCCGTCCGGCTCCGGCAAGACCAGCCTGCTGCACGTGCTGTCCGGCATCCTGCGGCCCGACGGCGGCGACGTGTTCCTGGACGGCCGGTCGGTCGGCACGCTGTCCGAGTCGGCCCGCAGCGAGCTGCGGCGGACCGCGTTCGGCTTCGTGTTCCAGTCCGGCATGCTGGTCGCCGAGCTGACCGCCGAGGAGAACGCCGCGCTGCCGCTGCTGCTGGCCGGCATGCCGCGCCAGCAGGCCGTGGCCAACGCCCGCGACTGGCTGCACAAGCTGGGGCTGGACGGGCTGGCGACGCGGCGGCCGGGCGAGATGTCCGGCGGGCAGGCGCAGCGGGTGGCCATCGCGCGGGCGCTGGCCCACCGGCCGCGGGTGATCTTCGCCGACGAGCCGACCGGCGCCCTGGACACCCGTACCGGCCAGGACATGATGTCCGCCCTGCTGGCTTCGGCCCAGGAAAGCGGCGCTGCCGTGGTGGTCGTGACGCACGACGCCGCCATCGCCGCCCGGGCCAAGCGCCGGGTCGAACTGAGCGATGGTCGCATTTTCCAGGAGGTCTACGCGTGAGCGTCTTCCGTATCGCGCTTGCCGTGCTGCGCAACGACTCTCGTAGCCGGATCAGCACGGCGCTGGTGACGGTCGGCGTGGCGTTGGGGGTGTCCCTGGTGCTGTGGCTGGCGTCCGCGCCGCACGCGTTGCAGGAGCGGGCCGACCGCACGGCCTGGCGCGACGGCGACAACTCGGTCAGCCAGACCGACAACCGGGCCCAGGTCGTGATGGCGACCAACGTGGACCAGTTCGACGGCAAGCTGATCCACCGGTACGACATCACCCGCGCGCATGTCGGCGGCTTCGTCTCGCTGCCGCCGGGTATCCGGGAATTCCCCGAGCCGGGCCAGGTTCTGCTGTCGCCGGCACTGGCCGCGCTGGTCAAGGCCACTCCGCCGGAGAAGCTCGGCGACCGGTTCCCCGGGCAGCTGGTCGACGAGATCGGCCCGCAGGCGTTGGAGTACCCGGACGAGCTGGTGGCGATCATCGGCCACGACGTGGGCACGGTCGACGGCTGGGCGCTGACCGGTCTCGGCGGCAAGGTCGGCTACGCCGCCGACAACGCCGACATGCTGTATCTACTGACCCGAATCGGCATGGTGGTGCTGATCGTGCCGTGCCTGGTGCTGGTGGCCTCCGCGGCGCGACTGACCGCGACCCGGCGGGAGCGGCGGCTGGCGGCGCTGCGGCTGGCCGGCGCGACGCCGACGCAGGTGATCGCCATGGCGGCGATCGAGACCGTGGTCGGGGCCGTGCTCGGCAGCGTGATCGCTGTCCTGGCGGCCGAGCCGTTGAGCCATCTGACCGCGCAGATCCCTTGGGGCGGCGGGACTTGGCAACCCGGCGACTTCACGTCCGGGCCGCTGTTCACCGCCTTCATCGCCGTGCTGGCGCCGGTGCTCGTGGTCGGCGCGGCGGTGCTGGGGCTGCGCCGCGTCGTCGACAAGCCGCTGAGCACGGCCGCCGAGCAGACCCGGCGCAAGATCAGCCCGGCGCGGTTGCTCGGGCTGGTCCTCGCCGGCGCCGTGTTCCTGCTGGGGACGACCGTCGCGACCAATCAGATCGGTGGACGGGACCGGTTCACCGTGGTGCTGGTCGGGCTCGGCGCGGTCGGGTTGGCCCTGGTGCTGGCCGGCCCGGTCGTGACCGCATTGGTCGGACGGTATTTCGTGGCACGGTGGCGCAAGCCGTCCACCCTGCTGGCCGGACGGCGGCTGTTGGGCGACCCGGTGGCGTCGTTCCGGGCGGCGGCCGGCGTCGTGGTGGCGGTGTTCGCCGGCTCGCTGGCGCTGACCATGCTGCCGGGCATCGAGGACCAGGTGCGGCCGTTCAGCGGGCCCTGGAAGGACTCGACCATCGTGGCCGACTCGGTCGGCAAGAACACCGACGTCATCGGCCAGCTGCGGGCCAGGCTGGCCGAGCACAAGCTGGACGCCGAGGTCGTGCCCCTGGTGAGTGGCTACCTGAGGTCCACATCGGACAAGTACGGACCGAGCTACCAGGCCGTGATCGCGCCGTGCAAGGATGCCGCGAAAGTCCTTTCCGGACTGTCCGCAAGCGATTGCGTCGAAGGGCCGGCCGTGTACATGCCGCTGGGCTACCAGAGCTCCATGCATGACCTGGAGTTCGCGAAGGGCAATCGGAGTCCCAACAGCGACGTGCCCGCGCCAAGGCGGCTACCCGAGAGCATTCCGTTGCGCCCCATCGCCGGCGACGCCCAGATCATGGTGATCGACCCGGCGGTGTTCCCCGACCTGGCCGCGCAGCCGACCGGCGCCGCCACCACGACCACACCGTCCAATCGGGACGCGGTGTACACCGCGGTGGTGCGACTGCTGCCGGATGTGCCGGTGGCGGACAACCTCCGGGACTCCAGCCACAGCGCCACGCTGATGGACGACCTGCGGCGGGCCACCGCCATCGGGCTGGGGCTGATGGCGTTGCTCAGCGGCGCCAGCGCGGCGGTGGCCGCGGCCGGCTCGGTGATCGACCGGCGACGGACCTTCGGCGCCCTGATCGCCGCCGGCACACCGGTTCGCGTGCTGGCTCGGGCGTTGCGGCGTGAGGTCGTGCTGCCGGTACTGGTGGCCACACTGGGCGCCTCTCTGGCCGGAATGGTGGTCGGCCTCGGGTTGCTCGATGTGACGCACAGCATCTCCGGACGCGGCGAGGCCTTGCTCAACTTCTGGATTCTCGCGCCGGCCGCCGCCGGATTCGTCGTCGCGCTCGCGGCCGCCGCGGCGTGTGGACCTGTGCTTCGCACATTCAGCGCCAAGGACTACTCGTACGAGTGACTGGCGTCACACCCAATCGTCGCAACATCACCCCGTGCTCGCGCATCAAGGAGCACGAGGGGATCGCTCGGGGGAAGGAAACCGAATGCTGCTCAGGATCGACCCGGTCCAACGCTGGCTGGCGGCCAACGCGCGCACGGTGTTCGCCGTCGCCGTCGGCGCCGCCCTGCTGATGGGCGCGCTGTGGCCAGGTGGCGGCCTGATCGACATGCAGGTCTACCAGGCCGGCGCTACCACCTGGCTGCACGGCGGCCCGCTGTACTCGCAGCCGGTCCTGGGCCCGATGGAGTTCACGTACCCGCCGATCGCGGCCGTGCTCTTCGCGCCGCTGGCCGTGCTGCCGCTGCCGGTGCTGGGCGTGCTGTGGGTGGCCGGCAACCTGGCCCTGCTGTGGCTGGTCATCCGGCGCTGCCAGGAGCGGGTCGGCCTGCCGCCCGAGCTGGCCCTGGTGTTCGCGGCCGCGGCGCTGTGGCTGGAGCCGGTGCGCACCACCCTGCTGCTGGGGCAGATCAACCTTGTGCTGCTTGCCGTCGTGGTGTTCGACCTGTGCCGCAACAAGCGTTCCAAGTGGGCCGGAGTCGGCGTCGGACTGGCCGCCGCGGTGAAGCTCACCCCGCTGCTCTTCGTGGTGTACCTGGTGTTCGCGCGGCGCTTCCGTGAGGCGGCGGTGGCCATGGCGACGTTCGTGGCGACCGTCCTGATTGGACTGCTGATCGTGCCCGAGGCCGCGCACTACTGGCTGGGCGGCGTGTTCGGCGACTCCACCCGGGTCGGCCCCGTGCTGAACTGGTCCAACCAGTCGCTGCACGGCATGCTGGCCCGGGTGCTCGGCGAGCCGGAGTCCAAGCTGCCGTGGCTGGCGGTCGCCGGCGTGGTGGCGCTGGCCGGCACCTTCCTGGCCGGGCTGGCCGACCGGCGCGGCGACCGGGTCCTGGCCATCGGCCTGGCCGGCATGACCGCGTGCGCGGTGTCCCCGTTCTCGTGGGAGCACCACTGGGTGTGGTTCATCCCGGTGATCATCGGACTGGCGGGCAAGCGCATTACCTGGTGGGCGCCGGGTCTGGTGTTCCTGGCCGCGCTGGCCATGCCCACCGACCTGCCGCCGCTGGACTTCATGCACGGCATGCCGACCGGCTTCCTGTCCTGGGACCGGCTGCCCGGCCCGGTCGAGTTCTTCGTGCGCAACATGTACCCGTGGGTGCTGGTGGCCCTGCTGGTCGGCCTGTCGATGCGCTATGGTCGGCAGTGGCTCGCAGGGAGCCGCCGGTCCGCGGAAAGGGTTCAACCCGCCTGAGCGGTTCCCTGGTTGTGTGCCGGTACCTCCTTTCAGCCTGGCTACGCGGACAGCAGGCGCGTGAAAGGAGGTCGCCGTGCCTTCGCTGCCGGACGACCCGAGTTTCGAGCACCTCCGCCACCAAGCGCGGGCACTGCACCGCGCCGTCGTCGCCGGGGACGCCGCCGCCCTGGCCCGGGTGCAGCGGTCCTACGGGACCTTCTCGCGATTCCCGCTCGCCACGGCCCAGCTGGTGGTGGCCCGCGAGTACGGATTCGCCAGCTGGGCCCGGCTCAAGGAGCACGTGGCGGTGATCGACCGCTACCGCTGGCCTCGACGTAACGGGATGCCCGTTACGTCATCGCCGTCGGACGAGTTCTGCCGGCTGGCCTGCCTGAACTACACCAACGACGACCCGGCTCAGCGGGCCCAGGCAGTGCTGCCGGACGAGCCGCACATCTGGGCCGCGGCGGCGGCCGGCAACACCGCCCGGGTGGCCGCGTTGTTGGCCGCCGACCCAACGCTGGCCCGACGCGAAGGCGGCCCGCACCTGTGGGAACCGCTGGCCTACCTGGCGTACTCGCGGGTCAGTCCCGGCGTTCCACTGCTGACCGCCCGGCTGTTGCTGGACTACGGGGCCGATCCCAACACCGGGTATTTGTGGGGCGGGTTGACCTCGCCCTTCACGCTGCTGACCGGGGTCTTCGGGGAGGGCGAGCAGGGTCCGGAGCGGCAGCCGCGGCATCCACAGTCGTTGGCACTGGCCGAGATGCTGTTGCGGGCCGGGGCCGATCCCAATGACAGCCAGACGTTGTACAACCGCCAGTTCAACGCCGACAACTCCCATCTGACGCTGCTGTTCCGCTATGGGCTCGGCCGGGGCGACGGCGGTCCTTGGCGGGCTCGGTTGTCGTTGCCGTCGCCGTCGGAGCTGATGGCCAGGCAGCTGCGGTGGGCCGTGACGCATGATCAGCGGGACCGGGTGCGGCTGATGGTGTCCGAGGGCGTCGAGTTCCGTACCGGCTTCGTGGAACTGGCCCTGGTCAACGGAAACACGGAGGTGGCGTCGTTCCTGCGGTCGGCCGGAGCCGCGGAACCAGTGTTGGATCCGGTGTCTTCGTTCGTCGCCGCCGTGCTCAGCGGCGGCTCCTTCGATCCGGCTGTCGTGCCGTCGGCAATTGCTCAACGGCCGGGGCTGGTGGTGTGGGCCGCCGCCAACGACCGGCTCGATGCCGTGAAGTTGTTGGTGTCACTGGGTTTCGACGTCAATGCCCTCGGCCGCGGCGATGTGCCCGTGGAACAGCCGTGGCAGACCGCGCTGCACACGGCCGCCGGCCGCGGCAACCTGGCCATGGCCGAGTTGTTGCTGTCCCTGGGCGCGGATCCGTCGATCCGTGACGTGCGGTTCGACGCCACCGCCCTCGGCTGGGCCGAGCACGAGGGACACGCCGAGCTCATCGCACTGCTGACTCCGTAGTCGCCCGATCGGCGAGGCCCTGCACGAACTGCTCGGTGATTCGTTGCAGGGCCCGCCGGTACAGCCAGCCCATGCCCGGCACCTTGGCCCGGAACATGGTGTGCCAGTGGATGTCCGTGCCGCCGTCGGCCGGCGTGAGGTCGATGTCGGCGCGGTAGTCGCGCAGCGCCAGGCCGGCCAGCAGGGCGTAGCTGAAGCGGCGGTCCGGCACGATCTCGACGATCTCCTCCCGCATCAGGTAGCGCCCGGTGCGGAAGTTCCGGATCGCGCCGACGCTCTCCCCGCCGTCCGGGCCGGGCCGTTCCAGCGTGAAACTTTCCACCGTGCCCCACTCCGGCCAGGTCGAGCCGTCGCGCAGCAGGGCGTGCACGGTCGCGGGGCTCGCCGCGGCGTGGGCTCTCGCCTCGATCCGCTTCATCATGTACCAAACGGTACACGTACCATCTGGTACATGAAAGACCCCAAGCGCGACCTGCTCGAACGGGCCGTCGACTACCTCTGCGCGCACGGCGTCATCGCGCGCAGCCTGCGGCAGCTGGCCGCCGAGCTGGGCACCAGCCACCGGATGCTGATCTACCACTTCGGCTCCATGGAGGGCCTGCTGGTCGAGGTCGTACGCGAGGTCGAGGCCCGGCAGCGGGCCGTGCTGGCCGACATCGACCCCAGCGACTCCCCCGCCGACCTGGCCAAAGCCTTCTGGCGGCGGTTCACCGACCCGTCGCTGTACCCCAACGAGCGGCTGTTCTTCGAGCTGTACGGGCAGGCGCTGCAGGGCCGTCCCGGCACCGAGGCGCTGCTGCCCGAGGTCGTCACCGCCTGGCTCGCGCCGCTGGCCGAGTTGGGGAAGAGTCACGGTCTTTCCGAGCAGGACGCGCTCGTGAGTGCGAGGCTGGGACTGGCCGTCACCCGCGGGCTGCTGCTCGACCTGCTCGCCACCGGCGATCTGGCGGCCGTCAACGCCGCCATGGACCGTTTCGTGGACGCCTATGTGGCCGGACTGCCGTGACGATGTCTCGGTTTACCCATGCCGTATGGGTATGTTCACCCATTTTGCGCACCAGCTCTGGCGCGGTCTTCCGCGGTCACGCCAAGCTGCCGAGCATGGGGAGCATTTCGGTGGTTCTCGCCGACGTTCACGACGTGGTGCGCAGCGGTCTTCGGGTGCTGCTCGGCCACGACCTCGAGATCCAGGTCGTCGCCGAGGCGCGCGACGCCGGCCAGGCCGTCCGCGAGGTGCAGCGCCACCAGGCCGACCTCGTCGTCATGGATCTCTCCTTCGCCGCCGTCCGCGACGTCCTCCAGGCCCGCCCCGGCGTTCGGGTGCTCGTCTTCAGCAACGCCGCCGACGATGAAAGCGTTTACCAGGCCATTCGCGCCGGGGCTCGCGGCTACCTGCTCAAGTCCGCCCAGCAGTCCGAGCTCATTCGCGCCGTCCGCGGCGTAGCCGCCGGCGAGGCCATCTTCGGCGACGGCGTCGCCCACCGCGTCGCCGGCCTGCTCACCGCCCCCACCCCGCGCACCGAGGACGTCTTCCCCGAACTCACCCGTCGCGAACGGCAGGTCCTCGACCTCATCGCCGACGGCCGCTCCAACTCCCTCATCGCCCGCCAGCTCCAGCTGGCCCCCAAGACCGTCAGCAACCACATCTCCGCCATCTTCACCAAACTCCGCGCCGCCGACCGCGCCGAAGCCATCGCCCGCGCCCGTGACGCCGGCATCGGCTCCCGCCCCCGCCACCTCGCCTCGGTCACCGCCTGAGGGCGGCCGTGGTTCAGAGCTGGAGCGACTGGGTGCCGAGGACGGTCGCGAGGGCCAGGCGGTCGGCATCCTCGGTGCCGGGCTCGGCCGTGTAGACGCTGATACGCAGGTCGTCGAGGGCGACGAGCAGCGTGTCGCAGTCGAGGGTGATCAGGCCGGCCGCCGGGTGGTCGACGGTCTTGCGCCGGGAAGGGTCGGCCAGGGACGGCGGGGCTTCGGCGTCCCACAGTTCGGTGAACAGCGGGCTGCTGGCGGCCAGGTCGGCGACCAGGCGCCGTAGCGCGCGGTCGGCGGGGTAGCGCGCGGCGGTCAGGCGCAGGTCGGCCACGAGTCGGGCTTCGTGTTCGGCCTGTTCCCGTGGCGTGTGCACGACCCGCGAGGGCTGCCGAGTGACGTTGCGCCACACCGCGTTGCGTTCCAGCCCGCGCCAGACAGTCGTGTCGCCCATGAGCGCGTGGTACGGCGCGTTGGCCAGCACGAGCGTCCAGGTCGCGTCGTAGACGACCACCGGCGTGTGCGACAGCCGGTCAAGCAGCCGCTGCACGCTCGGGGTCACCCGCGACGGCACGAGATCCGGGCCGGGCGCGGCGAGCCCGGCCAGCCGGTACAGCAGGTCGCGTTCGGTATCGGCCAGGCGCAGCGCGCGGGCCAGCGCCTCCACGACCTGCGCCGACGGTGCCGTCGCACGCCCCTGCTCGAGGCGCGTCAGGTAGTCGGCCGAGATGCCGGCGAGGGCGGCCAGTTCTTCGCGGCGCAGCCCGCTGGCCCGGCGTCGGCGGCCGGCCGGGACGCCGACGGCCTCGGGCGCCATCCGGTCGCGCCAGCGGCGCACCGTGCGGCCGAACTCCCACGCTTCCACCCGGTCCATTCTGGACGAGCCGGCACCCGTTGTCCTGGTCCCGGCAGTCCTACGAAAACCGGTCGACTGGCTGCGCCCCGGCCGTACTCGCAGGCTGACGCCATGACCGAACCCGGAACCGTCCTCATCACCGGCCCCACGCGCAACCTCGGCCGCCATGCCGTGCTGGCCATGGCCGGCCGCCCGGACGGGCAGCGACCCGACCTGCTGCTCGTCGGCCGCGCCGGGCACGACCTGGCCGCGGTCGCCCGGGAGGCTCGTGGCCTCGGGGCGCGCGTCCACGAGATCGGATGCGACCTGGCGAGCCTGTCCGACGTCCGCGCCGCCGCGGCCACCGCCCGTGGCCTGCTCGCCGACGGTGCCGTTCGTCCGCTGCGCGCGCTGATCGCCAACGCCGGCGTCATGTCGGCCGACACTCGGCAGGCCTCGACCGACGGCTACGAGCTGACCTTCGCCGTCAACCATCTCGCCCACGCGCAGCTCATCGGTGACCTGCTCACCTCGTTCAGCGCCCCGGCACGGGTCGTGCTGGTCGGCTCGAACACCTACCACGCCAACTTCTGGCGCAAGCTGCTGCACGTGGCCGAGGCCAGGTGGGCCGACCCCGTCGACCTCGCCCGCCCCGCCAGTAGCGAGCAGGCACCGGACATGACGGCCTCCGGCGTCGCCTATTCCAACGCCAAGCTCGCCGTTCTCTACTACGCCCACGAGCTGCAACGTCACGCCGCCCCGGGCATCGCCGTCTCCGTGTTCGAGCCGGGCTGGATGCCCGGCACCGCGCTGGGCCGTGGCGCCCCCGCGGCCTTTCAGGCGATGAGCCGCGCCCTTGGGCGCATCCCTGGCATCTCGACGCCGCAGCGCTCAGGGCCCCTACTGGCCGCGCTGGCCCTCGACGACCAGTGGGCGCACCTGCGTGACGGCGCCTTCGTGGTGAAGACCAAGCCCACCGAGGTCCAGCCGGTCGCCCACAACCGCGACCGGGAAAGGCGCCTGTGGGAGGCCACCGCCGAGCTCCTGGCCCGTGCGATGTGACACGTCCAGCGGCCGTCGGACAGTTGCCTACGCCTGGGACTCCGCGCCCACCTCGCCCTCTCGGCGGTCGCTGCGGGCTACAGCTCAGTACCTGCGTCGTTCGGTCGGCTGCACGACGTCTGGGCCACCGGTGTGCGGCGTCGGCACGTAGCCTTCTGCCGGCTCCGGCAACGCCGCCACGCACGCCGCAGAGCAGGCGTTGACCAGCAACGGCAGCGTGTCGGTGCCGACGCGTTGCGAAATCCAGACCTGGTGCAGTTGTTCCACGGGGCCGTCGCACACGCTGCATGTGCGCACGGCTTCCGTGCCCCACACGCCCGGATCGAGCGCGGTGAGGTCGGTATCGGCCATCGACTGCAGTGCGGGGAAGGGCGGCCGGAACTTGAAGTTGCCGTAAAGGACGCGGGTGCTGACCGTGCTGTCCCGCAGCCGAATGCAGCGCATCAGCTCGTACGGATACCAGTGCAGCCGGTGCGAGGTGTAGGGCTCGAAGACCTCAAGGCTCGTCATGGCCCCGATCTCCGGTGGGATCCGCACCAGGTTCGTGCCGTACAGCACCAGATGCCGGACTTCGGTCAGCTTCGCGATCGTGCCCGGCAGCGTGACGACCGCCCGCCGCTCCGGCCCGCTCAGCTCCACGAACGGCTTGAACACCGGCCGGCCGTCCGCCGCCGCTTCGTCGATCAGCGCCAGCAGGTGCTGCCAGCCCTCGGTCGACGTGTCCTGCCGTTCTCCGTGGAAGTCGACGCTCGCCGGCCGCGTTGCCACCGACACCCCGACACACCGACACCGGTCACGGCTGGGGCTCGTGGAGGCGGGCCCGACCGCGTCAGCGAACCGGTTGCCGAACACCCTCGGTGGCTTCTCGTCCTCGGTCACCCGACGACGATATCGATGATCGCCCGGCCGCTGGGGCAGCACGACCCGGCCCGGATACGGCGTCAGAGCAAAGGTCACGAGCTGAAGGCCGAGTCGAAAGAAGCCTCGGGGGGCTCGATTCGGGTCATGGAACGGACGAAGGCCAACGCGTAGGGGGCGCCGGTGAGGCGGTCCATGCCGGCGTCCTCCCATTCGACGGAAATGGGGCCGTCGTAGCCGATGCTGTTGAGCATGCGGAAACAGGCCTCCCACGGCACATCGCCGTGCCCGGTGGAGACGAAATCCCAACCCCGCCGGGGATCGCCCCACGGCAGGTGGGAACCGAGCCGGCCGTTGCGGCCGTTGAAGCGTTTGACGGATTCCTTGCAGTCGACGTGATAGATGCGG
>DATJJB010000731.1:0-5421 GCA_035492655.1 Kutzneria sp. | reverse complement strand
CAGCTCGCCGTCTTGACCGGCGATGCCCATCATGGCCGCGGCACAGGGGTCGGCCGCGGCGAACTCGCCCACGTACCGGTCGGACAGCGCATCGACGTCGCTCACCGGAGCGAGCATAGGTGCTCGACGCCGCGAAGGTGGCTAATTGGCGCCGGCGATCAGCTGCTGGGCCACGGACTTGGCCGTGTTGCTCGGAATGGCGAAGCCGAGGCCGACGCTGCCCTTGTTGGGCGAGTAGATGGCCGAGTTGATGCCGATGACCTGGCCCTGCATGTTGAACAGGGCGCCGCCGGAGTTGCCCGGGTTGATCGGCGCGTCGGTCTGGATCACGCCCTTGTAGTTGGTCTGCGACGCGCCGGACTGCGCGTACGGGCTCTGGTTGCTGTCGCCGGCGCTGATGTTCCGGTTGAGCGCGCTGACCACACCGGACGTGACGGTGCCCTGCAGGCCCTCGGGCGAGCCGATGGCCACCACCTGGTCACCCACCTTGACCTGCGAGGAGTCCGCGAACACGGCCGTCTTCAGGCCGCTGACGCCCTGCACCTTGAGCACCGCGAGGTCGGTCGACGGGTCGGTGCCGATGACGGTCGCCGGGTGCTTGGTGCCGTCGTTGAACGTGACGGTGAACGAGCCGCCGCTGGACACCACGTGGTTGTTGGTCAGGATCTGCCCGTCGGAGCTGATCACCACACCGGAGCCGATGTCCTGCTGGTTGGAGATCTGCACGACCACCGGCAGTCCGGTCGCGGCCACCGAGCTGATCGAGCCGGTGGCGGTGTTGTTGGCCGCGGGCGAGCCGGTGGTGCTGCCGCCCACCGAACTGACCACAGTGGACGGTGCGGCGGCCGAACTGGTGATCCACGCGCCGGTGCCGCCGCCGACCACCGCCGCCATCACCGCCGCGCCGACCAGCATCGCCGTTCCCTTGCGGGACTTGCGTGGCGGCTGTGGTTGGGGCGGCATGAACAGCGGGTTCTGGAAGCCGGTCGGCGGCGTCGGCGTGTCGTCGGTGAAGACGGCGGCGGTGGGCTCAGGGCTGCGGGGCGTCTCGGTCATGGCTCAACTGTGGGGCCCGCACATATGAGGAACCTGAGGCGAAGGCGTGCTCTCCCCAAGAACTTCCTGGCGTTATCTGGGGGACAGGCCGGCCTTGCGATAGATGTCGTCGATCACCGTCATGTTCCGGACCGAATCGGACGGTGGCGTGAGTACCGGCTTGCCGCGCAGCACCGCGTCGCAGAAGGCGTCCAGCTGATAGCTGTACGTCGGCCGCTTGGACAGCCGCTCCACGCGCTTGCCGGTGGCGGTGCGCACGGTCAGCCGGTGATAGGCCTGCGGCATGACGAAGTTGAAGACGTCGATGCGGCCCTTGGTGCCCTGCGCCGAGGCGGTGATCTTGAGGACGTCGGACGACCACAGCGAGGCCACGAGAGAGCCGGTATGTGCGCCTGGGAACGCCAATGTGGCTTTCATGGCCCGGTCCACGTCCGGCTTGTGCAGCTTGGCCTGAGCCGAGACGACCGTCGGCTCGCCGCCGCCGAGCAGCCGGGTCATGTGCAACGCGTAGCAGCCAGCGTCCATCATCGCGCCGCCGCCGAGTTCGCGGTTGTAGCGGATGTCGGAGAACTTGGGCAGCGGGAAGCACAGCGCGGCCTGCACGTGCTTGAGCGTGCCGATCTCGCCGGACTCGATGATCTCGGTCAGGCGGGCGGCCAGCGGGTGGTAGCGGTAGTGGAACGCCTCCATCACCACCAGGCCGCTCTTGTCCGCGGCGTCGGCCACGGTCTGGGCCTCGACGGCGTTGCTGGTGAACGGCTTCTCGCACAGCACGTGCTTGCCGGCCTCGATCGCCGCCAACGTCCACTGTGCATGCAACGCGTTGGGCAGGGGGTTGTAGACGGCGTCGATGCTCGGGTCGGCCAGCAGGTCCTCGTAGCTGCCGTGCACGGTGGCGATGCCGTGCTTGGCCGCGTACGCGGCGGCGCGGCCACGGTCCCGCGCCGCCACCGCGACCACCTCGGCCTCGGCGTTGTCCCGGGCCGGCGCGATCAGGGCGGTCGGCGCGATACGCGCCGCGCCGAGCACCCCGATGCGGACTTTGCTCGTGCTCATGGGGCGATGATGCCCCATGGTTGGTAAACGGGTGTAACTAGCCCTGCTGAGTGCCGTTCTGCGGGCCCGGGCCGTGGTTGCCGCGCGGGCCGAAGCCGCCCTGCGGGCCGTTGTACTGGCCGTTGAACGGCCGGTGCACGCCCGGCCCGTAGCCACCGCCGTGGTGGGAACCGATGATGCCGCCGATGCCGCCGCCCACGATCAGGCCGACGACCAGCGCCGCCACCACCTGCGTGACCCGGTGCCGGGCGAAGTTGGCGAACTTGCCGGGCGGCCGCTGCACGTAGATCACCTGCGGCTGCGGCTGGCCGGGCGGGGGCGGTGCGTAGGAGGGCGACTCGGCCGCGAACGCCTGGGTCTGGGGTTCCTGGGGCGCCTCGGCCGCGAGCGGCGGCTCGGGCTGGGCCTGCGGCGGCGTCGGTGCCGCCGGCGTCTCGGCTGCGGGCGCGGGCTGGTGCTCGGCCGCGGGCTCGGCCGCGGTCGGCTGCTGGTGCGCGTCGGGGCCGGCCACGGGCCGCTGGTGCTGCTCGGTCGGCTGCTCGTCTGGGTTCTTCGGCTCGGACATCTGGCCTGCTCCTGGGGTCCACTCGAAACTGCTCCCCACCAGACTGTGCGAGCGGGCTGTGCCTGCGCTGAGCGGAACCTGTCGAAGTCGTAGCGAAACCATGACATCGCACGCACAGTTCACACACAGGACACGGGCAGTGTCGATCTCATGAGGCTGGTGTCGCTGGCGGGATGCGTGATCGGGTTCGTGCTCGCCTACGTGGTTTTCGTGGTGTCCCCGAGCGGACGAGCGCTGGAGGACGCCACGTTGCCGGCCCCGAGCAACGGCGGCCCGATCGCGGCCATCAGCCCGCAGCTGATCGGCGTGGGCATCATTCTCGTGCTGGCCATCGGGGCCTCGCAGCGCCGCTGGCGGCAGACCGGTGCGGCGGCCGTGGTGATGGCCGGCGCGATCGCGTCCGCGCAACTGCTGAAGGTGTCGCTGCTCTACCGTCCGGGCCCGATCGCCAACAGCTTTCCCGGCGGCCACGTCACAGCCTGTGCCGCGATCGTGCTGGCCCTGCTGCTGGTGCTGCCGCTTGACCTGCGGCCGTTCGCCCTGATCCTCGGCGCGGTCCTGACGGCTTATGTCGCGGCCACGACCACAGAGCTGGGCTGGCACCGACTCAGTGACACGATCGGGGCGTTGTCGCTGTGCGGGGCCTTCACGGTGGCCCTGTCCGACGTCGAACCGGTGTGGTGGGCGACCGTGATGGCGGCCGCCGCGCCGGCCGCCGCCGTCATCGCCGGATATGTGGTAGTCGGCCTGACCACCCGCACCGACCTGGTGATCGTCGCCACGGGAGCGATCACCGCCGGTGTGGTCGCGGCCGTCGCGCTGCCGCTGTGCGCCCAGCCGAGGGCTACGGCGAACGCCGAGGTGTCCGCTGGATACGATGGGGAGCCGACAAGGCCTTATCCAGTGTGAAGACGTGTTGAAGGAGTCACTGTGTCGCAGCCGCGTCCCTCAGGCCCAGGAGCAGCACCCCGTGTGACGGTGCCGGCCGGGACGACGGCGGGCACGGCGGTCCGCGAGGCGGGTCTGCCGGGCAAGGGCGCCGACGCGATCGTCGTGGTGCGCGACGCCGACGGCAAGCTGCGCGACCTGTCCTGGACCCCGGAGGCCGACGTCGAGGTGGAGGCCGTCGCGGCCGACACCGACGACGGCCGCAGCGTGATCCGGCACTCCACCGCGCACGTGCTGGCGCAGGCCGTGCAGCAGGCCTTCCCCGAGGCCAAGCTGGGCATCGGCCCGCCGATCAAGGACGGCTTCTACTACGACTTCCAGGTGGACAAGCCGTTCACCCCCGAGGATCTGGCCGACCTCGAGAAGCGGATGAAGCAGATCATCAAGGGCTCGCAGCGGTTCTCCCGCCGCGTGGTCGAGTCCGTCGACGCGGCCAAGGACGAGCTCAAGGCCGAGCCGTTCAAGCTCGAGCTCGTCGACATCAAGAGTGACGTTGACACGTCCGAGGTGATGGAGGTCGGCGCGGGCGAGCTGACCATCTACGACAACCTCGACCCGCGCAGCGGCGACCGGGTGTGGGGCGACCTGTGCCGCGGCCCGCACGTGCCGACGACCAAGCACATCCCGGCGTTCAAGCTGACCCGCTCGGCCGCCGCCTACTGGCGCGGCAGCGAGAAGAACCCGCAGCTCCAGCGGGTCTACGGCACCGCGTGGGAGTCGCAGGAGGCGCTGGACAAGCACCTGGAGCTGCTGGCCGAGGCCGAGCGCCGGGACCACCGCCGGCTGGGCACCGACCTCGACCTGTTCAGCTTCCCCGACGAGATCGGCTCCGGCCTGGCCGTCTTCCACCCGCGCGGCGGCATCGTGCGCCGGGCCATGGAGGACTACTCGCGCCGCCGGCACGAGGAAGAGGGCTACGAGTTCGTCTACTCGCCGCACATCACCAAGGGCGCGCTGTTCGAGACCTCCGGCCACCTCGACTGGTACCGCGACGGCATGTACCCGGCGATGCACCTGGACGCCGAGTACGACGAGGACGGCGCGGTCCGCAAGCCCGGCCAGGACTACTACCTCAAGCCGATGAACTGCCCGTTCCACGACCTGATCTTCCGGTCGCGCGGGCGCTCCTACCGCGAGCTGCCGCTGCGCATGTTCGAGTTCGGCACGGTCTACCGGTACGAGAAGTCCGGCGTGATCCACGGCCTGACCCGGGTCCGCGGCATGACGCAGGACGACGCGCACATCTTCTGCACCCCGGAGCAGGTGCAGGAGGAGCTCAAGTCGCTGCTCGGCTTCGTGCTCGGGCTGCTGCGCGACTACGGCCTCGACGACTTCTACCTGGAGCTGTCGACCCGCAACGACGAGAAGTACGTCGGCTCGGACGAGGTGTGGGAGCAGGCCACCGCGGCGCTGCGCGAGGCGGCCGAGGACTCCGGCCTCGAGCTGGTGCCGGACCCGGGCGGCGCCGCCTTCTACGGCCCCAAGATCTCCGTGCAGGCCAAGGACGCGCTCGGCCGCACCTGGCAGATGTCCACCATCCAGCTGGACTTCAACCTGCCCGAGCGGTTCGAGCTGGAGTACACCTCCAGCGACGGCAGCCGGCAGCGGCCGGTCATGATCCACCGCGCGCTGTTCGGCTCCATCGAGCGCTTCTTCGGCGTGCTCACCGAGCACTACGCCGGCGCGTTCCCGGCCTGGCTGGCCCCGGTGCAGGTGGTCGGCATCCCGATCGCCGACGAGCACGTGGAGCACCTGCTCCAGGTGACCAAGGCGCTGCGGGCCAAGGGCGTGCGGGT
>DATJJB010000730.1:0-3052 GCA_035492655.1 Kutzneria sp. | reverse complement strand
CCGGCTGCGGCTGCTGGAGTTGGCCGAGGAGTTGGACATCCTGTTGTTGGAGGACAACCCGTACGGGCTGTTCCACGACGGTTCCGGTCGGCCGCCGACCTTGAAGGCGCTGGACTCCCGCCGGCGCGTCGTCTATCTCGGGTCGTTCGCCAAGACCGCCGTGCCCGGCGCCCGCGTCGGCTACGTCGTCGCCGATCAGCTGGTGGACAACGGTTCCCTGTTCGCCGACGAGCTGTCCAAGCTCAAGAGCATGGTCACCGTCAACACCTCGCCCATCGCCCAGGCCGTGGTCGCCGGCCGGCTGCTGCGGTTCGACGGCAGTCTGGTCGCGGCCAATCAGCGGGAGGCCGACCTCTACCGGCAGAATCTCCGGCTGCTCCTGGACGGTCTCGAAGCCCGTTTCGCCGACCGTCCCGACATCACCTGGAACGTCCCCGGCGGCGGCTTTTTCGTGGTCGTCACAGTGGATTTTCGCTGCGACGACGCCGCACTGGAACGTTGCGCGCTCAAGCACGGCGTGTTGTGGACCCCCATGCACCACTTCTACGCCGGCGCCGGCGGTTTCTCCCAGCTTCGCCTGTCGTGCAGCGTGGTCACGCCGGCCCAGATCGAGACCGGCCTGGACCGCCTGGCCGCCTTCGTCCGAGAGGAGTCTTCCGTACTGGTCTAGGCGGCGCGGGCCAGGCCGGTCTCGAAGGCGTAGATCACCGCGTGGATCCGGTTGCGCAGGTTCAGCTTGCCCAACAGGTTCTGCACGTGGGACTTGACGGTGTGCTCGGAAACCGTCAGCGCCAAGGCGATCTCGGCGTTGCTCATGCCGCGGGCGATCAACGACAGCACTTCGCACTCCCGCCCGCTCAACCCGTCCCGCCGCACCGGCACTTCCCGCTGGACCGGCCCTTCTCCGCCGCCGAACAGCACATACCCCGCCGACGCCATCCGCACCGCCGCCACCAGCTGCTCCGCCGTGGACGACGGCGGCAGCACCCCGCACACCCCCTGCTCCACGTCCGGCCTCAAGGAATGCTCGTGGCTGCCGATGGTCAGCACTCGAATCGTGTACCGGGCGTCCCGCGCCGCCTTGACGGTGACGCCGAACGCCTCCGTCTCCTCACTCACCCGGTGCAGCAGCAACACGTGCGGCTGCAACGCCTTCACCACATCCCCGACCGCGATGCCGGGCTGGCAGTCACCCACCGCCCGGATCCCCGGCTGGTCGTTGAGCGCCGCCCGCACCCCGCCTCTGGCCAGCACATCGTCCCCGGCCACCAGCACCTTGATCATCGTTCCCCCTCGAACTCGTGGTCCTGGGGACTACGTAACCACGGGGCCTCCCTCGTGAGGACCAGGTTCGAGCGGCTCTCTAGCGCTTGGGGACCAGCGGTTCGAGTGAGTCTTCACGGCGTCGCCGATGGCCTGGTCGAGAATCGACAGGCCGAGTGCGATGTCGGCGTCCGACGCGGTCAGCGCGGGGGCGATGCGGAAGACGCCGCCCATGCCCGGGAGCTGCACGATGTTCATGTGCAGCCCCAGTTCCAGGCAGCGCCGGGTGACCCGCTGGCCGATCTCGTCAGAGATCAACTCGAGTCCCACCAGAAGACCACGTCCCCGGACGTCGGTGACGACGTCATGATCCGCCGCGATGGCCTGTAGCCCCTGTCGGAGCACGGTGCCGAGCTCCCGCGCGCGGTCTTCGAGGCGGTCCCTGACCAGCACGTCCAACACCGTGTTGCCGACTGCTGCCGGCAGCGGATCGGAGACGTGCGTGGTGAAGAACAGGTACCCGCGCTCGTGCGCCGCGGTCTCGATCTCGGCGCTGGTCACGACAGCGGCCAGCGGCAAGCCGGCGCCGAGCGTCTTCGACAGCGTGAGGATGTCCGGCACGATGCCGTCGCGCTCGAACGCGTACCAGGTGCCGGTCCGGCACAGTCCCGTCTGCGCTTCGTCGAGGATCAGCAGCATCCCCCGCTCACGGCACTTCTCGTGCAGCGCGGCCAGATAGCCGAGCGGCGGCTCGATGACCCCGCCGGAGCTCAGGATCGGCTCCACGATGCACGCCGCCAGCGCGCCGACGGACTGCGCGTCGATCATCTCGAAGCCGAAGTCCAGCTGCTGCTGCCAATCAGCTCCTGGTACTGGCAGGGCGAAGTTGCCGGGGGCGGCCGGTCCGTACCCCTTGCGGCCGGCACTGTACGTCGCGCCGGCGGCGGCCTGCGTCATGCCGTGCCAGGACCGGGCGAACGACACGATCTCGTGCCCGCCGGTGACCAGCTTGGCCATCCGGATCGCCGCCTCGTTCGACTCGGCCCCGGTGGTCAGCAGCAGCACCTTCTCCAGGGGCGACGGCAACGTCTCGGCCAGCCGCCGGGCCAGGTCGACGACCGGCCGGCTGAGCATGCCGCTGAACAGGTGGTCCAGCGTCGCCGCCTGGCGCTGCACGGTCGCCACGATCTCCGGGTGCGAGTGGCCGAGGATGGCGCTCATCTGCCCGGACGTGAAGTCCAGGATCTTGCGGCCGTCCTCGGTGTAGACGTAGCTGCCCTCGGCGCGGGCGATGATCTCGCGGGTGAAGTCGGCCCGGCCCGCGTAGCGGATGAGGTGTCGGTCGGCGTCTGCCCAAAAGTCCATGTGCCTGACGGTAGGAGCGCTCCGTGCGACACGTCCAGCGCACAACTCCGACCACGGGCTGGTGCTGGCCCGGCGGTCGATCCTCGACCACATGGACACCGTCGAGGCCGAGCTGCGCGGCCTGCGCGAGGAGCCGGCCGGGCTGGTCCGGCTCGGGGCGTTCCAGAGCGCCATCCACACCCTGGCTGTGCCAGCCATCGCCCGGTATCCGCAGCTGGACGTGGAGCTGCTGGAGCTGGAACCGCATGAGTCCATTCCGGCGCTGCGCGGCGGCGACGTGGACGTGATCATCACGACCACCGACTTCGGCGAGCTGCCGCTCGGACCGGACCTGGACATCGTGCCGTTGGCCACCGACCCGATCGTGCTGGTTTCCTCGGCTGATCGGCACGTCCCGCGCGGCCCGGCCGTGCTGTTGTCGCGA
>DATJJB010000729.1:0-5249 GCA_035492655.1 Kutzneria sp. | reverse complement strand
GCGGCCGCCGCCATCAGCGCCGTGCGTGCCCCGGCCGCCCCGCCGCCCCTTCGTTCTGTGGCCTCCGGCGCCCACAACGGTTCGTGCCGCAGCACCAGCCACACTCGCCTCAGGACCGGCACCGCCGAGGTCGGCAGGCGGCGGTAGACCATCGTCGGCCCGAACCGCTCGGTCACGTCCAGCGCCGGCAGCGGGAACTGCTCGATCAGCACCTGGAAACCGGCCAGCTCAGCCGGGTCGGCTTGCACCTGCCTGGTCAGCTTTGCCAGGTCCAGCCGCAGACTGCCGGCCACCTCCAGCTCCAACACGGCCGCAAAGCCCTGCCCGTCGCCGATCACGCCCAGCGGGGCCGCGCCTCGGCCCGTTACCTCGACCACGTGCAGGTCGGGCAGCACTTCCCGGATCACGCCCAGACCAAGGCCATTGATTGGCGTTCTTGCCGCCGGCGCACGCAGCGTGATTGCGAGCTGCTCGGACGCCCACTTTCCTTGCCAGAAAAGGAAAGTGCCCACCAGCGTGAGGCCGCCCAGCGCCATCAGGGCGATGCCGAACGGGCCCATCAGCGCCACCCCGGTCGCCGCCATGCCCACGGCCGCCTCGGCCGCTACCCAGCGGGCCCGGCCGATCCGCCCCGGGCGTCGAGGTCGCGTGCGTGCGGGACTGTCTGCCACAGATGCAGTATGCCGATAGAGTCCGACTCGGCACGCCCAGTTGGGGAGGGCAGCGATGGTTACCACGCGCGACCAGGTCGAGGCCTACACGTACGAGAGCAGGCGGCAGGTCACCAGCCTGATGCTCGGTGCCGACGAGGCCGTGACCGATCCTCGCCGCCGCCTCAACCGTTCCACTATCGGGGGAACCGTCATCGCCGTGCTGCTCATGGCCGGCTTCGGCATCGCCGGCTTCCTCGGCGGCGGCTCCGGTCCCGCGCTGCCCGGTTCCGGCGCCGTGACCGTCAGCGGCACCGGTGACCATTACGTCATCGTCGACGGCCAGGTCCATCCCGCGCTGAATTTGGCTTCCGCCCTGCTCGTCGGCGGCGGATCCCTCACCGAGGTCCGCGCTTCGGCTCTTTCCGGCAAGCCCCGCGGCCTTCCCGTCGGCATTCCCGACGCCCCCGATTCGTTGCCGGCCAAGGACAACCTCACCACCGGTGCTTGGACCGTCTGCACTGTGCAGTCCGCTTCCCTCGTCGCCCCGCCGCAGATCACCTTGCTCATCGGCTCCGCCGTCAGCCAGGGCGTTGTGGACTCCTCCGCCGGCGTGTTGGCCCAGCTTCCCGACGACAGCACGTGGCTGATCAGCAAGGGCCGTCGTTACAAGCTCACCGGCAACACCCGTGCCCTCCTCGGCTTGCAACGCGCAGCCACTGTGCGCCTGCCCGCCGAGGTGCTCGCCGTCGTCCCCGAGGGCGCGGAAATCACCCAACCGAGTGTTCCCTCCGGTGGCACTGCCACTGTGTCCTTGCCTTCTTCCGTTTCCGTTGGCGACGTCATCCAGACCCGGCAGACCGGCGTCCAGTCCCAGTTCTTCGTCGTCGAGCCCGATGGTCTCGCTCCCATTTCCGAGCTCACCTACGCCCTGCTCGCCGCTTCCGGCAGCCGCGTCGACACCATCGACCCCAACGTCGCCGTCTCCGCTGCCCAGTCCCATGCTTCGCCGCCCGGCAGCAACACGTGGCCCGACCGCATTCCTTCCCCCGTCGGTCCCCAGCTCGACCAGCCCCTGTGTTTGGGCACTACCCCCGGTCAGTCTCCAGGCGACGCCCCTTGGCCGCTGGCCGTCAGCCTGCCGCCTTCGGTGCCTTCTCCCGCCGGTCTTTCCTCCGTGACCGCCAAGGCCGGTCACGTCACCACCGTCAGGATCCCTGCCGGCTCCGGGGCGGTGGTCCGTGCTTCTTCTGCCGCCGGTCAGGACGGTGTGCTCACGTTGGTCACCGACTCCGGTCAGCGCTTCCCCATCCCCAGCGCCGACGCCGCTTCGCGGCTGCACTTCGATCCTTCGGCTGCTCGGAACGTGCCGTTGCCTTTTGTGACTTTGTTGCCGGCCGGGCCGACCTTGGACCCGACCGCTGCGGCCAAGGAATTCGCTGGGGGGAATTAGTCAGATCAGCTCCACCTCGGTCGGCTCCGCAGCCTCCGCCTTCTCCCGTACGTCATCCCGCCCACCCGGCCGCCACCGCCGATGAGCCGCCCGCCGAAAAGCGATACCGCCGACAAACGCCAACAGCCCCGCCAAAGCCAGACCACCAGCCCACGCCAGGGCGGCCTGCAAAGCGGGACCGAAACCCGCCTCCTCAGCAGGCCGAGGAAGCACGGCAACAGAACCGGGACGGTCCGAAGTGGACGAAGTCCCGACACCGGGGGCAGTGAGCGCGGCGAAAGGATCCACGATGCCGGCCCCGACCTTGTCGTCACGCTTGCCGGCCACCGGCACGGCGGTGCTGACCAACCGCGACACGACGGCCGGGCCCGACAAACCGGGGAAGCGGGATCGCACCAGGGCGGCGACGCCGGAGACGATGGCGGTGGCGAAGCTGGTGCCGGACTGGGTGAGATAGCCGCTGCCACCGGCTGCGGTGCTGGTGAGGGCGGAGCCGGGGGCGGCGATGCCGACCCAAGGGCCCTGGTTGGACTGGGCGATGGGAGCGCCGTTGGAGTCGACGGCGGCGACGGCGAGGACCCCGTCATAGGCGGCGGGATACCAGGTCTGGCCGGGCTGGGACTGCTGCTCGTTGCCGGCGGCGGCGACCACGACGACGTCCTTGGCCAAGGCGTACTGGACGGCGGCCTTGATGGAGGGGCGGTCGACGGGGAGTGCGAAGGAGAGGTTCAACACCGAGCCACGGTCGGCCCCGTCGCGGATGGCCTGGGCGATGAGGGCGTCGGGCAGGTCGGAGATGGTGCCGACCATACGAATGGCGGCGATCTTGGCGTCGGGGGCGACGCCGACAACACGATCGTCGTCCAGCGGCCGGGCGGCGATGAGGCCGGCGACCATGGTGCCGTGGTTCTGGCAGTCCTCAGCCGAACCGGGAGACTCCGTGAAAATACGGGGATCGTTCACGACGGCCAGGTCGAGGCCACCGATGACGGCCGGGGCGAGCTTGGGGTGGCGACTGTCCACACCGGAATCGACGACGGCGACGGTGACACCGGAACCGGTGCTGAGATCCTTCACGCGAGGCAGCCCGAGCCGGTCGATCATGGGGTCACGGCCGGCAGCAGGAGGAATGGGCTGACCGGCGGCGGGCGGCGGTTGGCACGCGGCGAAGGCCATGGGGGCCGGCACGACCAGGAGACCAGCCACCAGGACAGCAGCCGCAAGGGCCCGAATCATGCGTGCAGGTCCAACAGCGCGCCGTACACATCCCACACGGCCAGCACCAACGGCACGACGGCCAGCAGCAGGAAGGTCTCGGTCATGTCGAGCAGCCGGACGAGCCGAGGGTTGGCCGGTCGACGGCCACTGCTCACGCCGATCAAGCCGGCCAGCAGAGCCAAACCGACCAGCACGGGAGCGGCGATGCCGAGCATGGCGGTGACGTCGGCAGCGAAGTGCGTGACGGCAGCTCCGGTGCCGGCAACAAGAACAAAAGCCACCGTGACAACAGGGGCCAACACCTGAGCCCGTTCCCGGAACAGACGTGAGCGCAGCACGACCAGGACCGTCAGCACGGCGGCGAGTACGGCCGACCACAGCGTGACATCCAAGGCCAGCAAGGCAATACCGATGCCGACGGCGGCATGACAGCCGGCGATGAGCCCAGTAAACAACTGCCGGGCCCGGGAAACACGCTGCTGGGTGCGCTCCAACTCAACCTGGCCGGGCAGATCGGCGAGGTCCTCGGCCGAGCGCGGCAAGACGGGCCGCGGCAGCCGGGCGGCGCGCAGGGCCAAGGTCGGCATGACGGTCGTGACGGCCAATGCCAACGGCGCGATGACGGCGGCGGCCCGCCCCGGACCGACCTCCCCGATCACGGCCACCAACCCGCCCAGCAGCCCGAACAGTCCCAGTACGCCCACCGCCGCGAAGATCGCGTCGCCGCCACCGACGACAACCGGCCCCAGCCCGGCGACCAGCACAAACACCGCGCTGGCCAGCAACAGGTGTCCACGGCCCCAGTCGCCGCCGAGCAGTACGTCGGCCCCGACGGCCCCGACCGGCGCGGCCAGAGCGGACGTGAGAATGCCGGCCGAGAGATCACCGGCGGCCCGAGCCAACGCGCCGCCGCCGAGCACCAACAACACCGCGGCGACCAGCGCCAGATAACCGCCGACCTGCCTGCCGTTGAAGGCCACCGCGGCGGTCGCCGACAGCACGGCGATGGCGGCGACAACCCCGCAGGCCGACCGAGTCTGGGCGCTCTCCCAGGCGGTGTGCACGCCGCCGGCGCCGATCACCTCGACGACGTCGTCGTACAGCGGCGGCGGTGTACGGTCCCGCGCCGGATGCAGCACGAGCACGTCGCCGTCGTGAATCCCCGAGCCGGCCAGGCTCAGGGCAGCGTCCAGCCGCGAGCCGTCGGTTTTGCTGACGGCCCAACCGCCGTGCCCGACCCCACCGTCGTCGCCACCGCCGTCGGCGGCGTGCCGCAGCAGGGTCGGCAGCAGGTGGGCCAGCGGAATGCCGGCCGGCACCGCGAGGTCGACCCTGGTCCGCGGACCGGCCACCGCGACACGGCAAAAGGCCCCGGTCTCTGCCTGCACGCTGTGCCCCCAAACGGAGTACTCCGTTGCGCCGAAGCCCCTAGAGTAGATCCGTCGATCGGGAGGTGTCGTGTCAACTGCGCTGTTCCGACGGCCGCCGAGAGCGCCGCGGCCGACCGTGCCGGCCGGCGACGTGCTGCTGCAACCGCCGCCCGAGCTGCCCAAACCCGACACGGGAAACGTGTGGCTGACCGCGTTGCCCGCGCTCAGCGGGCTCGGCTCGGTCGCCTACCTGCTCGGCGGCGCGGCCAACCCGATCACCTACGTGGCGGGCTCGTTCTTCCTGTTCTCCTCGCTGGCGATGGTGGCCGGCTCGCTGCTGCGCTCGAGATCCACCCAGAAGGGTGACTCTCAGCAGATTCGTCGGGACTACCTGCGCTACCTGGGCCGGATGCGCCAGCAGGTGCGCCGGACCGCGGCCGCGCAGCACGAGTCGTTGGGCTGGGGCGCGCCCGATCCGGACCAGCTGTGGGCGGTCGCGGCGAGCAAGCGGCTGTGGGAGCGCCGGCCGGCCGACGAGGACTTCGGCGTGGTCCGGCT
>DATJJB010000728.1:0-10014 GCA_035492655.1 Kutzneria sp. | reverse complement strand
CGGTCTCACCGGCCAGGTCCTCCAGGGCGGCGCGGGCGGCCAGCTGGAGGGGGTGGTCGGCATCCAGGTAGTTCTCGGTGGGCCAGCCGTTGGCCACGCAGGTCGCGAGCATGGCCGCGTGCTTGCCGGAGCAGTTCATGTGGATCGGGGCGGCATGCCCGCCGGCGGCGAGGTGGTCGGTCTTCGCCTGCTCGCCCAGCGGCAGGTCAGCGGTGCACTGCAGGGCGTCCTCGGTCAGACCGGCGTCCGCCAGGATGCGACGGACACCGTCGATGTGGAACGGCTCGCCGGAGTGGCTGGCGCAGGCCAACGCCAGCAGCTCGCCGTCCAGCGTCAGGCCGCTGCGGACCATGGCCAGCGCCTGGAACGGCTTGTTGGACGAGCGCGGGAAGCACAACGCCGCCGGCTGGCCCACGCCGAAGACCGCGTGGCCGTCGCCGTCCACCGCGACCACCGATCCGTGGTGCACCGATTCGAGGAAGTCGCCTCGCCACACCTCAGCCACGAGCTCGTGCATACCGGCCTCCCTCGAATCCGCGATCCTGCAAACTGTCGACAGTTAACAACTTGCTCGCGGACGTTGTAAAGGCGGATGTTCGTCACATGAGCGTCGACCTCGTGCACACCGGCCTCGCCGGGCAGACCGTGGCCGTGCTGCGAGAGCTCGTGCTGACCGGAGAGATCGCGGCCGGCGAGCGGGTCAACGAGGTGGGCGTCGCCCAGCGGCTCGGCATCAGCCGCGGGCCGCTGCGGGAGGCCATCCGGCATCTGGCCAGCGAGGGCCTGCTGGTCCTGACCCCCAACCGCGGCGCGCACGTGCCCATGGTCGACAACGACGGGGTGCGAGCCCTGTTCGAACTCCGCGCCGCCCTCGAGTGCGCCACCGCCCGCCTCGCCGCCGCGCGGCGCACCGACGCCGACCTGACCCGGATGCGCGAGGTCAGCGCCGCCTCACGGACCGCCTTCACCACCGGCGAGTTCCCCTACCGGCTCGATCTGGCCTTCCACGGCGCGCTGCTGGACGCCGCCCGCAGCCCGCTCATCACCGAGCAGGTGCGGCTGGCCCAGCAGCGCGTGATCCTGCTCCGCGCCGCGCAGGAAGTGGCCTTCTCGCACGAGCAGGCGTCCATGGACGACCACGACTCGATCATCGAGGCCATCGAGGGCCAGGACGGCGAGCGCGCGGCCCAGGTGATGGCGACCCACCTGGACCGCGTGCGGGACCAGCTGCTGACGTAGCTAGACGTCGGGCGTGATGCGCATGGCGACGGAGGGCTTGGGGTCGGCACCGTCGACGAAGGTCTCGCCGCAGCGGAGCCAGGCGTCGGCGCCGTCGAGGAGCTGGGCGGTGGCCGCGGCGGCCTCGGCGGACCAGGCCTCGTGGTGGCCGTCGGCGGCCGCGCCGGAGGCGAGCCACTCCTGGTACTCAGCGGTGAAGGCCTCACGCATGCTGATGCGGCCGTCGTCGGGCGCGACGAGGTTGCGCTGGAGCATGCGCATGGCGATCAGGTAGCGCTCGACCCAGTGCTTGCGGAAGTCGAAGTCGACGAGCGACCGGCCGGCGGCCGCGCCCTTGGCGTCGATGGCGGAGATGGTCGCGGGCGGCATGGTGAGGTTGAAGCCGCCCTCGCCGTCGGTGAGGTCGATGGCCCGCACCCGGTCGCTGAAGCCGGGCAGCCGGGCCTGCAGGGTGTCGTGCCAGTTGAGGCCGGCGCCGAGGATGGCCCCGAGATACCCGAGCAGCCCGGGTGACGTCGCGACCCGCTCGGGGTCGACCGGCGGCTGGTCGCTCTGCGAGGACGGCACCTTGGGTCCGAAGTAGAGGCCGAAGGTGGGCCGGGTCGGCAGCCACGCGTCGAAGAACTGGATGGGGAAGTTGCTGGAGATGCCGCCGTCGGCGAACCAGTGCCGGGCCACGGTCGACCCGTCGACCGTCCACAGTGGAACGGCGGACAGCAGCACCGGGAAGGTGAGGCTCATCCGGGTCGCGACCAGCACGGGCAGGTCGTCGGTCGGCAGCGCGCGGAGCTCGCCGGCACCGGGATAGACCACGGCGCTGATGCGGCTCAGATGGTCGAGCACCTCGGCCGGGAACAGCTTGCGCCACTCGTCCAGGCTGAACAGGTAGTTGACATCCGAGTACGACTCGTTGGGCAGTCGCACCGGCCGCCCGCCGGTGACGTCGGTGGTCATCAGCCGCAGATTGATGCCCCTGGTGTTGAGATCGGTGAAGGTCAGCGGGTCGGCGAGATCCTTGCCGGCGACGATCTGGATCTGCTTGTACAGCCAGTCGGCCAGCGCGTCCGGATCACGCGGCCGCTGCTTGTGGCCGATGCACATGCCGTAGTAGTTCTTCGGCAGGTCCCGCACCAGGCGCACCACGGACCACACCAGCGCCAGGGTGAGCCCGAGCCCGCCGGTGATCAGGATGCCGACCACGAACACGGCCCAGCCGCTCCAGCCGATGCCGCCGAGCGTGCCGCCGGCGCTGGCCACGAGCAGCCAGCCGAGTCCGAACGCGACCGCGGCCGACAGCAGCAGCGGCAGGAAAAGCCAGCGCAGCAGCCCCCACGAATACGTGATGGCCTTGGCCCCGGTGGTCCGTTTCGCCTGTGCCGCAAGCAGAATCCGGAACAGCGGCTCGGCCTGCCTGGTCGGCCGGAACTGCCGGACGATGAGCCCGGGCTCCTGGAGTTGCTTGCGTAAGGCCTGCAGACGCTCGAATCCGCCGCTGTCACGGGCGTACTCGGCGGCGGCGGTCACCGCGGCCGCCATCGCGCCGGCGGACGCCCCGCCGATCGAGCGGAACCGGAATGTCTTGTACAGCTCCAGAACCGCCGCCGGGTACGCGACGCCGCTGGTGATTCCGCCCTGCATCACCAGGTCGCACTCGGTGGGGCGAGCCGGGATCCCCCCGGGATTGGTCATGACCGACACCTCGCTAAGCCGTTCGCACCAAGGCTAGTGATCTTGTGCGTCGGACAGAAGAGGGGTCCCGTGTTGGGCTGGATACCGGTGGATGTCGGTATCCAGCCCAATTCGTTACGGCAGGTTGGCCACCAGCTCGGCCGGCGGCACCCGGGTCCCGGTGTAGAACGGGATCTCCACGCGGACGTGCCGGCGGGCCTCGGTCTCGCGCAGGTGGCGCATCAGGTCGACGATCCGGTGCAGCTCATCGGCCTCGAAGGCGAGGATCCACTCGTAGTCGCCCAGGGCGAACGAGGCCACCGTGTTGGCCCGCACGTCCGGGTAGTCGCGGGCCTCCTTGCCGTGGTCGGCGAGCATCTTGCGGCGCTCGTCGTCGGGCAGCAGGTACCACTCGTAGGACCGCACGAAGGGGTACACGCAGAGGAAGTTCTTCGGCTCCTCGCCGGCCAGGAAGGCCGGGATGTGGCTCTTGTTGAACTCGGCCGGCCGGTGCAGCGCGACCTGGCTCCACACCGGGGTGGACGCCCGGCCGACGGCGGTGGTGCGGCGGAAGTTGGCGTACGCCGCCTGCACCTGCTCGATCTCCTCGGCGTGCCACCAGATCATGTAGTCGGCGTCGGCCCGCAGGCCGGACACGTCGTACACGCCGCGCACCACGACGCCCTTGCTCTCCAGGCCGTCGAAGTACTCCTGGGCCTCGGCCGCCGCCGGCCCGCGGTCCTCGCCGAGCCGTCCGGGTTCGCTGCGGAACACCGACCACATGGTGTAGCGGATGGTGTCGTTCAACTCGTTGTAGTTCAAGCGGGCCATGAACCCATCGTCCCACCGGACCCGCGGTGTCTGCCCAGGAGGTGTGCAGCCACACGTGCCGCGGCTGCCTGCGAGGTCGCGATGCAGGCCGGCACGCCCACGCCGTGCAGGCTGGCGCCGGCCACGGCCAGCCCGGGCAGCTCGGCCACGGCGGTCTCGATGGCGGTCACCCGGCTGAGGTGCCCGACGCCGTACTGCGGCAGGCCGCCGCCCCAGCGCGTGACGGCGGTGTCGATCGGCGCGGCGGTGATGCCGGTGAGCTCGGCCATGTCGGCCAGCACGTTGCGGACCAGTTCGTCGTCGTCGGTCTGGAGCGCGGCGGTCTCGCCGGCCTTGCCGACGGAACCCCGGATGACCAGCGTGTCCTCGCCGTCCAGGTGGGCCCACTTGCGGCTGGAGAAGGTGAACGCCTTGGCGGTGAACTTCGTGCCGTCGTGCCAGCGGTCGTCGCCGGCGATGAGCACGCCGGAGTTCTGCGGCAGGGCTACGTCGGCCGGCAGCACGAGCGAGATGACGGCCATGGACGCCAGCTCGATGCCGCCGAACGCGGCAGCGGCCACCGGCGCGACGTCGGCCAGCAGCTTCGCGGCCGCTGGGGCGGGCACGGCCAGCACCACACCGTCGACGTCAAGGGCGTGCTCGCCGAACTCCACAGTCCAGCCGGCTTCGCGCCGCCGCAGCCGGCGGACCGGGCGGCCGTATTCGATGGTGGCGTCGACGACCTTGGCCAGCCGGTCGGTCAGCGAGCCGAGGCCGCCCCGCAGCGTGCCGAACACCGGCGGCCGCTTCGCACCCTGCTGCGGCGGCGCCGGCACCAGCGCGGCCGCCGCGGCGACGAGCGAGCCGGCGCCGCGGTCCAATGCCCCGGCCAGCGGGGCCATGGTCGCGCGCAGGCTCAGGCCGTCGGCATGACCGGCGTAGACGCCGCCGAGCAGCGGGTCGACCAGCCGGTTCGTCACCTCGGGCCCGAACCGCTCGCGCAGCAGCTTGCCGACGGAGATGTCCTCGCCGTCGAGCTGGACGGGCGGCAGGGCCGGCTCGTGGGCCACCCGGGCCACCGCCGCGTCGGACAGCACGCCGCGGACCGCGTCGGCCGAGGCCGGCACGCCCTGGAAGGTGTGCCCGGGCAGCGGGTTGATCCGCCCACCGGCCCGCACCGTCGCCGACGCCGAGGTGGGATGGACCAGCTCGTCGGCCATGCCGATCTCGGTGATCAGCTCGGTCGCCTCGCCGCGGCGGGCCAGGAACGCCTCCGCGCCGACGTCGTAGGAACGGCCGCCCAGCTCCACGGTGCGGAGCTTGCCGCCGACACGGTCCGTCTGCTCGATGACGGTGATGGTGGCCAGCGGTCCGAGCAGCTTGCGCAGCCGGTAGGCGGCGGCGAGGCCGGACACGCCGCCACCGACGACGGCGACATGGGGCTCGGTCATGACAGTGAATGCACCAGCTCTGTGACTCGGGTGACGACCGCGGGATCGGTCTCCGGCAGCACGCCGTGGCCGAGGTTGAAGATGTGCCCGGCGGCCGCCTTGCCCTCGGCGACGATCCGGCGCACCTCGCGTTCCAGCACGTCCCACTCGGCGAACAGCAGCGCCGGGTCGAGGTTGCCCTGCACGACCGGAACGGGACCGTCCGGACGGGCCGCGGTCAGCCGCCGCACCGCCTCGTCCAGCGGGATCCGCCAGTCCACGCCGACCACGTCGGCCCCGGCGTCGCGCATGGCCACCAGCAGCTCGCCGGTGCCGACGCCGAAGTGGATCCGAGGAATGCCCGCGTCGCGCAGGCTGTCGAACACCCGGGTGGAGTGCGGCAGCACGTATTCGCGGTAGTCACGCTCGGACAGCGCGCCGGCCCAGGAGTCGAACAGCTGCATCGCGTCGATACCGGCCTCGACCTGCACCCGCAGGAACTCGGTGGTGATGCCGGCCAGCTTGCCCAGCAGCGCGTGCCACACGTCGGGCGAGCTGTGCATGAGCGCCTTGGTGCGCTCGTGGTTCTTGGACGGGCCGCCCTCGATCAGGTACGAGGCCAGCGTGAACGGCGCCCCGGCGAAGCCGATCAGCGGCGTGTCGCCCAGCGCGGCGGTCAGCAGCCGGATCGTCTCGGCGACCGGCGCGACCTGCTCCTCGGTCAGTTCGGGCAGCGCGTCCACGTCGGCCCTGGTGCGCACCGGGTCGGCCACCACCGGGCCGACGCCGCCGACGATCTCCACGCCGACGCCCGCGGCGTACAGCGGGACGACGATGTCGCTGAACAGGATGGCCGCGTCCACCCCGTGCCGGCGGACCGGCTGCAGGGTGATCTCGGCGGCGAGATCGGGTGTGAGGCACGACTCGAGCATCGGGATGCCCTCGCGCGCCTTCTTGTACTCGGGCAGCGACCGGCCGGCCTGCCGCATGAACCAGACGGGGGTCCGGGTCGGCTCGCCGCCCCGGGCCGCGACCAGCAGGGGAGCGTCTGAGAGGTCGCGGCGGGCCGAGACCGGAGCAGTGTTCGTCATGGCCCGTCAATGGTGCCACGCGGCCGGAATCGTTGGTCACGGAGTCGTCTCGGGGATGCGGAATCCGTCGTGTCGTGCGGGACTTCGGCGCGGTCGAGCCCGTAAGGTCACCACACGTGACCGGGATGTCGGAGGAGCCAGCGCTGTTCCGGCAGGCAGTGGAAGCGCTCAGGTCGGTGCGTGCTCGACCGGAGGTCGAACTGACGGAGGTCCGTGCGCCGCAGCGGTTGGCGCCGTGGTCGTTCGCCTACAGCGCGGAAGCCGACGGGCCTGCCGACGTATTGGCCACGGGACGGTTGGTGCTGCTGCACGACCCGAACGGCGAGGAGGCGTGGGGCGGGGTGCTCCGCGTGGTCGCCTTCGTCCGGGCCGAGCTGGACGCCGAGCTCGCGGTGGATCCGTTGCTGCCGGCGGTGGCCTGGTCCTGGCTGACCGACGCCCTGGAGGGCTCGTCGGCCAAGTGGACCGCGCTCGGCGGCACCGTCACCCAGAACTCCTCGGCCCGCTTCGGCGACATCTCCGGCCCGGCTCGCACCGACGACCTGGAGCTGCGGGCCTCGTGGACGGCGCTGGACGCCGAGCTGACCGCGCACGGCGACGCCTTCTGCGAACTGCTGTCCAGCACCGTGGGCCTGCCCCCGGTCGGCGTCACCTTGTTCGGCCAGCGCCAGAGCAGCCTCTAACTCCCTTGATGCAGGGAAGGACGCCTTCACTGCATCCAACGCAGTGAAGGCGTCCTTCCCTGCATTCGCGTGCACGTGCAGCGGCCGCGGGCCCCGAGGGGCGCGCGGCCGACCGTTATTGCCCCTTCGTGATCACACGATCGAGTGAAGTTTGCGGGCGACCTGCTCGGCCTCCCGCAGCACCCGCAGCGTGTTCGCGCCGGCCAGCTTCTCGCAGTCCGACTCGCTCCAGCCGCGCTCCAGCAGGGCCGTGAACAGGCGCGGATAGCAGGAGACGTCCTCGAGACCGACCGGCAGCCGGTCGACGCCGTCGTAGTCGCCGCCGAGGCCGATGTGGTCGATGCCGGCGACCTCGCGGGCGTGCTCCAGGTGCCGGACCACGTCGTCGATCGTCACCTCGGGCTGCGGGCCGCCGCCGGTCCAGGTCTGCGCGAACTCGTGCCGTTTGTCCAGGTCGCGGTGGTCGGAGCCGGCGGCCGCCATGGCGTCCCGCAGCTGGGCGTCCCACTCGGCCCGGGCCTGCGACACGAAGCTGGGCACGAATGTGATCATGCACACACCGCCCTTGGCCGCCAGTTCGGCCAGCACGTCGTCGGGGACGTTGCGCGGGTGGTCGGCGACCGCACGGCAGGAGGAGTGGCTGAAGATGGCCGGCGCCTCGCTGACAGCCAGCGCGTCGCGCATCGTCGACGGCGCGACGTGCGACAGGTCGACCAGCATGCCAAGGCGGTTCATCTCCCGGACCACGTCACGGCCGAAGTCGGTGAGGCCGTTGTGCACGGGTTCGTCGGTGGCCGAGTCGGCCCAGTCGGTGTTGTTGTTGTGCGTGAGCGTCATGTACCGGACGCCGAGCCGGTGCAGGGCGCGCAGCGCGCCGAGCGAGTTGTTGATGCTGTGGCCGCCCTCGGCGCCCAGCAGCGAGGCGATCCGGCCGGACCGGAACGCGGCTTCCGCGTCGTCAACCGTGAGGGCCAGCTGAAGATGGTCCGGATAGCGGTTGACCAGCTCGTACACCACTTCGATCTGTTCCAGGGTGGCCGTGACCGCGCTGTGACCCGCGAGCCGGCAGGGCACGTAGACCGACCAGAACTGCATGGTCAGTGCGCCTTTTCGGAGTCGGACCAGGTCCGTGTGCAGATCTGTCCGTTCTTTCGCCAGATCGGTCGCCGCCCACTGCGCCGGCCAGCCCGCCCCGTCGGCCAGTTCGCGCAGCGCCCACGGCAGGTCGTTGTGCCCATCCGCCAGTTGGACCCGCCGCAGTAGGGCGTTTGCACGTGCAGAAGCACGTCCATCCGCGTGTTCCGACCCGTCCGTCACGACCGCAACTCCTTCATGTCGTTATGAAGCCTTCTCGCGTTAGCCACCTCGGCCGGAGTCCCTCGATCGTGCGACAAACCTGGCCTCTGGTGACAACTCGATCGGGACAGATACCCATTTGATCGTCCCGCTGACCCGCTTGGGCGGCTACGCTGCTGCCGTCGACACCACTTTCGGTCGATCAGTGGCGCGGCTGATTGGACGAAAGTCCCGGTGCCGGTCGGGGGGCACGACCGACTCCAGGGAGGTAGTGACGTGGCTGCCGTCGGCTTAGGTCAGGCCGTTCGTACCACGCCAGCCGGCTCGTTGCCGGCGAACATGGTCCCGCACCCGCGGGAAGAGCTGTTTTCAGTGTTGGTGGTTGACGACCACCCACTGTTGAGGGAGGCGATAGCGGCTCGGCTTACCCAGATGGGTGCCGGCACAGTGCATGAGGCCGCATCGGTGGCCGAGGCGAGGGCGCGTGCCCTGGCCACGGGGCCGTGCGACCTGGCGATCCTTGATCTCGGGCTGCCCGACGGAAGCGGTATCGACCTGGTCACGGAACTTCGTGCTCAGGGCTGGCCGCGCATCGTGGTGCTCGCGTCCTCCGACGACCCCTATGCGGTCCGCTCGGCCTTCCAGGCAGGCGCTCAGGCGTACCTGCTGAAGTCCGCGTCGCCGATGGTGGTCACCGACGGAGTGCGCCGAGTTCTCGACGGTGGCGTCTACGCGGACCCGAGCGTGGCCCCGGTCCTCGCTGCGGGAACCCGGGTCCCTGGCACCGACAACACGCCGCGGGAACTGTCCGCGCGTGAGGTCGAGGTGCTCCAGCTGGTCGCCGATGGCCAGTCCAACAAGGAGATCGGCGAAGCTCTGAACCTGTCCGCGCTCACGGTGAAGTCTCACCTGTCGCGGATCGGCCGGAAGCTGGGCACCGGGGATCGCGCTCAGATGGTCGCGTTGGCCATGCGGGCCGGCGTCATCCGCTGAGCAGTGGAAAACGGATGGATCGGCGACGCGAGGACCGAGCAGAACGTGATCCACGCCCGCGCGGGGCGTGGAGGACGTAGGGTCTTCCGCCGTGGATGCACCCTGCTCTGAACCGAAGGACCCGACCGGAGAAACCCCGGTGCTGCTGACCGAACCCGCTGAGGGGGTTCCGCCAGTGGTGTCCGATCCGGCAACGCTGCGGCGCGCGGCCGCAACGCTGGCGGGCGGGACGGGTCCGGTGGCGGTGGACACCGAAAGGGCATCGGGCTACCGCTATTCGCAGCGCGCCTACCTGGTGCAGCTGCGACGAGAGCAGGCAGGCACCGTGCTGGTCGATCCGGTCGCCCTTGGCGGCCGGATCGACCCGCTGGTGGACGCCCTTGCCGACACCGAGTGGGTGTTGCACGCGGCGTCCCAGGACCTGCCGTGCCTGGCCGAGCTCAACCTGCGGCCGTCGGTCCTGTTCGACACCGAGCTGGCCGGTCGGCTGGCCGGCTTCGACCGGGTCGCGCTGGGCTCGATGGTGGAGCGCCTGCTCGGCTACCACCTGGAGAAGGGCCATGGCGCCGCCGACTGGTCGCGCCGCCCGCTGCCGCAGGACTGGTTGACGTATGCGGCTCTCGACGTGGAGCTGCTGGTCCCGCTGCGCAACGTGCTCGAGGACGAGCTGCGTGAGCAGGGCAAACTCGACTGGGCCTGGCAGGAGTTCGAGGCGGTGCGCACCGCGCCGCCGGCCAAGCCGCGGGCCGAGCCGTGGCGGCGCACGTCCGGCATCCACCGGCTGCGCAATCCCCGCCAGCTGGC
>DATJJB010000727.1:0-23281 GCA_035492655.1 Kutzneria sp. | reverse complement strand
GCCACCTGCGGCACCGCCAGGCCGAGCGTGACCACGGCGACGGCGACCGGCAACAGAAGGCGCATCAGGGCTCCTGATCATCGCAGGGAACCCCGTCGATGCTTCCCGACCGCGACCGGCCCGGACAACCGACGAACGGCGGTTGCTGACCGGATCCGCCGGGATAACGGGCCCCGTCGAGTGGCACCAACCCGGCCCGGCCTCTCGTGCCAACCACCCGGCAGACCGGACCGGGTTGCGCGCGAACGGGCCAACCTGGGCGGGCAGGTGCTCGGTCACGGCCCGGTCCGGGCGCGGTTGTGGGAGCGTGCACCCATGTTGCTTCGACGGATCGGGGCCGTCACCGCGGCCGTCGCGCTCACGGTGACGGGCTTGTCGGTGCCGGGAGACGCGTCGACCGCACACGGCGGGGCGGTGATCAGGCGCACCGAGTACGGGATCCCGCACATCGTGGCCAAGGACTTCACCGGGCTCGGCTACGGCTACGGATATGCCTTCGCCGAGGACAACCTCTGCGCGCTGGCCGACGCGATCACCACTGTCGACGGCGACCGGTCGCGGTACTTCGGGCCGGACGCCGATGCCGGCAACCAGACCGTGGGGCCGCTGCGGAACATCGACAGCGACGTGTACCACCGGGCGATCAACGCCAGCGGCGTGGTGCCGCGGACCATGTCCCAGCCGCCGCCGCTCGGACCCACCGCCGACGTCAAGGATCTGATCGGCGGCTACGTCGCCGGGGTGAACGGCTACCTGGCGGCGACCGGCGTCTCACGGCTGCCCGACCCGACCTGCCGGGCCAAGCCATGGGTGCACGCGATCACCGTGTCAGAGCTGGAAAGCCTGCTCTACGAACAGACCCAGTTCGGCGGCATTGGCGCACTCCAGGCCCAGATCGCCAACGCAACGCCGGCCGCGCCCACGTCGTCCAAGCTGGTCGTGCCGGACAACGCCGACCTCGGCAGCAACGGGATCGCGGTCGGCTCGGCCGGCACCGCCGGCGGAAACGGCCTGCTGCTGGCCAATCCGCACTTCCCGTATCTCGGTGCGACCCGGTTCTACCAGGTGCAGCTGACGATTCCCGGCGTGATCGACGTGACCGGGGCGAGCCTGTACGGCACGCCGCTGGTCGAGATCGGGCACACCGCGGGGCTGGCGTGGACGCACACCGTGTCGACGGCGCAGCGCTTCACGCTCTATGAGCTGCATCTGGTTCCCGGCAACCCGACCAGCTACTTCATCGACGGCAGGATCGTGCCGATGACAACCGAGTCGATCTCGGTTCCCTTGGCCGACGGCCAGGTGACCCGAACCTTGTACACCTCCATCTACGGCCCGCTCGTCACCTGGACGCCCTCTACGGCATTGGCCGTCAAGGGGGTCAACGTCGACAACGGTCGCAGCACGAACGAGTGGCTGGCCATGGGTCGGTCCACCAGCGTCGCCCAGCTGCGGGCGGCGCAGGACAAGTACCAGGGCATCCCCTTCACCAACACGATCGCCGCCGACAGCACCGGAACCGCTTACTACGCCGACTCTTCCGTCGTTCCGCACGTGACCGACGCGCAGGCCGCCCGGTGCGTGGACAGCCCGCTGGGCAAGTCCATGTATCCCGCCAGGACCGTGCTGGACGGCTCCATCTCGGAGTGCGCGTGGGGCAGCGATCCCGACGCCATCCAGCCCGGTATCTTCGGGCCGAGCGAGCAGCCGTCGTTGTCCCGCAAGGACTTCGTCACCAACAGCAACGACTCGTACTGGCTCGCCAACCCGGCCGCGCCGCTCACCGGCTTTCCGCTGATCTACGGCCCCACCGGCACCCAGCGCACCTTCCGGACCCGGCTGGGCCTGGACATCATCGACCGCCGGCTGCACGGCACCGACGGCCTGGGCACTCCTGGCTTCACCGTGTCCAGCACGCAGCAGGCCCTGTTCACCGACCGCAACCTGACCGCCGAGATGACTCGGGACGCCGTGGTTTCCCTGTGTGGCAATGAACCCGCTCTGACTGTGGCTTGCCACGTGCTGTCGGCCTGGGATCTTCGGGACGATCCCCGTAGCGTCGGTGCCGTGCTGTGGCGTCAGTTCTGGCTCAACGCCGTCAAAGCCCCCGACCTGTGGCTGGTGCCGTTCGACGCCGCCCACCCCGCGACCACGCCCAACACCCTCAACACCGCCAGCGCCGGCGTCCGCAAGGCCCTCGCCGACGCCGTGCAGCGGATGGCCGACCTGCACGTCCCGCTCGACGCCCCGCTGTCGTCCGCCCAGTACACCCTGGTCGGCGGGCCGGCCATCCCGGTTCCCGGCTGCACCAACCCCGAAGGCTGCTTCAACATCGTCACCGGCCAGGACGCCGGCACCCTGGGCCCGGACGGCCGGTTCGCCCCGGTGATCTTCGGTTCCAGCTTCATGATGGCCGCCCAGCTCACCCCGCACGGGCCGGTCGCCCGAACCCTGCTGTCCTACTCCGAATCGTCCAATCCGGACTCTCCGCACCACGGCGACCAGACCCGTCTGTTCGCCGCCAAGCGCTGGGTCACCGACCGCTACACCGAGGCCGAGATCCTCTCCTCACCGAACCTTTCCGTGCGATACCTCGGCTTCTAGCGACAAGGCGGGTCGTACGACAACGTCGGCAGGTACCGCCACCACTGCGCCTCGGTGACGGAATCCGTTGTCCCGCAGATCCTCGACACCGCGTGCGCCACATCGAGATCGAGCAGCCGCACGGTGTCCGCGTCATCGGATACCGCGAGGAACCGGCCGCCGGGGCTGTACGTCAGCCCAGCCCCGCGGCTGGTCAACGCGGCCATCGGCGCGCCGAGCGCCGATCGCCCGCCCACGTCCCAGAACCGAATGGTCTGATCCGTGCTCCCACTGGCCAACGTCCGGCCGTCCGGACTGAACGCCACCGCCGACACGGACCGCGTGTGCCCGGGCAGCACGGCGGCAGCCCGCGCGGCAACGTCCCACAACCGCACGGTCTGATCGGATCCAGCCGACGCAAGTGTCCGGCCGTCCGGGGAGAAGGCGATGGTCACGACGTTGCCGGAGTTTCCCCGGAGCTGCCCGGCCGCCCGCGGCGAAGAGCGGACGGAGACGTCCCAGAGCCGAATGCTGTGATCACTGTCCACAGTGGCCAGCGTTCGGCCGTCAGGGCTGAAGACAACGGCATTCCCGCCGATCTCCCCGGTGAGCCGACCGAGGACGACCGGCATCCGCGGATTGCCGACATCCCACAGCTGAACGCTGTGCTCGTCATCGGGCAACGCCATGGTGTGCCCATCGGGACTCAAGGCGAAAGCGGCATGGTACGGCGTCCTGACCCGTAACCCGTCACCGAGCAGCGCCGGCTGCTCAGGGTTGCTGATGTCCCAGAACCGCAACACCTTGGCCTGACTCAACACAGCCAGCAGCCGCCCGTCCGGGCTGATCTCGATGTCCGTGCAACTGGCGCTGCACGAAGCGACTTCCCCGGCCGGCGCCGGAATCTCGGCCACCAGAGAAGAATCCTCGACCCGCCACAACCGCACGACGCCGTCCAGGCCGCCGGTGGCCACCAGCTTCCCGTCGGCACGGAAAGCCACAGCGTCCACTGTGGTGCGATGGCCGAGCAGCACCTGCCCCGGCAGGGACCACAGCCGGACCACACCGTCGGAGCTGCCGGTGACCACCCGATTGTCGTCCGGGGCAAAGGACACCGTGTAGACGTCGCCGCCGGCATTGGCCCGCGACAACAAGGCCGGATGCACGACATCAGCCACGTTCCACAGCCCGGCGGTGCCGTCGGCGCTGCCGGTGGCGAGCATGGAGCCGTCGTGGCTGAACGCCACCGACCACACGCCGGAGGTGTGCTCGGTCAGCGGCGCCCCGACGGCAGCCCCGGTGCCGACATCCCAGATCCGCACGGTCCCGTCCTGGCCGCCGGACACGACAAAACGGTTGTCGGGGCTGAAGGTCACGGCGTGCACGAGCAAGTTGTTGCCCGTCAAAGGATTCCCGACGGTGACGGGATGCTCGACGTCCTGGATGTGCCACACCCGCACGGTCTTGTCCTCGCCACCGGACGCGAGCAGCCGCCCGTCGCCGCTGAAGGCCACGGACCGCACGGCCTGCGTGTGCCCGCGAAGCACACCGAGCGACCGGGGATGCGCGGGGTCGACGACGTTCCACAGCCCCACGGTCCCGTCGTTGTCGGCGGTGGCCAGCAGGTGCCCGTCCGGACTGAACGCCACCAGGGACACGCTGCCGCCGACGGCCGGGATGGCCGGCCCGAAACGTTTGGGCGCCCGGGCATCGGCGACGTTCCACAACTGCACGGTGCCGGCTTGCCCGCTCGTCGCCAGCACCCGCCCGACCGGGCTGAACACGGCCGCGCTGACCCAACCGTGCTGATCGCCGGGCATCGACGCCAGCAATGCGGGCCGAGCGGCCGGATTCCACAGCCGGAACGTGTCGTCGTTGCCGGCGGTGGCCAGCACTTCGCCGTCCGGGCTGAACGACGTCCAGTAGACGTTGCCGTTGTGATTGCCGATGGCCTGGGCCAGGTTGGCGGTCTGGGTGCTGAGCAGCCGGGTGCGGACCGAGTCGTCCCCCGGCCGCAGGCGCCAGGCGACCATGGCCAGTTGCGCCGACAATGCCGGGTCCCGGTCCCGCAGCCAGTCCGACTCGGCCAGCACCTGTTGGAACTGCGCGTCGTCCCGCTGTTTCAACGCCGTGGTGCGCTCAGTGCCGGCGACCACGGCGGCGACGCCGGCCACGATGGCGAACACGACAACAGCGGCCATCAGCACCCGCAGCCGATGGGTCCGTCGCCGAGCCGCCGCCAGCTCGGCATGTCGGCCGAGCTCGCTGGCGTCAAGGAACTCGCGTTCCCGTGACGACGGCGAGGCCGTGGCCCGCCACAGCAGCGCCTGCTCCAGCCGGGCTCCGCGGTAGAGCGCCGACGGATCCCGGTCCATGGCCTCCCACGCGGCGGTGGCGTCGGTCAGCGCGCGGTGAATCCGCAAACCCTCACGGTCCTCGGAAAGCCACCGCCGCAGCCGCGGCCAGCTGCGGATCAGCGCCTCGTGGGTGATCTCCACCGACTCCCGGTCGGCCACCACCAGCCGCGCGTCGACCAGCTGCGTGATCACGTCGTCGACGCCTGGATCGAGCTCGGAGCGGGGCACCCGCCGCCGAGTGTCCTCGGTGCCCTCACCCAGCGCGCACAGCCGCACGAACAGGTCCCGAGCCGTCTTCCGCTGCGGCTCGGTGAAGCCGTCGAACACGGTGTCGGCCGTCCGCGCCAGGGCGTGCGCGATACCGCCGGCGCTCTGATAGCCGGCCAGCGTGAGCTTGGCGCCGGCCCGGCGGAGCCACGTCTCCAGCAGGGCGTGCGAGAGCAGCGGCAGGATCCCGGGCCGCCCCGACGCCTCCGAGATCAATGTCGCCAGCAGCGCCCCCTCGACGCTGCAATTCGCCCGCGCGGCCGGCGCGACGATGGCGCGACGCAGCTCGTCCGTCGTCATCGGACCCACGGTTACCTGCGCGTCCTGCATGGCGGCGACCAGCCCCGGGTGCTGTGCGCAGTGCGGGTAGAAGTCGGCTCGCACGCCGATCACCACCCGGTACGGGGCGGCCAGCAGGGCCTCAATGAACCGCTCGCGCTCGGCCTCGTCGCCGCAGAGCGTGAACAGCTCCTCGAACTGGTCGACGACGACGAGATCCGCGTCCACGCCGTCCAGCGCGGACATCGGCCGGGCGCCGGGCGTGATCAGGGCGGTCCGGCCGGACAACGCCGGGATCAGTCCGGCCCGCAGCGCCGACGACTTGCCCGAGCCGGACGGCCCGAACACGGCGGTGAACCGCTGCCGCTGCACCCGCTCCGCCAGGTCGGCGACGAGCTGCTCGCGGCCGACGTACCGGTCGGCGTCGGCGACGTCGTAGCTGGCCAGCCCGACGTACGGGGCGGCGGAGCCGTCCGGTACTTCCGGAGAGATCTCCGCCGCCGCCCGGACGGCGTACCAGCGTTGTTCCCATTCCTCGACATCGCCCTCGCAGCCACGGACGTAGGCGAGCGTCACGGCCAGGCTCGGAAGGCGTTTTCCGCCAGCGGCGTCGGACAACGTGGTCGATGAGAAATGCGCACGGGCGGCCAACTCCCGATAGGTCGGACGACCCGCCTTCTCCCGGAGTTTCCGCAGCTCGGCAGCGAATTCCGACAGTGCGGAGCCGTCCAGGTCGAGCGGTTGTTCAGCACGCGGCATGTAGCCCCCAGACCTTGGCCGGCGCGACGCCGGCCATTGTCCGGTTCTTGTTGTCCGGCGTCCACTCCGCCGGCGCCGGACAACCTCGGGGCGCTACACAGGCGGCAGCCCCCGGTCGTGAATGAGGGGAACCGGGGGCTTTCACAAGGGGGCCAATCAGCAATGCACAAACGCATCGCCGTGCTCGCGACCGCCATGCTCGCGTTAGGCGTCGGCACCGCAGTACCCGCCACCGCCGCGGCCAAAACCTGCACCTGGCAGGTGTCGAAGGTGTCCACGCCGGCCGGCTATCTGGAGCGGTCCACCACCGTCACCGGCACCGACAGCCACGGCAACTACGCCGGCACGACCGGGAGCGTGGCCACCGACGCCGCGATCCCGTTGCTCTGGACCAACGGTCAACCGCGCGTCGCCGACGAGCTGAGCGACTTCAGGTATCCGCAGGTCGTGGATGAGAACTCGGACGGGACGATCCTGGTGTCCGGCACGCAGCAGAGCACCGGCCGCAGCGGCGCGTTCCTGTTCCGCAACGGGCACAGCGGTCATGGCACGCTCACCAACCTGCCGACGCCCGCCGGCTACGTGACCGACTACGCGACCGCGCTCAACGAACGTGGCGACGTGCTGGCCCATGGCCACGCCGTGCGGGACGGCCACGAGGTCTCGCTGTACTGGTCGACGCTGGCCGCCGGTCCGATCGTCATCGACACCCCGTACGGCGAGGGCATCGACCTCGACGACGACGGCACCGTGCTGCTCTACGACGGCGCGGACCACCCGGCACACCTGTGGCGCCACGGCCAGGTCATCCCGGTGGCCGCCGAGTACCCGACATTGTTCCGGGCCATCCGCAACGGCACGGTAATCGGCACCAAGGTCGAGTCACCGTGGCCCGAGTCGCAGTCCCTGTTGTGGCGCGAACCCGGCACCGCCCGTGCCATCGACAACGGCGGCACCGCGCAGGCGATCAACGCCCACGGCCTGATCGCCGGCAGCAAGGGCGCCCTGGTCGGCCCGCCGGCCGTCTGGTCCGGCACGACCTACCTGGCCGACCTGCCGCTGCCCGCCGGCATCTCCGACGACAGCGACGTCTACGTCATCGGCGACGACAACACGATCTTCGGTCGGGTCTCCGACTACGGCCCGCTCAAGTGGAACTGCGCATGAAAGGCAGAAGCATGCCCGCACTGCTGCGACGGATGCGAGCGGCGGTAGTCGCCATCGCCCTCGCGCTCGGCTGTGTCACGGCGGTCGCCGTGCAGAGCAGCCCGGTCGCCCACGCCGACGCGACCTGCTCGGCCAACGTCTCCGTTTACGGCGTGCTGGCCGACAACCGGCTGACGTACACGTCCGTCGATCCGGACAACGGCAACATGCTGCACATCATCACGTCCGGCACGCCGCTGCCCTTCACCGCCAAGGCGATGGCGACGCTGAACGCCAACACCATCCTGATCACGTCCACCGCCGGCGAGCTCTACCGGGTCGACGTGATCACCAACAACACCAGCCTCACCTACGCCACCGCGAAGCTGCAGAGCGGCTGGACCCACAACCTGCTGACCTATGACGGCCACGGCCACATCTACGGCACGACCACCGGCGGGCAGCTGCTCCAGTACCTGATGTCGGCCAAGGACGGCAAGCCGGGCGAGCTCCAGGTCGGCCAGCGGGTCGAGATCGGCAGCGGCGGCTTCTACCTGAAGACGCTGGCCGCCGCGGCCGACGACCGGCTGATCGCCACCACGTCGGACGGCCAGCTGATCAGCTACGCGATCAACGCCACCGGCGGCTACACCCGGGCGCAGCTGGACAACGCCGGCTGGCAGAGCTTCGAGAACCTGGTCTCGCCGGGCGGCGGCCTGTACTACGGCAAGAACCCCGACGGCGCCATGTACTGGTACGAGGACGCCGACCCGACCGACGGCCGCGGCAACGACATCACGTACCACCTGGACGACCCGGTGGCCTCCCGCGGCTGGACCCAGATGCTGCTCTCGGCCGACCCGAGCACGTGCACGACGAAGCCGGTGGTCAACCCGCTGCGCGGCAAGATCGTCGCCGCGGCCACCGGCGAGGTCGGCACGATCGAGAAGTACTGCGACAAGTACAACACCGCGTGCAACGAAGGCGGCACCCCGTGGTGCGCCATGTTCGCCACCTGGGCGTGGTGGCAGGCCGGCGTCGCCGACGTGCCGCGCGGCACCTTGGCCGCCCGTGGCCTTGGTGAGTGGGGTGTCAACCACCACCTGTTCAAGTCCCGTTCCAGCAGCACGCACGGCAGCCCGAAGCCGGGTGACTGGGCCATTTACGGCCCGCCGGACGGCGTTTCCGGCGGCCACGTGGACGTCGTCACCGCGGTGCACCCGGACGGGACGCTGACCGTGGTCGGCGGCAACGTCAGCAACGCGGTCCGGCAACGGGTCATCGACCCCGCCACCGCCAGCCAGAACGGTCACTCGATCTCTGGCTACGTCTCCCCGCCCGGAGCCTGAACCAACCGGGCCTGAAAGCCACCTCTGCCGACGGCGTCGCGTCCCCCAGGCGCGGCGCCGTCCCCCACCCTGGAGTCCTCTGTGCGTTTCGCAGCAAGAACAATCGCCATCGCCGCGGCCGCGGTGACCGTGCTGACCGCCGGCACCGCCCAGGCCGCCACCGATTCCGACGACGCCGTCCGGGCCCGTGTCGCGCAGGTCGCCGACTACGAGAAGGCCCCGTGCAACGGCGCGCCGACCTCAGCCGACAGTACCGACGCCACCAAGCTCAACGGCGTGCTCACCCAGGGCCTGAAGAACTCGATGACCGCCTACCGGGTGTCGTGCGCCCGGGCCGTCATCGACGCCGTGCAGAAGCGCGGCCTGGACGAGCGGGCCGCGGTCATCGCGATCACCACCACCATCGTCGAGTCGACCATCGAGAACATCAGCGAGCAGGTCGACCACAGCAGCCTCGGCCTGTTCCAGCAGCTCGACGACTATGGCACCGCGGCGCAGCGGCTCAACCCGAGCTGGGCCACCAACGAGTTCCTCAACAGGATGGAGGCCCGCTACCCCAACGGCAGTTGGCGCACCGCCGACATCGGCGACGTCTGCCAACGGGTGCAGGTCTCGGCCTACCC
Organism: Kutzneria sp.; assembly: GCA_035492655.1. Lineage (GTDB taxonomy): Bacteria > Actinomycetota > Actinomycetes > Mycobacteriales > Pseudonocardiaceae > Kutzneria. The sequence continues at coordinate 13,918 of DATJJB010000727.1, read as the reverse complement.
CGACCGCTACGACAAGCAGACGCTGGACGCGCAGCGCATCGTCGACGAGCTGAGCGGGCCCGGCGCGGTCACCGTGCAGATCTACGGCGCGCTGTCCGACGGCCGGCTGACCTACTCCACGATCAACTCGGCGACCGGCGACCGCACCAAGACCCTTGCCTCCTCGGCCTCGATCGGCTTCGTGCCGAAGACGTTGGCGGCGTTGAACTCCAACACGCTGCTGGTCACCTCGCCGGCCGGCCAGCTGTACCGGGTGGACATCGTCACCAACAAGAACTCGCTGACGTTCTCCGCTTTGACCCCGCTTGGCGGCGGCTGGACGCACGACATGCTGACCTACGACGGGCACGGCCATCTCTACGGCATCGCCGACGGCAAGCTGATCTCGTACGTCGTCTCGCGGCCCAAGCCGGCGGAGAGCCAGATCGGCGGGCGGGTCGAGATCGGCGCGGGCTTCACCATGCGCACCATCGCCGGCACCGGTGACGACTGGGTGCTCGGCATCAGCACCGCCGGCGTGCTGCGCTCGTACCACATCGCGGCCGACCACACCTGGACCGGCGTGACGCTGGCCGACCGGTGGAGCACCTTCGACCGCATCGTCTCGCCCGGTTACGGCCTGTACTACGCGCAGACCCGTGACGGCGCGCTGTACCGCTACTTCGACCACAACCCGTACGACCTCAACGGTTCCGACATCGAGGGCTTCGGCGCCGACCCGGTCGACACGCACGGCTGGACCCAGCTCCAGCTCTCCGCGGTGCCGCTGGTCGGCTGACCTATCGCGCGAATTCGACGACCAGCCGGGCCAGTCGGTCCGGCTGGTCCTCGGACACGAAGGTCCACGAGTCCGCCACCTCGACCAGCCTGGCGTCCGGCAGGATCGCCGCCAGTCGATCGAACAGCGACGCCTTGAACACCTTGTCCTCCGCCGCCCGCACCAGCAGCACCGGCTTGGTGAAGCCGCGCAGTTTGTCGGCCGCGGCCAGGGTGTGCCGGTTGTCCACGCCGACCAGGAACCGCTTGAGGTCCCGCCGAATCGCCCCGCTGTCCCGGCAGGGTCGCACGTACGACGCCATGATCTCGTCCGGAATGCCGCGTTTGGCCAGCCAGCCGAAGGAATTCGGCTGGCGCTGCACGGCCGGGAACTGGAGCGCCCGGCTGAGCAACCACGCCGCGCCCGGTGTGCGGATCAGCCGGGTCAGCGCGTCGAACGGCTTCGGGAAGAACTCCTCGAACGCATCGCACGGTGTCAGCACCACCCGCCCGATCCGCTCCGGGTGGTTCACCATCAGGATCTGGGTCAGCGCGCCGCCGGTGTCGTTGGCCACGACCGTCACGTCGTCGAGATCCAGCGCCGCCAGGAAGTCGGCGATCAGCTTGGCCAGCCCAGGCGGCGTGAGGTCGGCCTCCGGCATCGGTTTCTGGTGCGCGCCGAGCGGCAGAGTCGGCGCCAGGCAACGGAACCCGGCATCGGCGACCAACGGGATCACCTCGCGCCACAGGTTGGCGTTGACCAGTAGACCGTGGATGAACACCACCGGTCGCCCAGCGCCCTGCTCGGTATAGGCGATCGTCCCGGCCGGCAGTGTCACGGTGTCAACCATGCTGACCTCCTCGGTGGCTCGTCAACACAACCCGCGAGCACGTCGAACGCGGCCTGCCGGCCGGCGTCGACGGCCTCGCGCAAACGGCTGAGGCGGCGGTCGGTGCGGCCGATGCGGGCGCTGCCCAGGGGCGGCCGGATCTGCAGGGTGGCGGGGTGCTCGGCCAGCAGCCGTTCCTCCTCCGCCCGCTGCACGTCGCCGCGCAGCCAGAGTTCCAGGGCGCCCGGGGCATGGCGGGCGAACCAGCGCGAGGCCACGAGCCGTTCGGCCAGCGGCGGCGGTCCTGACTTCTCGTCCTCGCGCACCGTGCGCAGGGCGACGATGTGCGTGGCCTGCTGGGCCAGCGCCGATCGCACCGGCACCGACTCGGCCAGGCCGGCGTCGATCAGCTGCCGGCCGTCGATCTCCACCGGGCCGCCGGCCAGGATCGGCATCCGGGTCGACGCCCGCAGCGCCTCCTGCACGCCGGCCTGGCTGTGGATCAGGCCGTGCAGGTCGACGGCCTCGCCGGTCCGCGCGTCGGTGGCGATGGGGTGGAACTCGACCGGGTTGTCGACGATCTCCTGGAAACCCATCGGCATGATCGTGGTGTAGACCGTGTCGACCAGGAACCCGGTGTCCACCACCGGCCTGCCCCGCAGCGCGTTGCCCAGGTTGATGGTCGTCCGCATGATCAGCGGGCTCCACCAGGCGTGTTGCGTCTTCTCGGCCCGCCCGCACAGCAGCCAGGCCGCGTTCAGCGAGCCGGCCGAGCTGCCGTAGACGGCGTCGAAGGCCGGCAGCAGCCCCAGCTGCTCGATGGCGATCGTCATGCCGCTGGAGTACGCGCCCCGTGAGCTGCCACCCTCGACCAGCAGCGCCAGGCGCGCACCGTCGGTCCGCCGCCCGGGGACGCTTCCCTCGCGCGTGCGGTCGCGGAGCAACTGGAGAACGGTCACCGTCTCTTTATACCCCATCCGCCCCGCTCAGATGGCCTTCGTGACCGCGCTAACAACGTTCCGTATCATGGTTACGTAACGTCAGTCGATCCTGATAGGACGGCGCAGGCCCACCGGTGGTCTCGGCGCATTCCGAGCAAGGGCGGGCCAGCCGCTGCCCGGCAGTCACGCCCTTGCTGTCAACTGTTGGCCACCAGGTCATCTCACCGGTGGATACTCGGCCGCGGCCCGGCGACCGAACGGAGACGGCGATGAGCGATGTGACCCGGCGGGAGTTCCTGGCCGGCACGGCGGGGGCAGTGGCGCTGGCGGCGGTGGGATCCACAGTGGGGTCCACGGCGGCGGAGGCGGCGACGCTGCCGGCGCCCGAGCAGTCGGGCATCGACCACATCGTGGTGGTGATGATGGAGAACCGCTCGTTCGACCACTACCTGGGCTGGCTGCCGGGCGCTGACGGCCGGCAGGCCGGGCTGACCTTCACCGACAAGGACGGGGTGGCGCACCAGACGCACCACCTGACCGTGCCGCACGGCTGCGGGTTCAGCGACCCCGACCACTCCTACGACGGCGGCCGCGTCGAGTTCAACAACGGCGCCTGCGACGGCTGGCTGCGGGCCGGCAACAACGACGCGTTGTCCATCGGCTACTTCGAGGCCGACGACCTGGGTTTCTACGGCAGCGCCGCGCGCGACTGGACGGTCTGCGACCGGTACTTCGCGGCCATGATGGCGCCCACCTTCCCGAACCGGTTCTTCCTGCACGCCGGGCAGACCGACCGCACGACGACGTCCGTCGACAAGCTGGCCACCATGCCGGCGATCTGGGACCGCCTGGCCGCGGCGGGCGTCAGCGGGCGCTACTACTTCAGCGACGTGCCGTACACCGCCTTGTGGGGCACGCGGCACCTCGGGATCAGCCGGCTCATCGGCGAGTTCTACGCCGACGCGGCGGCCGGCCGGTTACCGGCGGTGTCGTTCGTGGAGCCCGGCTTCCTCGGCGAGGCGGTCGCCGGGCTGGCCCAGGACGAGCACCCGCTGGCCGACATCCGGCTGGGCCAGCACTTCCTGGCCGGCGTCTACAACGCCGTGGTGTCGAGCCCCAACTGGCCGCGGACCGCGCTGGTCATCACCTACGACGAGTGGGGCGGCTTCTTCGACCACGTGCCGCCGCCGGTCGGCCCGGACCCGAACCCCGACCTCGGCGCCGGCCTGCGCGGTTTCCGCGTGCCCTGCGTGGTCGTCTCGCCGCGGTCGCCGCGCGCCACCGTCGCGCACGGCCTGTACGACCACACGTCCATTCTCAAGATGATCGAGTGGCGGTTCGGGCTGTCGCCGCTGACCGTCCGCGACGCGGCCGCCAACAACCTGGCCGAGGTGCTCGATTTCGCCAACCCGCCCCAGCTTTCGGCACCCCGCTACCACGTCCCGTTCCCGATCACGTTGGGCTGTCTACTGAACTCTGCCGACCATCCGCACGCCGGCGAGGACTGGCCCGAACTGGCCGCCCGCGCGCTAGCGCTGGGCTTCCCGCACCAGAGCTGACACCAGCTCGTCCATCCCGGGAAGCCCCATGATCCGGCGCTGGAAACCGCTTGCGGCGTAACGGAAGGCCGGGTCGCCCAGCACCTCCTTGCACGCCACCAGGATGCCGGCCGGCGTCGCGTCGGCCGGCACCGTGACGCCGAGGCCGAGCTCGGTCAGCCGCCGCGCGTTGGCCGGGGCCTCGGCGAACAACGGCATGGCCACCATCGGCACGCCGGCGGCCAGCGCCTCCCGCACGCCGTTGTAGCCCGCGTGCGTGACGAACAGGTCGCAGGCCGGCAGCAGCAGTTGCTGCTGCACGAACGGCACCAGGTGCACGTTGGCCGGGCTCGGCCCGTCCCACCTACGGTCGAGCGCCACCACCGCCGTGCATTCCAACTGTTCCAGGGCTTCGACGATGGGCGGCAGCGGCGATTCGGTGAACATGTGGGCGGCGTTGGAACCGAGCGTGACCAGCACCAGCGGTCGGTCCGAACGCAACCCCGCGATCTCCGGGTCCAGCGTGCCCGTTGCCGCTGGTGCCCGGAAGTGTTGGTGCGACGGCAGGTTCTCCGCCCACCACTGGGCCGGCAGCCAGCCGATCCAGGCATCCCGAGTCAGCTCGTTGATGTGTGGCAACGGCCGCATCCCCAGCGACGCCCGGGTCTCGTTCAGCCCCGGCAGCATGCCCGGGTGGCGGACCGGGGCCAGCGGCGAGGAATCCAGCGTCACACAGCGCACCCCCAGCTGCTCGGCCACCAGGAAGCCGGCGAACTCCGTGCCCTCGCGGACGATCAGGTCCGGCCGGAACTCCTCGGCCACCGTGCGCAGGTCCTGCGCGTTGCGCGTCGCCCCGACGCCGGCGAACAGCCGACCGAACCCCGCCCCCGGCGGCATCTCGTTCAGCTCCGGCAACGGCACACCGTCGGCGCTCAGGCCGATCGCCCGCGCCAGCTCCGGGTCGGCCCGGAACTCCTGGCCCACCAACATCCTGGGCAGCAGCCGGTGGGCCAGGCCCTGTCGGGCCAGTTCGGCCGCCGGCGGCTGCCCGGTGGCCACCGCCACCTCATGGCCGGCCGCTTGCAGCGCCTTGGCCACCGGCACCAGCATCGGCACCAGATGGGAGTACACCGGCATGCCGGTCAGCAACACGCGCACACATCGACGCTACCTCAGGTGACAGCCGGCCGGACCGAATCGGACTCGTGGCCGCTATTCCCGTCCATTGTCCATTGCGGACACTGCGCCACGACCGTTTCATTTGTTTCAGGCACTTGGCGACACCACGTTCCTTTTTAAGCAAGGGATATTGGCATACCTGGATTCCGGTGCTGCACTTTCTGCACCCTGTTACAGCTGCGTTACATTTGTTTCACGACAAGGGAGGGTGTCCCTGCATGACCTCCACCAAATCCCGTCACCGGCTGCTGGCCGGCTGTGCCGCGGCGGCCCTGGTCGCCCCGGGGATCGCCCACGCGGTCACCCAGGCCCCGCCGGCCTTCGCCGCGACGACGGCCAACGTGTGGCTGACCACGCCGGACCAGTCCAACAAGCTGACCCAGCAGACGCCGGTGTCGTTCGGCTCGTCGGGCAGCGGCCCGGCGATCACCGTGGATCCGAACACGACCTACCAGTCCATGGTCGGCTTCGGGGCCTTGTTGACCGAATCGGCCGCCTGGAACATCGCCAACTCCTCGGCCCACCCTGCGCACGGTCGAGCTGCCCGACCTGTTCGGCCAGCGCCGGCTGCCGCAGCCGGACTTCTCCCGCCTGGCGTACCGCTGCCGGTCACCTGGAGCTGTTGGCGGGCAAGGTGTTGCCGCACCGCTCGGACAGCTGATCAGCCTCGCCGCAGAAGTCGAGCAATCCTCGCACATCGCCGGCACTGTAGGCGGCGAAGCAGCGCAGCAGGTGGTGCATGACGTAGCGGCCGTTGGCCTGCCGCCGCAGGAGCGAGGCGTCTTCCAGCTCCCGCAACACCTTCGTCACCTGCGGCCGCGACATCCCGGTTGCCTTGGCAACCTCGGTCGCATCGACGTCGATGGTCCCGAGCAACCCGAAGACCGCCCGCTGCGCGTCGGTCAGCGCCCGCAGCGACCAGGACAGCACCGCCGGCAGACTCGCCGTCGGGTCGGCGTCGTCCAGCGCGTCCAGGCCGAGCTCGGCCAGCTCGGCGGCGAACTCCGACAGCGGGATGTCCGGATGCGCATGGGCCCGGCCGGCCACGATGGCCAGCGCCAACGGATATCCCCCGCACAGCCGGATCAGCTCACGCACCACGTCGGCCTCGGCGGCCAGCCGCCAGTCGCCGATCCGACGGGCCAGCAGCCCATAGGCTTCGTTGTCCCCCAACACGTCCAGCCGTACCTGCCGGGCGCCATGGCGGTGCAGCAGGGCGGTCGGCGTCGTCCGGCTGGTGATCAGCACCGTGCATGAGGACGAGCCGGGCAGCAGCGGCGCCACCTGGTCGGCACTGGCCGCGTTGTCCAACACGATCAGCATCCGCCGGTCGGCGACATGGCTTCGGTACAGCGCGGCATGCTCGGCGAGCCCACCGCGAAGATCCTGCACTCCCAACGCGTCCAGGAATCCCCGCAGCACCGTCAACGGATCCACGGGGTCACCGGTCGGGCCGTGACCGCGCAGGTCGACGAACAGGTGCCCGTCCGGGAACTCGGCGGCGTGCTCGTGCGCCCAGTGCAACGCCAGCCAGGTCTTGCCGATACCGCCCGGCCCGACCAGCACCGTCGGCACGTCGACGGCCAGCTCGGCCCGCCCGGCGAAGCCGTGCGGCGCGGCCGGCAGCTGCCGGGGCCGGGCGGACCGCTCGGCCGGCTGGAGATCGTGCTCCGCCAACAGGTCCTCGTACTCGACCGGCGCGAGCCCGAGCACGTCGGCCAGCTGCCGCAGGGTGTCCGGACGGGGGTTGACGCGGGTGCCGTTCTCCATGCCGCGGATGGTGCTGACCGACACGCCGGAGCGGTCGGCCAACGCCTCCTGGGTGAGCCCGGTTCGCATCCGAAGTTCACGCAACGTCGAACGGCGTCGGTCCGCCATCGCTGATCGCCCCCTCCCCGCATGGTAACCCGGCCATCGGCGATTCAGCCGGCAGTCGGGTGATCGAGGGAGTCGAGTTGCCGCCGGACCCGGTCGGCGTCGGCGTCACGGCCTTGTTCCTTGAACAGCAGCAGCGCCTCACCCCACGCCGCACGGGCGTCGCCGCGCCGGCCCAGCGCAACGAAAGGGTGCCCGATGCCGTCCAGCGCGACCGCCGCGTACATGGTGTTGCCGACGTCGCGAAAGATCGTCAGCGACTGCTCGTAGTAGTCCACGGACGCCGCGTGCCGGCCGGTGCGATGGGCGATGAAGCCCAAGCTGTCCAGCGCCGCGGCCTCGCCGTCGCGATAGCCGTTGCGGCGCTGCATCACCAAGGCTTGCTCGCAATGCTTACGGGCATCGTCGAACTCGCCCAGCCGGGCCGCGTACCAGCCCATGGAGTTGACGGCGTCGGCTTCCCACACCGGCTCATCGAGCGTCCGGTACAGGGCCAGGGCCCGGCCGGTGTGCTCCCGCGCCACCCGGTCGTCGCCACGCTGCTCCCACGCCGCCGCGAGCATGCGATGAGTGTTGGCCTGCTGCAAGGCATCGTCATCGGCCAGCGCCAGCGCCTGCTCGAAGTGCCCGGTGGCGTCCTCGAACCGGCCCAGTGCACCGTAGGCCCGGCCGAGCAGACCATGAGCGCTGGCCCGGGCCGCGGCCGGCAGGTCGGCGGCCAGCGCCGTCTGCCACACGGCGAGCCGGTCGTGGTGGCGGCCGCGCCGGTACAGGAAGCTGTTCACCGTACGGGCCAGCTGCCAGACCTCGATGCCGGTGGCAACACGTTGCGCGGCAAGAAGATTGGGCAGCTCGGCGTCGAACCAGGCCAGCGCCGTCGACACGTCCGGGATCGACTGCGGCGGCACGCTCGTCGGGGCCAGCTCCAACGGCTGCGGATCGATCTGCTGGGCGGCGGCATCGGCGGTGTGCAGGTAGAAGTCCAGCACCCGGCGCAGCGCCGCGTCCCGGTTCGGCACGTCCTGCCGCGCGGCGAAGCCGCGGATCAGGTCGTGCATGGCGTACCGGCCGTTGGCCAGCCGGGTCAGCAGCGACGCCTCGACCAACACCCGGAGAACCCTTGTCAGCTGCGGCCTCGGCAGGCCCGTAAGGCTCACGGCCGCCGGCAACCCGATGTCAGCGCCGGGCGCGGTGCCCAGCAGCGCGAACACCGCCCGCTGCTCGTCGGTCAGCGCCCGCAGCGACCAGGACAGTACGTTGGTCAGCGCGTCCAGGCCGTGTTCCCGCAGCTCAGCGGCCAATTCCAGGGTGTTCCGATGCCGGGCGCGGCCGACCATCACGGCCAGCGCGAGCGGGTACCGCCCGCACGCCTCGATCAACTCCGCCGCGGCGGCCGGCTCGGCGTCGACGCGGTCCGCGCCGAGCGCGTTGACCAGGAACTCGTGCGCCTCGGCCTCGTCCAGGGCGGCCAGCGGCAGGTGCTGGGCGTTGTGCCGATGCAGCAGCGTCGACAGGGTCCGCCGGCTCGTCACCAACACCGTGCAGGTCGGCGTACCTGGCAGCAGCGGCACGACCTGGTCGGCGGTCGCCGCGTTGTCCAGCACGATCAGCAGCCGCTTGCCCGCGACCTCGCTGCGGTACCGCGCCGCGTGCTCATGGACGTCGCCGGTGACGCGAGCGGTGTCGACGCCGAGGGCATCCAGGAAGCCGCGCAGCGCGGTCAGCGGGTCCAGCGGGTCGCTGGCGGGACTGAAACCGCGCAGGTCGACGAACAGCTGGCCGTCCGGAAACCGATCAATCCGCCGGTGCCCCCACCGCGCCGCCAGCCACGTCTTGCCGATGCCGCCCGCGCCGGCGACGGCGCTGACCGTCGACAATGCCCCGTCGAGCTGGGCCAATTCCGCCTCGCGACCGGTGAAGCCGGCCGGCACCGCCGGCAGCTGCCGCGGCACCGAGGGAGTGCCCAGCACCGACGCCATCAGCTCGTCGCGGTCCGCCGGCGACAGGCTCATCGCGTCGGCCAGCTGCCGCAACGAGCCCAGCTGAGGGTTCGGCCGATCCCCCGTCTCCAGGCCGCGGATCGTGCGGGTCGACACCCCCGAGCGCTCCGCAAGCGCCTCCTGGGTCAGGCCCGCCCGCTGCCGGAACCGCCGCACCACCGAATCACCCACGCCATCGGACATTAGCCCAGCAACCGGTCGGCCCAGGGCCGGTCCGTCGATTCGATCACCCGCCGCGGGACGAGGTCGGACCGCTATCGTCGACCCATGGCCGTGACGCTCAGGGACGTGGCCCGCATGGCCGGGGTGTCGATCAAGACCGCGTCCAACGTGGTCAACGGCTACTCCTTCGTCAAGCCGGAGAACCGCCGCCGGGTCGAGGAAGCGCTGGCCGCCACCGGCTACCGGCCCAACATCGGCGCCCGCAACCTGCGGCGCGGGCGGACCGGGTTCATCGCGCTGGTCGTGCCCGAGCTCGGCATTCCCTACTTCGGCGAGCTGGCCGGGCTGGTCATCACCGCCGGGCGCGAGCTGGGCTGGAACGTGCTCATCGAGCAGACCCAGGCCAGCCGGGAGGGCGAGCGGGCCGTGCTGTCCGCGCTCGGGCCGCACCTCATCGACGCCGCCGTGATCAGCCCCGAGGCCCTGCACGCCGCCGACTTCGCCGAGCTCGACCCCGGCGTGCCGCTCGTCATGATCGGCGAACACTCGGTGGACGTGCGGATCGACCGGGTCGCCATCGACAACGTGCTCGCCGCCCAGCTCGCCGTCGGGCATCTCGTGGAGCTCGGGCGACGTCGGATCGCCGCCATCGGCGCCCATCCCACCCGCGGCACCGCCGAGCTGCGGCTGGCCGGCTACCGCCAGGCCCTCGCCGACGCCGGGCTGCCCGAGCTCGTCCGGCCCGCCCTGCACTACCACCGCCAGAACGGCGCCGCCGCCATGGCCTCCCTGCTCGACCTGCCCGAGCCACCCGACGCCGTCTTCTGCTTCAACGACCTGCTGGCCATCGGCGCCCTGCGGGCCATCGCCGACCGTGGGCTGCGGGTGCCCGAGGACATCGCCGTCGTCGGCTTCGACAACACCGAGGAAGGCGCCTACAGCCGGCCCACCCTCACCAGCGTCGCCCCCGACAAGCTGGCCATCGCCCGCACCGCCGTCGACCTGGCCCGCCGCCGCATCGAATCGGCGGACTCCTTCGAGCCGGAGGACATCCAGACCCCGTTCACCCTGGCCATCCGCGAAAGCACCGCCGGCTAGCAGCCGCCCGATTTGTCCGCTGTTCACTGTCCTGAACCGGACATCCTCATTTACAACGTTGTAGCGACGGTGCGAAGCTGAATCGCCACGTGGTGTCCGCAGTCCCTGCTAACCCGGGAGACCCAGTGCCACGACTACTGTCCATCGCGGGGATCCTCTGCCTGGTGGCCGCCTGTCTGACGGCCATCGGCGCGAGCACGGCGCAGGCGGCCACGTCGCTGCCGTGCGACATCTACGGCTCGGCCGGCACGCCGTGCGTGGCGGCGCACAGCACGATCCGGGCCCTCTACGCCAACTACAACGGTCCGCTGTACCAGGTGAAGCGGGCCGACGGGGCGCTGGCCAACATCGGTGTGCTGACGGCGGGCGGCATCGCCAACGCGGCGGCGCAGGATTCCTTCTGCGCCAACACGACGTGCATCATCAACGAGATATTCGACCAGTCGCCCCGGCACAACGACCTGACCATCGAAGGCGAGGGTGGCGCGGGTCGCGCGGATGTCGGGGCGCCGGCCGACGCGCTGCCGGTGAGCGTCGGCGGCCACACGGCGTACGGCGTGGAGATCTCCTCGGGCATGGGCTACCGCGACAACACGACCAGCGGCGTCGCGGTGAACGGCCAGCCGGAGGGCATGTACATGGTCGCCTCGGCCACGCACGTCAACGGCGGCTGCTGCTTCGACTACGGCAACGCGGAAACCAACAACCAGGACACCGGAAACGGCCACATGGACGCGGTCTACCTGGGTCTGCGCTGCGAATTCGGCGGCTGCAACGGCTCCGGCGGCCCGTGGGTGGCGGCCGACCTCGAGAACGGCCTGTACCAGTCCAACACCGGCACGAACGTGAACGACCCCGGACCGGGACTCATCCCCTTCGTCACGGCGATGCTGTCCAACAACGGCCAGGACCACTTCAACCTCAAACGCGGCAACGCCCAGACCGGCGGCCTGACCACCACGTACTCCGGTTCCGAGCCGACGGTCAAGAGCGGCTACTCCCCCATGCACCAGGAAGGCGCGATCGTCCTCGGCACGGGCGGCGACAACAGCAATGCCGATGTCGGCTCGTTCTTCGAGGGCGTCATGACCGCCGGCGTGCCGAGCAGCGCCGCCGACAGCGCCGTGCAGGCCAACATCGTGTCCGCCGGCTACGGCGGTTCGAACGGCGTCCCGGGCGGCCAGCTCACGCCGGGCTCGTCGATTTCCCTGCGGGCCACCACGGCCTGCTGCACCACCCGCTATCTCCGGCACGCTAACGGTGACGCCGTTACCTCGGTGATCAGCTCGGCGCTGGACAAGGCCGATGCCACCTGGATCGTGCGGCGCGGCCTGGCCAACCAGTCCTGCCTGTCCTTCGAGTCGAAGAACTACCCCGGCGACTACTTACGGCACGCCAACTACATCGTGCACCGGCAGCCGTTCGACGGCACCGATCTCATGCGGCAGGACGCCACGTTCTGCCCGGCGGCCGGCAACTCCGGGTCCTTCACGTCGTTCCAGTCCGTCAACTATCCCGGCTACTACATACGGCACTACAACGCCACCGTCTACATCGCCCACAACGGCGGCGCCAACCCCTGGGACACCACGAACCTCTGGGCCGAGGACACGACCTGGGAGGTCACCGCGCCCTGGGCGTGACGGTGTGGTCCCGGCCGACCTTGTGGGTCGGCCGGGACCGCGTCGGTCAGGGCGCCTTCGGCCCGACGTCAGCCGTGGTCAGCGGCCGCCCCGGGGCCGACGCGTTGTACTGATCCGCGCCGACGTCCTTGGCCGACGGCCGGTTCTGTTTGTCGATGTCCAGCGTCACCTGCGGGTACGAGCCCGTCGCCGCGCCGATGGCCGGGCTGCTCGCGCTGGGGCGCAACAGGTTGTGCGCGTCCCGTGCCAGCTTCGGGTCCACGGTCCGGTACGCGCCCGAGGGCAGCGAGCCGGCCGCCGAGCCGGACAGGATGTTGCCGGTGAAGTGCAGTGACGTGCCGGTGCCGGTGGCCGCCGTCTGCCCGTGCCCGAGCAGGATGTTGTCGGCCAGCGTGTCGTCCGACGGCGGGTACTTCTTGCTGCTCTCGTACCAGATCAGCGAGTCGCTGCCGGACAGCGTGTTGAAGGCGACCACGCAGTGGTCGGAGGACTCGTGGTCGGTGCCGCTGGTGGTGTCGTCGCGCACCTCGCCGCCGCCGAACTCCATGGCCGGCCCGGAGGTGTCCTCGACCAGGTTGTTGATGATCACGTGGTTGTTGCCGAAGAACCGGATGCCGGTGCTGCCGCCGATCAGGATGTTGCCCTCGACCCGCGTGTTCCACCCGTGCCGCAGGGACAGCGTGCCCCGGCTGTTGATGATGGTGTTGTACTGCACCACGTTGTTCGAGGACTTCACCGAGATCGCCTCGGAGTCGCCGTCGGCCTTGTCGAACAGGTTGTTCTCGATCAGCCCGTCCGCCTCGGCGTGCTGCCGGCCGGACAGGCCGAAGCGGATGGACTCGCCGCCGTTGGCCCCGTGGTACTGGTGGTTGTAGAAGTAGTTCTGGTGCACGTGGACCCGCTTGGCCATGTCGTGCGCGCCCGGCCCGACCACCTGCAGGTACACGCCCTGCGCGGTGCGGTTGGAGAACGTGTTGTGGTCGACCTCGGTGTCGTCGGCCTGCACGGTCAGGTCCGCGCCGCCTTTGTTGCCGTCGAACGTGTTGCGCGTGATCCGGTTGGCCTTGGCGTCCCCCGGCACCGTCAGTCCGCCGCCGTCCGCGAACACAAACCCTTGCACCACAACATGTGACGCCCCGGCCAGGTCGAATCCGCCACTGCCGGTGAACCGCACCCCGCCCACCGAGGCCGCCATCACGGTGATGGGCGCCTGCGCGGTGCCCGACCGGCTGACCCGGATCAGCGCGTTGTCATAGCTGCCAGGGCCGACCACGACACGATCTCCAGGCTCCGCCTGGCCCAGCACGGCCGACAGTTCGGTCGGCGAGGACGCCACCAGCGTGCGCGGCGTCATCGCGCCCGCCAGCTGCGCGCCACCGACGGCCAGCGCACCGGCCATTCCGGCGGCGATCGCCAGTTTTCGAGTATGCCTCATCTACGCGCTCCAGGTCAGGTTCGCAGGGTGACCGGACGGACGGTGCGCGGCGGTGAGGCCAGGGAACCACCAGAGATCGGATGAGTCAAGACGCCATCGACCGGCCCGATCACAGCACCGGACAAACCCGCCGAGCAGCCTGGCTTGTGTTTTACAAAGTCAGCCGGGTACCGTCTGGCTATGGTGAGCACTAGCCAGGTGGAGAGACGGGTCGGGCGGACGCTGGTCGTGCTGAGCGGGGCGCCGTTCCTGGCCAGCCTCGACCTGTTCGTGGTGAACGTGGCGTTCACGGCGATCGGGCGCGACTTCACCGGGCACACGCTGGCCGATCTGAGCTGGATCCTGAACGGGTACCCGATCATCTACGCGGCCCTGCTGGTCCCTTGTGGACGGTGGGCGGACCGGGTGGGCCACAAGCGGGTGTTCCTGCTGGGACTGGCCCTGTTCACGCTGGCCAGCGC
>DATJJB010000726.1:0-7428 GCA_035492655.1 Kutzneria sp. | reverse complement strand
GCGGTGTCGGTGATGCGGACACCGTGGTGCACCTCGTAGCGCTCCTTGAGGCCACGCAGGATGCCGATGGTGTCCTCCACGCTCGGCTCGCCCACCAGCACCTGCTGGAACCGGCGCTCCAGCGCCGGGTCCTTCTCGATGTGCTGGCGGTACTCGTCCAGCGTGGTCGCGCCGACCATGCGCAGCTCGCCGCGGGCCAGCATCGGCTTGATCATGTTGCCGGCGTCCATCGCGCCCTCGCCGGTCGCGCCGGCGCCGACGATGGTGTGCAGCTCGTCGATGAAGGTGATGACCTGGCCGGCCGAGTCGGTGATCTCCTTGAGCACGGCCTTGAGCCGCTCCTCGAACTCGCCGCGGTACTTCGCGCCGGCGACCATGGAGCCAAGGTCGAGCGCGATGACCCGCTTGCCGCGCAGCGACTCCGGCACGTCGCCGGCGATGATGCGCTGGGCAAGGCCCTCGACGATGGCGGTCTTGCCGACGCCGGGCTCGCCGATCAGCACCGGGTTGTTCTTGGTGCGCCGGGACAGCACCTGCACCACGCGGCGGATCTCGGCGTCACGGCCGATCACCGGGTCGAGCTCGCCGTCACGGGCCCGCTGGGTCAGGTCGACGCCGTACTTCTCCAGCGCCTGGAAGGTGCCCTCCGGGTCCGGGCTGGTGATCCGGGACGAGCCGCGGACCTTGGTGAAGGCGTCGCGCAGCGCGTCGGCCGACGCGCCGTGCCGGCGCAGCAGGTCGGCGACCTGCCCGCCCTCGGCGGCCAGCCCCACCAGCAGGTGCTCGGTGGAGACGTACTCGTCGCCCATCTCGGTGGCCAGCCGCTGGGCGTGCGTGATCACCCGCAGGCCGTCGCGGGACAGCTGCGGGGCGGACATGGTGGCGCCGGTCGCCGACGGCAGCGAGTGCGCGAGCTTCTCCAGCTCGGCGCGCACCTGCGCCGGATCGGCCCCGACCGCGGTGAGCAGCGGGGCGGTCAGACCGTCGCCCTGGGCCAGCAGTGCGGCGAGCAGGTGCACCGGCGTGATGTCGGGGTTGCCGGCCATCGTCGCGGCCTGGGCCGCCTCGGACACCGCCTGCTGCGTCTTCGTGGTCGGGTTGAACTGGTTCATCTCCCACCTTCGGGGCGAGACATCGGGGCACTCGGTTCAACGTCAGAAAAGTTGAGTCTGTTCCGCTCAAGTACGAGCATACCCGAGTGGGCTGGCTCACTTCACGGTGTCACGCCAGCTCAACGGCCACATCCGGGCCGTTCACCCACATGCGAGTCAGGGTTGTCCCCAGCGCCGGCGCGGTTGTCCACAATCCCCAGGTGACAATCCACAGGACCGGGTCGATCACTGGGCCGTCCGGGTGGTCACGCTTCCAGCGTCGCCCGCATCGCCGCGACCAGCTCGCGCAGCACGCCGTTGGCCGCGCTCAGCCGCGCGTCGTCCCAGTCGCCGAAGGCCGACCGGATCGTCTCGGCCTGCTTCTCCTTCCAGCCGGCCAGCACCTCGAGCCCCCGCTCGGTCGGGCTGATCAACGCCACCCGGCCGTCGCTCGGCGACGGACGGCGGTCGACCAGGCCGGCCTTCTGCAGCTGGGCGATCTGCCGGCTGACCACGGAGGTGTCGACCACCCGGTACTCGGCCAGGTCGGACACCCGGACCTCGCCGCGGGCCACCACGTCGGCCAGCAGCGCGCCGGCCGCCGGGTGCAGGCCGAACTCGTCGTCCCAGAACCGGGCCCGGGCCGCGTTCTGGATCTGGTTGAGCATCCGCAGCTGCCGGATCAGCTCGAGCGCCTCGTCGACCGACGGCCCCATCACAGCACCTCGTTCAGCCGATCGAGCAAGGCGGAGAAGGTGTGCATGTCCTCGTTGGACCAGTGCGAGAGCCGTTCCCACAGCAGCTTGCGGCGGTCGCTGCGGACGTCGTCGAGCCGGTCGTGGCCGGTCTCGGTCAGCTGCACGATGCGGGCCCGGCCGTCGGCGCTGTCCACGGCCCGCTCCAGCAGGCCGAGCTCCTCCAGCCGGGCGATCTGCCGGCTGACCGTGGACTTGTCCAGGCCGGTGCGCTCCACGATCTCGGCGGCGCGCACCGGTCCGGTCTCGTACAGGTGCACGAGCAGGGCGTACGAGGCGGTGTCCAGGCCCGGGTGGACCTGCTTGGCGACCTGCAGGGAGAAGCTGCGGGCCCGGCCGAACAGCACCGAAAGGGCCCGCTCCACGGCCTGGGCTGCCTCCCGGCGGTCAGCCTGATCGTGCTCGTCCACCCTTGGTCCTCCATCCGCGTCACACGAACGTCAAACCGTAGTGGTCGGGGTGTCCGATCCCGGCTAGTGGGCCGCCGTTCTGGCCGATCGGACGCCGAAGAAGTCCCCGCCCTTGCTGCGGCGGTCGTCGGTGCCCCAGTCCCTGGTCCGGTCGACCGGGACCAGCCTGGGGATGTGCTTGCGGCAGTGAATGTAGGCCTCGACCACCTCCAGCACCACCCAGCGCTCGGGGGTGCGGCCGCGGTCGAACTCGGCGGGCAGCTCGGGGTGCACGGCCCGCAGCTCGGCGTCGTCCACGATCCGGGCCCGGCCGTTGACGTGCAGGCCGATCAGGTCGTCGACGAAGTCCAGCAGCAGCATCGCCACGTGCGAGTTCTCGCTGATGTTGCCGAGGCTGGCCATCACACCGTTGCCCCGGTACTCGGGGTAGGCCAGCCAGCGCTCGCCCAGCACCTGCACGAAGCCGCGCGGGCCGGCGCGGAAGGAGACGTCGCACTCGCCGGCGGCGTCGGCCGTGCCGATGAACGCCATGTCCATGCGTGTAACGAAGCCACGCATCTCGTCGTTTAAGTGGTCGAGGACCTGATCGCGGTAGAAGCGGGTGGCCCGGTCGACCGAGCCGAAGGCGCGCTGCAACAGGTGCTCGCCGCGTGAACCGGGTAAATGGGCCGCGTCGGGCATCGCGCCCAACGGATCGTCGGGGTGCAGAGTGATGTCGGTCACCGCGGGGGACGGCGCATCCGACAGCTCCAGTTGGAGCAGCTCGGGCCGGGCAGTACCGGTCGGAGCAAGGTGGACGGGGGTCACGGTGATCCACCGTGTCACGCCGACCGCGTTCTGCACACCCCCGGCCCATTCTTCGCCCGTTCGTGGGAAGGTCTGTCAACAGTTAGTTACCCCGGTCCACTCGAACGTGGCATCAAGTCCCACAAGGACCCGATGTCGAGTTAGGGTCCACCCTGTCGGGGGACGGATGCTTGACCACGGGGCGCCTTGCCAGGTGCCCCTGACTACGTGGAGACTGCGCCCGGACCATGACAGCCAACGCCGTGTTGAATCCCTTGCCTGCGACCAACCCTCAACGCGAACCGCCACCTGGTGTCACCGCGATGGTGCGGATGATTCGCGAGAGCTTCGCGGTCGTTGAACCCTGCGCCGACGAAGTGGCGAAGTTCTTCTACGGGATGCTGTTCAGCCTCGCGCCGACCACCCGTGACATGTTCCCGGTGAACATGTCGGTGCAGCGCAGCCGCCTGCTGCGGGCCCTGGTGCACGTGGTGCAGATGGTCGACCGCCCCGACGACCTGATCCCGTTCCTGCGCCAGCTCGGCCGCGACCACCGCAAGTTCGGCGTGGTCGCCAGCCACTACGAGTCGGTCGGCACCGCGTTGCTGGCCTCGATCAAGAAGTTCGCCGGCAAGTCGTGGACGCCGCAGGTCGAGCGGGCCTGGGCCGAGGCGTACACGATCATGGCCCGGTCCATGCAGGAGGCCGCCGCGGCCGACGAGGGCCCCGCCTTCTGGCCGGCCACCGTGGTCGAGCACAAGCGCCTGAGCTGGGGATTGGCCGTGGTCCGGGTGCAGCCCGACTACCCGGTGCCCTACCAGCCCGGCCAGTACGTGAGCGTGGAGACGCCGCAGCGGCCCCGGTTGTGGCGCTACTACAGCCCGGCCAACGCGCCCCGCGAGGACGGCACCATCGAGTTCCACATCCGCGCCGTCAACAGCGGCTGGGTGAGCCGCTCGATCGTGGCCCACACCCAGGTCGGCGACCAGTGGCGGCTCGGCGCCCCGATGGGACGGCTCACCGTGGACCGCGAGGGCGAGCGGGACATCCTGATGGTCGCCGGCGGCACCGGCGTCTCGCCGATGCGGGCGATCCTGGACAACCTGGCCCAGTGGGGCGAGAACCCCCGGGTGCACCTGTTCGTCGGCGGCCGCACCCGTGAGGACCTGTACGACCTGGAGAACCTCCAGCGCATCGCCCAGAGCAACCCCTGGCTGACCGTGGTGCCGGTCGTCGAGTCCGAACCGGGCCTGCAGGGCTACGAGCACGGCTCGTTGGCCGACGTCGTCACCCGCTACGGCGCCTGGTCGGACCGCGAGGTCCTGGTCTGCGGCTCGCCGGCGATGATCCGGGCCACCGTGTCGCGGATGCTGGTGGCCGGCACGCCGCTGGACCACATCCGCTACGACCCGTTCACTTTGGACTGATCCTGAAAAAAAGGGGGCCGGTGGCCCCCTTTTTTCCTATGCCGCTACTGCTTGGGCTTCCAGACCACGATCTGCTGGTGCTGGCGTACCGGCACCAGGTCGCGCCGGTACGAGGCGTGCACCGCGGCCGCGGCCTGCTCGGCCGCCGCGTGCGCCGCGGCCAGCTCCTCCAACAGCTCGGTCAGCCGGGACTTCAGCGCGTCCACCTGGTTCTCCAGGTCGATGATGCGCTTGATGCCGGCGAGGTTGACGCCCTCCTCCTGGGACAGCCGCTGCACCTCACGCAGCAGCGAGATGTCCCGGGCCGAGTAGCGCCGCCCGCCGCCGCTGGCCCGGCCCGGCGACACCAGACCGAGCCGGTCGTAGCTGCGCAGCGTCTGCGCGTGCAGCCCGGAGAGCTGGGCGGCGACCGAGATCACGAACACCGGGGTGTCCTCGTTGGTCCCCGGCGGGAACGAGAACGGGTTGCCCATCACGTCTCACCCTTTCCCAGCAGCGCGTTCAACTCCGCCCGCGGGTCGTGGTCGGCGGTGGCCTCGGCGTACGCCTTCAGCGCCTCCTCGGCCGTGCCGTCCAACCGCGACGGCACCGCCACCTGCAGCGTGACCAGCAGGTCTCCCTTGCGGCCGTCCCTGCGCTCGATGCCCTTGCCGCGCACCCGCAGGATGCGGCCGCTGGCCGTGCCCGGGTGCACCTTCACGTTGACGCTCGAGTCCAGCGTCGGCACCGTCAGTGTGGTGCCAAGCGCCAGCTCGGGGAAGGTCACCGGAACCGTCACCGTGAGATCGTCCCCGGCACGTCCGAACACCGCGTGCGGCGTGACGTGCACGCGGACGAACAGGTCGCCGTTGGGGCCGCCGTTGCGCCCGGGCTCGCCCTGGCCGGCCAGCCGGATCCGCTGACCGTCGTCGACGCCGGCCGGAATCCGCACGGTCAGCGTGCGCACCTTGGTGCTCACGCCCTCGCCCGCGCACTCCGGACACGGGTCGTCGATGATCTTGCCGGTGCCCCGGCAGTCGCGGCACGGCTCGCTGAACGCGAACGCGCCCTGGCTCCGGCTGACCAGGCCGGCGCCCTTGCAGGTCGGACAGGTGCGCGGCGTGGTGCCCGGCTTGGCCCCCGACCCGTGGCAGGTGCCGCACGTCGACGGGCTGGACAGCCGCAGCGGCACCGTCGCGCCGCGGACCGCCTCCACGAACTCGATCCGCACGTCGGTCTCGACGTCCTCGCCGCGCTTGGCCCGCGTCGCCGACGCCGCCGAAGCACCGCGCCCGCCTCGGCCGAACAGGCCGCCGAGCAGGTCGCCGATGCCACCCTGCCCGCCGCCGGCCTGCGCCCCGCCGAACAGGTCGCCAAGGTCGAACGAGCTCGTGCCGCCACCGAAGCCGCCACCGCCGCCGGGCCGGAACCCGCCGGAGCCGAACAGCCGCCGCGCCTCGTCGTACTGCTTGCGCTTCTCCGCGTCCGACAGCACGCCGTAGGCCTGTGAGACCGACTTGAAGCGGGCCTCGGCCTTGGCGTCACCGGGGTTGGCGTCGGGGTGCAGCTCCCGGGCCAGCTTCCGGTACGCCTTCTTGATCTCGTCGGCCGTGGCGTCGGAGGAGACGCCCAGGTCGCCGTAGAAATCCTTGTCGATCCAATCCCGTGCGCTCACCGGGCGTCCCTCCCTCCTGCGTGGTTGTTACTCAGCGGTCGCCGGCTCATGGTCGGTGACCGCCACCAGCGCCGGCCGCAGCAGACGCTCGCCGAACCGGTAGCCGCGCCGGAGCACGGCCGTCACGGTCGGGCCGGTCACCTCGGCCGAGGTGTTGTGCTGCACCGCCTCGTGCACCGAAGGGTCGAACTCCTCGCCCTCGTGGCCGAACGGCTCAAGGCCGCTGGCCTGGAGCACCGCCACCAGCTTGTCGCTGACCGACTTGAACGCGCCGGTCAGGTCGCCGTGCGCGGCGGCCCGCTCCACGTCGTCCAGCACACCGAGCAGCTCGTTGACGATCTGCCCCTTGGCGGCCGTCGCGTTGACCTCGCGGTCCCGCTCCACCCGCTTGCGGTAGTTGGCGTACTCGGCCTGCAGTCGCTGCAGGTCCGCGGTCCGCTCGTCCAGCTGCGCCTTGAACTCCGCGGCCGGGTCGGCCACGACGTCCTCGGCGGCGTGCCGGCCGGCGAGACCCTCGGTCTCGTCGACCAGCTCGCCCGGCTCCACATCGCGGAGCTGGCCCGTCTCGGGGTCGATCCGTCGGCGGTCGTTCACGACCACCGGCTGCTCCTGCTCGTCGCTCACTTCTTCGGGTCCTCGTCCACGATCTCGGCGTCAACCACGTCATCGGCCTTCGGGCCGGCCTGCGCACCCGGCGCGTCGCCGGCCGGTGCGCCCTCGGCGCCCGGCGCGTTGGCGTACAGCGCGGAGCCCAGCGCCTGGGACTCGGTGGCCAGCTTCTCCACCGCCGACTTGATGGCGCCGAGGTCGGTGCCCTTGAGCGCCTCCTGGGCCTCGACGATGGCCGCCTGCACCTTCTCCTTGGTGTCGGCCGGCAGCTTCTCGTCGTTGTCCTTGATGAACTTCTCGGTGCTGTAGACCAAGGTCTCCGCCTGGTTGCGGGTCTCGGCCTCCTCGCGGCGGCGCTTGTCCTCCTCCGCGTGCTCCTCGGCGTCCTTGATCATGCGGTCGATGTCGTCCTTGGGCAGCGCCGAGCCGCCGGTGATCGTCATCGACTGCTCCTTGCCCGTGCCGAGGTCCTTGGCCTGCACGTGCACGATGCCGTTGGCGTCGATGTCGAAGGTGACCTCGATCTGCGGCACGCCACGCGGGGCCGGCGGCAGGCCGGTCAGCTCGAACATGCCGAGCTTCTTGTTCTGCGCCGCGATCTCGCGCTCGCCCTGGAAGACCTGGATCTGCACGGACGGCTGGTTGTCGTCGGCCGTGGTGAAGATCTCGGACCGCTTGGTCGGGATCGTGGTGTTG
>DATJJB010000725.1:0-7153 GCA_035492655.1 Kutzneria sp. | reverse complement strand
TGACCGCCGAACACACGAACCAGCACGAGATCCTGGGCACGCGCTCGGACGCCTTGAAGCCTTCGAACCTGACCTGGATCACCCGCGGAACCCTCAACGCCTAGTGCTGTGACCACAAGCGTTCACCGGGTTGGGTGGGTGTTTGTGGTTCCTCGCCGCGGGGTTGCGGTCGAGCGACTCCCCACCGGTGGTGGGGCGGGCCTCAGCCGGCCAACCGACCCTCCGGCCGACCACGCCCACCGCCGCTGCTGTTGCTGGTGGTGGGTGTGGTCGGCGGGGGTCACGCCGGGACGGTCCGGCACCGGGAAGGTGCCGTCCCGCTCGACGGTGCGTGAGCACACGCGGCAGGACCGCCGCGGTGGTGGTGTTCCCGCTGCCCGGGGTGCGGGTGGCGATGGTGGCCGCCGCGAACAGGTCGCGGTGGCCGGAGATGTTGCAGTGGGTGCAGGTCATGGTCCGCCCGGCCGGTTTGCGGATGCGGCGGCGGCAGGCGGGGCAGGTGGAGGAGGTGCCGCGCTCGTCGACCAGCCGCAGGCTGATCCCGGCGAGTTCGGCCTTGTCGCGCAGGATGGCCATGCTCCGGCCGATCTGCCACTGCCGTAGCCGCAGATTGTGCCGCCGTCCCGCGTCGTGTTCGAGCACGCCGCGGGGGTCGCCGACGGTCAACGTCCCGACCCGCTGCTGGACTGCCCAGGCGATCACGGTCTTGGCCGCCTCGTGCTGCGCTTGCCGCACCCGGCGGCGGTGCCGGCCCTCGACGAGCCGGGCCCGACGGCGGGCCTTGCGCCAGCGGCGTGACCCGCGCTGCCCAGGTTTCGGTGCGTGTGCGGCGGTGGCGTGGCGGCGGGCCTTGGTGTCGGCCAGGTGCATCCGGTGCTCGGCGCGGATCGCCCGCCCGGACACCAGCAGTCCCTGCCCGTCGGGGCCGGCGACGGCGTAGGGGTGGATGATGCCCAGGTCGACGCCGGCGACCCGGCCCGGGTCCGGTCCGGCACCGGCCGGGTAGGTGGCGATCGGGACTTCAGCAGTGACCTCCACCCACAGCCGGCCGCCGTCATGCAGCAGGGTCACGGATCGGACCTGCTCGGTGGGGTAGGGCACCGTCCGGTCCAGCCGCAGCCGCACCGCCGGCCGGCCTACGGCGGCCGGCAGCCGCAGTCGGCGTCCGTCGAGGGTGAAGGTGCCGTGATACCAGCGCACCGGCACCAAGCCCCGACGCCGCCGCGGAAACCGCGCCGAACTGTCACCGGCCCGGCGGCGTTTCGCCGCGGCGAACCAGGCATCGGAGTAACGGCGCAGCACCGAGCGGGCCCCAGTACTGTCCAGGTCCCCGAACGTGCCCGGCCCTGACGCGGCCAGCTCCCGGCACAGCCCCTGATACGACACCAGCGGCGCATCCCGGCGCTGGCGTCGCCACGCATTGACCTCCATTACGCACGCCCACACATCACCGGCCGACCGCAGCAGCCCGAAACACCGCCGCCGCTGCGCCGCGGTCAGCCGCAACCCGACCCGAGCGGTGCGATGCACCACCCGCGGCGCATCCAGGTCACGGCGGCGAGGCATGCCCACGGTTTAGCACACAGGTACGATAGAATTCGGTCGCCACGCCGACCCGGCCAACGTTTGTGGCCACCGCACCAGGGAGGCTTCGCCTCGGACCGCCCAGATGGGTGACTGGCCTGGTCGGGCTGTTGCGGTGGTCGCATCCTCGCATCCACGGATGTGGTTGCGGGAGGTGCGCGGTCATGGCGTCACGTGTGGCGAGGACGAACCCGGTCACGGTCAACGACGTGCTCGACGGGCGGAAGCTGCTGGAGATTGACTGCCTTGACCGGATCTATCTGTCGCTGTCAGTGCCGAACCTGATGGTGGGCGGGCAGGTGATCGGCTTCCTCACCGGGCATGAGGGCCAGCCGATTCCATCCCCGGCGCTGCTGGAACGCCGCGGGCAGACGTTCCGACGCGCGGTGGAGTCCTTCGCCCGGTCCAACAACATCCCGGTCATCACCTTCACCGGCAAGAAGGACAAGAGCCGTCCCGGTGTGCTGGCCGACAACCCGTGGCCGGAACGCAAGATCGATCAGGTCATGCCGCTGATCCGCAAGGCCGCTGCCACCGGCAAGTCCCAGGTCGTCGCGATCGGCATGGCTCAGGAATTCCAGCGGGTGTTCACCGGCAGCAAGTCACAGACCGACACCGGAGCGGTGTGGTTCACCTACCAGCGCACCGAACGCCGGGTGACCTGCTACTACTTCTATGTCTGGGACGCAGACTTCGGCCCGGCGTTCATCAAGGTGCGCCTACTTCCCCTACCCCGGCAAGATCTGGATCAACGGGCACGAGTGGGCCAAACGCCAAGCCACCGCAGCGGGTATCGACTACCGGGAACTGTCCAACGGCTTCGCCGCCTGCAGCGACCCCGCCGCATTGCAGGCGATCTGCGACCGGTTCGGCCCCGCCACCATCACCGTCTTCGCCGAACGGTGGTGGGCCCGGCTGCCGCTGCCGTTCACCCCCACCGACCGGGCCGCCGGCTACTGGTGGGACATCGCCATGCGCCAGATCGAGGTCGCCAAAACCATCGTGTTCACCGCACCCCGCCACGCCCGAACCTTCTTCGAAGCCCTCACCGCCGACAACCTCGACATCGGCCGACCCGACAACATGGAAATCATCTTCAACCGGCAGATCCGCTCCACCACCCACGGCGTGTTCCGCACCGCCATCGACCGCGACAACGACGGCGTGGTCATCAACGCCTTCTACCGCCACTCCCGGATCAAGTACTACCGCAAAGACCGCCGCGCACTGCGCATCGAAACCGTCATCAACGACACCTACGACCTCGGTGTGCTGCGCCGCCTCGAACACCTCGACGAGATCATCGCCAAAGCCCGTGACGTCAACCGCCGGCTGCTGGACACTATCCGGGTCGGTCAGGGTTGCGTCCTTGCGAGCCCAGCCCTTGAGCGGGTCGCGCAGCCCACCCTCACCGAGGACGGCAGGAGGGCCCCGGCGCTACGCTTCGGCGACCCTCGGGTCATGGCCCTGACCGGCGCCCTCTGCCTGCACCTCTTCGCCGTCACCGGCGACACCAACAAGCGCCTCCGTGCCTTGACCGCCCGGCTACTCGGCCGCACCTACACCACCGCCCAGATGACCTACGACCTACGCCGCCTACGGCTCAACGGCCTGATCACCCGCGTCGAGCACACCCACACCTACGTCCTGACCCCCGACGGGCAACGCCTCGCGATCTTCTACACCAAACTCCACGACCGTCTCCTACGCCCGCTCATGGCAGCCGACCAACCCCAAGCCCCACCCGCCCTCCGCCACGCGCTGACCACCATCGACCAGCACGTGGCGGACTACATCGCCCACGCACGACTCAAAACCGCAGCCTGAAATCCTGACTCTCATGTTCAGATTCTCAAACCCAAGGATCTAGGTCGCCGTCGACCCGTTCCGGCTCCGCTACCATGATCACGACTGGGTGCTCCTGTCACGAGTGCCTAGCTTTGCCTACCACGGTCATGCCGGCCAAGGGTCACTTCGTGTTGGCGGTCGTCCCGGTCGATCAGCCACAGAGCTGTCCTAAGTAGAGTCGGCGCATGCATACCTGTTTTATGCAGGCATGCTATGGGTTGGGGTTAATGTCCCCCTGCGCCCAACACCCCTTCACGAGGTTAGGCCGACCTAAGACTTCGAGGCTGAAGACCTGCGGCTGAAGTTCCGTACGGCAGCGACGACACGGCCGTCCGACTTGGCCGGGTTGGACGATCTGCAGGGCGACGTCGAACTTTCCGGGAGGTTCGTGCGCAGCCTACTCGCGCCCGGCGTGCTGCTGCTGCCGGCCGACGTCGTGGCCTGGGTCGCCCCGCTGGCCGCGGTGACCCGCACGCGGCCGGTCGGCCGCCCGACGTGGCGGCCAAAAGGCCGTCAGGAGCAGTCGAACGGACGCTCGGCGGTCGTACGCGCAGCGACGACCTGCATGGGGCCGGCCCTCGACACGGCGGGCGGGCGCGAGGTCGCCGCCGTCGTGGTGGGCACGGCGGCGGCGACGTGTGGTGCCGGGCGGTGGTGCTAGAGGCAGACCACCCCCGTGCAGCCCAGCGGATCGCCGGCGGAGTCGTTGCCGGCGCCGTCGATGACCGTGCCCGGGTCGGCGAAGATGCCGTAGCGGGCGTTGTCCTGGGTGAGGTTGTAGCCGACCGTCACGGCCGCGCCGGGGACGGTGGCGAAGTGGGCGCCGTCGGCCAGTAGGCGGCCGAGCCGGTCGTAGACCTTGGTGCCGCCGCCGTTGGCGATGAATGAGTTGCCGGTCACCGTTGCCGTGCCGGCCGTGTAGGCGGAGACCTCGAAGAGCAGGCCGGCCGCGGTGTTGGCGTTGAAGGTGTTGCCGGAGATGGAGGTGCCGGAGACGGGGGCCACGTCGGACAGCGTCGCGCGGACGCCGATCGTGTTGCCGGTGAAGGTGTTGCCCAGGATCTGGCCGCCGGTGCTGGGGGCGAAGATCCGCACGCCCTCGTCGGCGCCCTTGATCGTGTTGCCCTGGATGAGCATGTTGCGCGACACGGTGCCGTAAGAGATCGGGTTGCGGAGGAAGCTGCTGGTGGTCAGCTTCACCGTGTCAGACTCGTTGACCGAGACCGAGCCGTCGGTCAGCGCGCTCAGCGACATCCGCATGGCGTTGGACTCGAACACTGTGAGCTGGGCGTGGTCGAGCGTGTCGTTGCTCAGCATCACGCCGGTGCTCTGGCGGACCACGAACTGGGCGCCGGTCACCGTCGTGCGCAGCGCCTTCGAGTCCGGCGAGTTGCGGAACGTGATGGCGATGCCGTCGCTGATGCGCAGGCTGGTCAGCGTCTGGCGGGGCGAGGAGAAGCCGTAGAAGCCCTGGGCGAAGCCCCGGATGACGCCGTTGGTCACGGTCACGTCGGCGGCCGAGGAGCTGGTGATCGCGGTACCGATGCCGGCGCCGATGATGCTGTACCCGCCGAGGTCGACGGTGATGCCGGGTGCCCCGACGATGAGGGCGTCGCCGGCGCAGTTCAGGTCGGCGGTCAGCGTGACGCTGGCCAGGATCGTCGAGCCGCACGCCGGGTTCGCCATTGCGCCGGTGGCCGGCACGGCCGCGAGGGCGGCGCCGACCGCGGCCGCGACGAGGATCCGCGGCGCGAAACGGGACAGGTTGCGCATGAGTCACGTCCTTCTGGATCGGGCAGAGGGGTGGCTGTTGCACCCGACGCTATCGACGCGTGCCGCTGCGTGATGTCCCGTTTCGCACGGAGGCAAATCACCTATTTGACAACGAGACCCGGTGGCGTACCCACCACGGGCCGAACGCGCAGAGGAGCACCGCGAGCATCGTGTACGCCGATGTCTCGACCCACTGGAAGGGCCAATAGCGGCTGCCCGGCTGGTACGTATACACGAAATGGAGGTCCTGCTTGGCCATGCAGGCCATGTCCGAGTCGCGGTCGCCCGTCATGCACGGCCTCGCCTGTTTGACGGTGAACGGGGTGCCGTCGGCGTTGTACACCTGGTTGACCGACTCAAACAGCGTGGCCCAGTCCACGAACGGTGCCCCGTCCGCCTGCAGCGCCAGCAGGCACGACCCACCGTCCTCAGCGACCAGCCGCAGCCGCTCAGCGGCGGTCAGCGACCGCCACGGCCGACGGACCCCGTTGATCGCCGCGCCGTCCCAGTCCGCCCGCGTCACCAGCAGCGGCTCACCCGCCGGCCGCCACGCCGATCCGCGGGCCGCACCTGCCCGCTCAAGGTGACGTATACGTGGACCGCGGCGAGCGCGTCGTAGGACACCCATGTGGTGCACTGCTTGCCCGTGGCCACGGCGTGGCCCACCGGCAGCGCAATCGGCACGTCGGTGCGCCGCGCCGGCAGCGGCGGCACCTCGTCGACCAGCAGGTGCGTGAACTCCTGCCGCCGCAGCCCCGACGCCGGCACCAGCGACGCCATCGCCGCGTTGCGGCCCACCTGACGGCCGCGGAACGTCTCGTCCGCCGTCCCGTCCGGGCACAACCCGGCCACCGCGTTGACGAACAGTTCGGCGAAGTCCGGCTCCAGATACTTGATCGTTGTGTGCGGCTTCGCCGTGCGCAGTTTCGCCAGGTTCCGCTCGTAGCCGACCCAACCGCCCTCAGTCAGCCGCCGCGCCTGACGGAACGCGAACGGCACCACCGCGGCATGCCCCTCGGCGACCGCCCACCGGTAGAAGTCCGCCAGCACTCCCACGTGCAGGTTCCACGTTGAGGACCGCAACCGGACGTCCAGCGGCCCCGACAGCCGATGCCCGGCGTAGGCACTCACCGCCGACCGCAACTCGCCGCCGAACGGATCCACCTGCCGCGAACGCAGGAACTCCAGCCACTGCCGCAACACTCCGGCGTAGATCACCCATGTGCGCGGTGCCGGCGCGCCACGGGTCGGCAGCTCCCGCAGCCAGCGGTTCGCCACCACGACCGGCCGGGTCCGGCCGTCGACCTCGAACCGCAGATCATCATCGATCAGGACCGGCATGCCCGGCCGGATCAACGGCTCACGCTGCAAACCCACCGTTGCCAACCGTCGGGCGTGAACACCACCGCCAGCACCGCTCGTCCGCACCTCAATCAGTCCGCCGGCACCGGCACGGACTACGACCGTCCGAGCCTCAACGCCGTTGTGCCAGTCGTTCGGACCGGTCAAGGAGTGCGAACCATACAACCGACACAACAGCAAAGATCGACTTGGGCCGGAAACACACCGCAGCGACGTCCAGGATTGTCACCCGGCCGGAGCTGTGCGCTCGGCTGTCTTGCGCAATCGCGCGTAGCACGGCCCCGACCTTGTAGCCTAGGGGCAGCCGTCGACTATCGTTTTTCGACTCTCAACGCGCGTGCCGGATACCCGTCCTGGCCAGGAGTCTCGTACCAGCAGTGCACCGGCTGCCCCGGGGTCAACGAACGGTATTTGCCTGGTGCGCCCGCGACGGCGGAGAAATGGGTCCAGACGGCGAGACCGCTGTCATCGATGGTGACAACGCCCCACCCGGCCTCGGCATCCCATCGCGTCGCGCGACCGTCGCCGTGCTGTACGTTCTGGCCCATAGCCGAATGATATCGGTGTGGGTGAACGCCGGGGACGC
>DATJJB010000724.1:0-24143 GCA_035492655.1 Kutzneria sp. | reverse complement strand
CGGCGGCACGACCGTGCTGCTCGACCACCGCTCGGCCGCGCACCGCGGCACCGGCCCGACCAGCAGCCTGGAGTGGGCCATCTCGCTGACCGCCAGCATCTGCCTGCACCTGCACCGCCAGGGGCACCAGGTGCGGCTGGTGACCGAGGACGGCAAGGTGCTGGCCGGCGGCATCGCCGACGCCGGCCACAGCGACATGGTGGTGTTGGACGCGCTGGCCGCCCTGCACTCGTCGCACCAGCGGGACATCGTGTGCGGCGGCGACCCCGGCAACGGCCAGGAGCTGATCGCTGTGCTCGGCGCGGCCAACCCGGTGGCCGCCACCGAACTCATGCGGCTACGGCCGCGCGTCACGCGCAGCCTCGCCGTGCTGCTGGACGTGACGGCGTGGGCGCCGGGCGCGGACAGCGCCTTGGCCACCGAGCTGGGCGAGGCGGCACGGCTGCTGCGCGGCTCCGGGTGGGGCGTGGTGATCGCGAAGCCGGACATGCCGATGGGCGTGGTGTGGTCGGAGCTGTGTCGCGCGGGGACCCGCGGCGGCGCGCTCACGTACACCGAAGGGGGTATCGCCTGATGGCGATGACCGACGTGCAACCGCCGCGGCCCACGAACCGGCCGGCGCCGCCCCCGCCGCCGGCCGACCCGGTCTGGACGGTGCCGACCACGCCGATCGCCGCCGGCTTCGCCGTGCTGGCCGCGGCGACCGCGCTGTCCGGGGTCGTGCAGGGCACGCTGTGGCTGTTCTACCTGCTGATCGCCATCGGCTTGATCATCGGAACCGGCATGCTGCTGCGCTCGCTGCGGCTGGCCCCGCCGCTGATCGCCGTCGGCGAGCTGTTCGCGCTGCTGTGCCTGCTGACGATGTCGTTCAGCACCAACGGGATCCTGCTCATCCTGCCCGGGCCGGCGGCCCTGCGGGACCTGGTCGACGTGCTCGGGCAGTCGGTGGCCGCGGTGCAGACCGAGGTGCCGCCGGTGGCCGCCGACCCGCCGATCCTGTGCCTGGTCGTGATCGCGATCGGCCTGGTCACCGTGGTCGTGGACATGCTCACCGTCGAGGCCAAGGCGCCGGCCGCGTCCGGGCTGGTGCTGCTGTGCGTGTACGCGGTGCCGGCGTCGCTGGCCGACGAGATGCTGCCGTGGTGGAGCTTCGTGATCGGCGCGGCCGCCTTCGCCACGCTGCTCGCGGTGGACGGCCGGGCCAAGCACAAGGCGTGGCGGGGTCGGCGGACCGGCCTGCCCGGCTACAGCCAGGGCGCGCCCAACCACGAGGCCAGCGGCGTGGTCATCGTGTCCATCGTGCTGGCCCTGATCATCGGCTCCACCTTCACCGTGATCGGCACCGTCGGACGGCTGCCCGGAGCCGGCGGCGGCGGCACCGCCGGCGGGCCGTTCGGCCTCAAGCCGTACACCAAGCTCGAGGGCCTGCTGACCGGCCAGGTCAACGTGGAGTTCTTCCGCGTGACCGGGCTGAAGTCGGAGGAGTACCTGCGGCTGGTGACGCTGGACAAGTTCGTGGACAGCGAGGGCTGGGAGGTCGGCGCCCCGATCGCCGGCGGCGACCAGCTCGGCCAGCACGTGCTGGACACCAAGCCGATCGGCGACGGCAAGGTCACCACCATCACCATCCAGCCCAACCAGTTCGAGGAACAGTGGGCGCCGGTGTTCGGCCAGCCGGTGTCGGTCAGCGGGCTGGGCTCGGAGTGGCGCTGGGACCCGACGGCCGGCACCGTGTGGGCGCCAGGCACCCAGCAGTACGGCAGCTACGTGGAGCACGCGCAGCTGGCCACGCCCACGGCCGACCAGCTGCGGGCCGAGGGCGTGCTGGACGAGAGCCGCGTCGACGCCCGGTACCGGCAGCCGGCCGTGGTCGACAACAAGGTCAAGGCCCTGATCAACCAGATCACCGGCGACCAGACGTCGACGTTCGACAAGGTGCGGGCGCTGACCCGGTACCTCAACAGCGGCGAGAACGGCTTCAAGTACAGCCTGGACGCGACGGCGCAGGACCCGAAGGCGCCCAAGCTGGACGACTTCCTGTTCAACACCAAGCGCGGGTTCTGCGAGCAGTACGCGTCGGCGCTGGCCGCGATGACCCGGTCGATGGGCATCCCGACCCGGGTGGCGATCGGCTTCACGCCGGGCGTGCCGTACAACGGCGACCCCAACGTGCGGACCATCACCGGCGGCGACGCGCACGCCTGGGTGGAGATCAACTTCCCGGATTACGGCTGGACCCGGTTCGACCCCACGCCGGCCGAGCCGCGGGTGGTGCCGCCGCCGTACATGAACGACAACTCGACGGCCGGCAGCGACGCCGCCCAGCCGAGCAACACCGGCTCGTCCGGGCCGACCAGCACGGCCGCGGCCAAGCCGACCGTGCCGACCGACACCGCCCCGACCAACACCCAGACCGACGTGGGCACCTCGTTCTTCAACCCGACCGCGCCGCCGGTGTGGTTCCTGGCGGTCGTGCTGCTGCTGGCGATCGCGCTGGGCGTGCTGTTCAGCCTGGCGCGGCGCAAGCTGTTCGCGCTGCCGCCCTGGATACCCCCGAAGGTGTTGGGCGCGATGGGTGTCGGCGCCTGCGCCCTGGTCGTGCTGGTGGCGACGTCGTACATCTCCTGGTGGCTCACCGGGTTGGTGCTGCTGCTGATGGTCTTCGCCGCGCCGGCGGCGATCCGGGGCTGGCGGCGACGACGGCGACTGCACCAGATCGCCGCGCTCGGGGCCGACGCCGCGGGTGCGGCGTGGGCCGAGGTCATCGCCGAGTCCGTGGACCGCGGCACCGTGGTCCCGCCGACCGAGACCGTCCGGGCGGCCGGGCGGCGGCTGGCCCGTGAGCACGAGCTCGACGAGCCCGGCCGGGAGGCGCTGCGTCAGGTCATCACGGCCGTCGAGGGTTCCTGGTACGGCGGCCGTGAGACCGCCGACCCGACGCTCGTGACGGCCGTGGACGAGCTGCGGGCCAGCATGCACCGGACCGCGCCGCTCGCCTTCGGGGCACGCGTGCTGCCCCGGTCGGTGGTCAACCGGCGTTAGCTTTTTCGGCTCGGTGGATGTGGTCGGAGATGAGCGTGGCCAGCTCCGACCACAGCTGCCGGGGCACGCTGTGCCCCATGCCCTCGATCAGCACCAGCTGCGAGCCGGGGATGGCCGCGGCGGTGGCCCTGCCGCCGCTGACGTCGCACATGCGGTCGGCGGTGCCGTGGATGACCAGGGTCGGTGTCGTCAGGCCGTGCAGCCGGGGCGTGAGGTCGCCGGCCATCACGGTGGCGACGCCCTGGCGCATCATCGCCTGCGGGTCGTAGCCGCGATCGAAGTAGCGGCCGGCCCGGTCGGCGACCTCCTTTTCGTCCTGCGGGAAGGCCGTTGAGCCGAAGACCGGCAGGGCACGCAGGTACCAGTCGACGTAGCTCTGGCGGGTGCCGTCGGGCTGTGGCCGCATCTCGGCGAAGATCGCCATGTCGGCCTGGCCGACCGCGCGGTCGCCGGTGGTCGACATCATCGTGGTCAGCGAGCGGACCCGGTGCGGCTGCTCGACCGCCGCGAGCTGGGAGATGAAGCCGCCCATCGAGGCCCCGACGAAGTGGGCGCTGTCGATGCCCAGGGCGTCGAGCAGGCCCAGGGTGTCGCCGACCATGGCCTCCAGCGAGTAAGCGGCACTGGAGAAGTCGCCTTGCCGGGCCGCCATCGGGTCGGCCGGCGGGGCGTCGTGGAAGTGCGTCGAGCGGCCGGCGTCCCGGTTGTCGAACCTGATCACGTGCAGGCCGCGGTCGACCAACTGCTGGCAGAAGCCCTCGTGCCAGCCGATCATCTGGGCGTTGGCTCCCATGACCAGCAGCACCGGCGGGTCGGCCGGGTCGCCGAACCGCTCGTAGCAGAGCCGGATGTGGTCGGGACCGATGTCCTCGGCGAGCTGCTCCCCCGCTGTCATGGCAGCAGGCTAGCCAGCTCGACCGCGCGCAGCGGCGAAGCCGGTGGCGATCCAGCCCTTTGAGGCGCGGGAAACGCTAAGGGCCCCCTCACCGGAGGGGGCCCTTGAAGCGGGTGGAGGTCGAAGGGATGTGTCGGGGTCACTCCTCTTCGAAGCGCTTACGGAAACGATCTTCCATGCGCTGCGCGAAGCCGGAGCGGTGCGGGGTGCCGCCGGACTGGCCGGCCCCCTCGGCGGAGGCGCCGCCCTTGGTCAGTGTTGTCAGGGTCAGCAGAGCACCGACGAACATGACCAGGAAGCCGAGCACGCTGACAATCGGGATGCTGGCGAGCTTGAGCGGCACGATCACACCGAATACGAGCAAAGCCACACCAACAAGGAAGGCGATAATGCCGTACAGCCTGCGCCGTCGGGACGGCCGGCGGAGACGAGCACCACGCACAGTGGAGGCGAACTTCGGGTCCTCAGCGTAGAGCGCACGCTCGATCTGGTCGAGCAGTCGCTGCTCGTGCTCGGAGAGTGGCATGACTCCTCCTCCGGCACAGTGGGGTCGCGGGCGCCAGTGTCACGGTTGCCGCCGTACCTGGCGGACGCCCACTTTGGGGCGTCACCAACCAGGATACGATCCGCGAGGCTTGTCCACTAGCCGGTCGGGCCGCCGGAAGCGGTGGCGTCACGCACGATCATCCACTAGGGGTAGCGGTCCGGCGCCGCTGACCACCCCGGACGGCCGGTCAGCGGCCACGCAGCCAGCGCGGCGCGGTCAGCAGCGCACCGGCTCCGACCAGCGCCAACACCGTCAGCAGCACGATCACGCCCGGGCCGGGCGGGGCCGGGTCGCCGGTCGGCGCCGGATTGTCGCGGTCGGCGTAGGTCTGGTGCGGACCGAGGCCCCCCGGTGGCGATCCGGGCAGCGTGAGCACGTATCTCTGTGTCACCGAGTGCGGCGGTGCGCCGCTACCCTTCCACCCTTCGATGGATTGTTGGTACGGCCGGGTGGCATGGTCCGGCGGCGCCGCCGCCGGCGCGGCGGCCAGCGCCGCCGCCATCGCGACGGCCATCAGTGCGGGCACGGGTCTCGACCTCCTGGCGGGGAGTAGGAGTTCGATGGCTCGCCGGTCGCGGGGTGCAGGGCACCGCGACCAGCGGCCGGTGATGACTGTGCGTGACGCCACAGGTGCGGACAAGAGTGTTCGATGACCGGGCGGAGCGTTCCCGGCCGATCAGGGCCTTCCGTCGTGCAGCGTGGCCACCTACCGTGAACATTCACACGCCGTTCACACCCTGCGAACGACCCAGGACGGATGAGCACCGAGCCCACACCCCCAGCTGAACTCGACGCCAACCTCGTCGAGGCCCTCCGCTACGGCCCGTTTCCGCGGGCCTTGCGCACCGCCATCGCGCACCGGGGGCTGTCCCTGGCCCGACTCGGCGCGCACCTGGACCGGATGGGCGTGCACGTCGGGCAGTCCACCCTCAGCTACTGGCAGCGGGGGCTGCGCCATCCCGAGGTTCCCCGCGCGCTGTCCGCCTTACGCGCGCTGGAACGGGTCCTCGCGTTGCCGCCCGACTCGCTCGTGGTGCTCGTCGGGCCGCGCACCCGGCCGACGCTCGACCGCCAGCCCGCCGGCTCCTTCGTCCAGTTCGGCTCGTTCTGGTCCGGCTCCGCCGCGCTGCTCAGCGAGTTGGACGTGCCCGACGAGGCCACCCGGTGCAACGGCGAGCTGGGCGTGCTGTCGGTGCACGACATGATCACCATCGACCAGCACCGGTCGCAGCGCTCGTCCACCACGCGCATGGTCGTGCAGGCCAACACCGGCGGGCCGGACCGCTACATCGCCATGTACCACGCCGACGACGCCAGTTCGGTCGAGACCTGCGTGGTCCGCACCGCCGAGGGCTGCCGCACCGGCCGGGTACGGCGGCACCGCGACTCCGCGATCATGGTCGCCGAGCTGCTGTTCGACCGCAGGCTCACCGAGGGCGAGCGGCACGTCTTCTGCTTCAGCCTGCACGACGAGCCGGCCCGGCCCTCGCCCGGCAGCAACCGCACCTTCCGGGAGCCCTCCGGCGAGTACCTGCTGCAGATCGCCTTCCACCGCAAGGCCATGCCGGCCCGGTGCACCAGCTACTTCCGGCTCCGCGACGACGCCGAGCCGACCCACTCCGAGGACCTGGTCTGCGGCATCGGCGGCGTGGCCAGCGCCTATTTCTCGCAGGTGGGGCGGGGACTGGCCGGCATCGGCATCGACTGGGACTAGGGACCTTCGACCCTTGACGATGATCATCCGGCCGATAGGTTCCGGGCATTGCCGTAGAACGTCAAGGACCTTTACCTATGCGGACGAGAATTGTCGTCGTGGCGGCGGCGGTCGCCGCGCTGCTGGTGATCGGCGTGGCGGTGTGCCTGTTCTCGCCGCCGCGGCAGATCGCCGGCACGTCGATCCCGGTCGCCGGTCCGCCGATCCTTGGCGGCGCCACATATGTGACCACGAGCACGACGGCGCCGAGCTCCACATCCGTTGCCGCCACGGCAACTTCGGGGACCTCGGGCAAGCCGAGCTCGACCGCCGACGTCACCCAGCCGCCGCCGGCCGCTCCCCCGCCGGCCGCACCGCCGACGTCGCAACCGGCCAGCCCCAACGCTTCCGGGCAGATCACCTTCTACGGGGCGGCCGACAACGATCCGCCGGGGAGCCGGGAGATCGCCTATCCCGGCGTCATGCACGGACAGGCCGGTGGCACCGGGACGTTCGAGGATCCGATCACCTTCGCCGCCCAGGACGGCCGGTTCGCGCCGGGGACGAGGATCTACGTGCCGGACGTGCGGCGGTACTTCATCCTCGAGGACTCCTGCGCCGGCTGCTCCGGGTCGCACATCGACCTGTGGACCGGGGCCGCGAACGACCGGGGCATCGTGCGGTGTGAGGACTCCCTGACCCGCAACGGTTCCCGGCCCTATCAGCTGAATCCGCCGGCGGGATTGGCGGTGTCGCCGGGGGATCTGTACCAGAACGGGCACTGCTTCCGGGGCTGAGCTTCGCGGTGGGCGGGGACGCCCACCGCGAAGCCGTTGCTACTTCCCGATGTTGATCGTGAAGGTGCTGGTCGTGTTCTTGATGTCCTGGGCGTTGTCGCACAGCGTCAGGTCGTGGAAGGTCACCGAGCCGACCGCCGGGCCCTGGCCGGGCTCGGGCAACTCGTTGGCCCACAGGCCGAAACCGGACTTGGCGTCGAAGGCGTCGTTGGACCGGTGCGCTCCTGAGACGGACACGTGCGAGAAGACGGTGTCGGTGACGGGGTACGCCGGCTGGCCGCCGATGTAGTCGGTCTGGAACATGATGCCGCTGTAGGTGGGGTCGACGATGTCGACATCGGACACCCGGACGGCCCGGAACACGGTGGTGGCGGAGAAGACCCAGATGGCGGGGAAGGTCTGGCCGCCCCAGAAGTGACCGCCGGAGCGGACGACGGAGAAGTTGGTCAGGGCTGTGGGGTCGGGCCCGAAGTCACGCATCGTGACGCCGAAGTTGAGCGAGCTGATGGTGACGCCGGAGCCGGCGAGGGTGTCGGCGACGACGACGTCACGGAAGGTGTCGGCCTGGCCGCCGTAGACGGCGACGCCGGCGGCCCGCCACGGGGTGAGGGCGGTGAGGTGCTCGAACACGTTGTCCCGCTGATCACCGTTGTGCAGGTCGGTGGCGGCCCACAGGGCGAAGCTGTCGTCGCCGGTGGAACGGGCCTCGTTGTTGACGACGTGGTTGCCGGTGCTGCCGTTGGTGAGGTTGATGCCGTCGGCCATCAGGTCGCGGGCCCGCGAGTTGGACACGGTGAGGTTGTGCACGGTGGTGCCCCACACCATGACCACGCTGTGCTCGACCCACACGTCGTCGATGGACAGGTCCGACACGTTGGCCAGATCGAAGACTCGGCCCTGACCGTCCAGCCGGGTGTCGTAGTCGCCGAAGTAGGAGAAGCCGGCGAACGAGGAACCGTTGGCGGAGGCGGAGATCCGGAAGCCGACGTCGACGTTGACGCGGTACTGCGGGGCGACGAAGCGGGTGAACCACGGCCCGGCGCCGACGACCTTCACGGCGGTGCCGGCGACGGTGAACTTGTCGGACGTCGGGTAATCGCCGGCCGGCAGGTAAACGCCGGTGAGGCTGCCGGTGATGTCGGCGCGGACCTTGTCCAGCGCGGCCTGCACGTCCTGCTGCGAGAAGCCGGCGGGCGTGACGAGGTGCGCGGGATCGGGATTGGCGATCGGGGCGACCTGCTCCAGGCTGACGAAGTCGATGGCGAACGTGCCGGTGTTGGCGGCGTCCTTCTGCAGCCGGATCTTGCTGCCGGCCGGCACGGTGGTGCCGAGCAGCAGGTTGGCCTCGTCGTAGATGTGCCGGGCGGGGCCGGCGGCGGGGTCGTTGCCCGGTGACGCCTCGGGCCCGTACAGCCAGGCGTACCTGGGGTTCAACGTGATCGGCTTGAGGAAGCGGCCGTTGACGTATACGTCCAAAGTGGACGGAGCGCCGTCCGGCACCGAGAAGCGGGCGACCAGCGTGTTGGTCGGCTCCTTGGTGGTGAACTCGACCGAGGCGCCGATCTGGTTCAGGGTGACGGCCTGCCGGCCGGACGCTTCACCGGCCAGATCGCCGATCGTCCGATTAGGACCGACGACGGCAGCGCCGCCACGCAGCTTGCCGGTCTCGGCTTCGTAGGTGTGGTAGGGCATCGCCGAGCCACGACCAACGTAAAGGTCCTGAGTGGACACGTTGTTGGCCCGCTTGAGGGCGACCTCGTTGCCATCGGCGGAAAGCTCGGTCTTCACGGTGTAGCGGCCGTCCGCCCCGGCACGCCACTGGCCGAGGTGCACGGTGGCCGACGCGCCGGGAGCAAGCACACCGACGTGCACGCCGATCAGCACGGTCTGGAAGCGGCCGGTGTAGGTGTCGGTGATGGTGGCCTTGAGGCTG
The DNA here is from genome assembly GCA_035492655.1 of Kutzneria sp. GTDB lineage: Bacteria > Actinomycetota > Actinomycetes > Mycobacteriales > Pseudonocardiaceae > Kutzneria. The sequence goes on along the minus strand of DATJJB010000724.1, from coordinate 15,236 downwards.
TGACCGGTCGCCGAGGCCTTGGTGCCCTGGTTCTTGAGCGTGGCCACGAAGTTCACGAGATCGCCGGCCGACGGCGTGGCCGGCGTCGGGCTGACCGCAGCGACCAGGTCCGAGCTGACGACCGGTGCGACGACCAGCGGCGATGGGGCGGTGAAGGCGTTGTTGGTCTCGTCCTTCTCGATGATCCGGTTGGCCTCGTCGACCTTCGCGGTCAGCTGGTACGAGCCGGCGTCGTGCCGGCCGATCGGGGCGGAGACCGTGGCGGACGCCCCGATGGCGAGCGGCCCGACCTGGGTGGTGCCGACCTTGGTCGTGCCCAGGTAGAAGGTGACGTTGGTGGTGACGCTGGTGGCGAGCTGGCCGACGTTCTGGACAACGGCGCTGGCCGTGAGGTTGTCGGCCTCGGTGCCGGCCGTCGCGGTGGCGTCGGTGATGGTCAGGTCGGGGTTGGGCGAGGGGGTGCCGAACACGCCGAACTCGGAGATCTGGCCGCCGCCGGAGCCGGTGTTCGAGGTGATCTTCAGCTGCACGTCGGCGATCCGGGCGGTCACCGGGATGGTCACGGTGTTGCCGGTGGCCGGGTCGAAGACGTACGGGGTCGCGGTGACGAGGCTGGTGAAGCCCCCCGAATTCGATTGATCAGCATCCTGATCACGGCCGAGGACCTCGATGGTCTGCGTGCGGGCGCCCCAGTCGGTGGAGGGGTTGAGCCGCAACACGATCGACGTGACGTCGGCGTTGGAGCCGAGCGACACGGTGAGCGTGTTCGGGAAGCTCGCGCCGGCGGCTTCCCAGTAGGTGGTGGGATCGCCGTCGTCGGCGTTGCTGGCGGCGAAGTTGCCGATCACCGAGGACGCGGTGATCGGCTTGCCGAGGGCGAGGTTGGTGGTGTCCGCCGCGGACGCTAAGACGGCCGGACCGCTCGCAAGGAGCAGTCCGGCCGCGGTCAGCGCGGGCAGTACTCGTCTGAGGAGCATCAGGGCTGCCAATCTGCCGAATTTGCGGCTTGTTGGCGGCAATTCTGCGTCACTGTGTCAAGAAGTTGCAGTCCGTGGCCCCGATTGCCGGCAGGGTATGCCCGTTCAGCCCCGTGCCATGGCGAAGACGTGCAGGGCAGGTGTGCCCGCGGTAGCCGAACCGCTCACCACCGGTAGTCGGACCGTGGAGGTGGTCTTGCCGGCCGGCAACGGCACGCCGACGTAGTAGACATCGGACGTGTGCTGATAGGTCGTGTTGCCCGGCCGGTTCTGGTACGCCCCGGCGATCGCCACGTCACCGGTGCCGCCCCACCAGTCGGAGCTGGACAGGGTGAAATCCTGGGTGCTGCCGTCGGTGTAGGTGATCGTGCCGACGCCGCTGACCGGTCCATAGGTCGCGGTCACCAGGAATCCCAAGGTGTTCCCCGATCCCGACAGGGCGATCGTCTGTCCATTGGAGACGGTGTTGTCCGCCGAGCCGGTGCCCGCCTGTGACGGCCAGGTGAAGGTCAAGCCGTGGCTGACCGTCCCGCCGGCTCGTGCGCCGGCGTTGGCCAGCGCGGTGGCGGACATGCTGGCCCCGCCGCCGTCGATGTTGCCGGGGTTGGTGTTGTTGTCGGCGGTGACACCGATGTTGTTGTAGGTGGCGGACAACGAGGCCGCGACGGCGGTCTTGTCCAGGCCGATCTGCACCGGCCCGAAGTGCCGGGCCGAGTTGGCCGCAGTGCCGGTCACCGGCGCGAACGGCAGGTTGGTGAACGGATCGGCCGACTTCTCGATCAGGTATTTGTGGCCGTTCACCGTGTTGATCGTGAACTGGCCGGCGGTAGTCGTGCTCACCGTCGCGCCGGTGGTGGCGTCGACGACCTGCACCGACTGCCCCGGCCACGGGCTGCGGACGGCCATCGCGGCGTTGTCGCCGGCCTCCAGCACCACCGTCACCGGCACGCCGCCGCGCACCTGCACGTCGACCTTGCTGTTGTGCTGCACGGAAACCGTGCCGTCACCGTCCCAGTCGGACGGCCAGGCCGGCGCGATCCGCAGCAGGCCGTCGTAATCCTGAGCCAGCGCCTCGTTCATGCTGGCCGCGACGATCCCGGCCTCCTCGTTGTACGGCTCGTCGCCGACCGTGCCGAACAGCGCGGCCAGCCCCGACACGTAGAGCTGGTACTTCTTGACGTTGTCGACCAGGTTGGCCTTGACCTCGCCGGCCAGGCCGAGCCGGGCGGCGTACAGGGCGTCGTAGTCCCAGTCGGCGTTGTTGTGGAACAGCCGGGAGTTGTACGAGCGCTTGGCCAGCGCGGTCAGCGGGCCGGCGTCGCCGATCAGGCCGTACGAGAAGGTCGACTCCAGGTCGAGGTTCTCCCCGTTGTGCAGCTCGGCCGCCGGCTGGGTGGAGAAGGCGATCACGTCCTGGCCGGCGGCGTCGTCCGAGGCGTGCAGCACCTGCTTGTGCGTGGCGGCGTCCGTGCGCGGCAGCGGCGGGATCTTCTGTTGCGCCGCCTGAAGTTGGGTCACCAGGGCCTGGTCGGTGTTCAGGGTCTGGGCCGCCGAGATCACCACCGGGAACAACGCCTGCATGGCCAGGACGTCGGTCACCGGGTCAGTCACGTTCCACTGCGTCTCGTGGGCGTTCGCGGTGGTGTGCAGCAGGCCGTCGGAGCCGGTTTTGGCGTACGACAACAGGAACTGCGCGGCCGCCTTCATCAGCGGGTAGCCGGTCTGCAGGAAGGACTGGCTGCGGTTCTGCTGGTACGCCTGCCAGATCCACAGGCTGACCTCGGCCCCGGTGGACAGGTCCATCGAGTTGTAGGTCGGCGCGATGGTCGTGTCACAGGAGGCGTTGCTGGCCGCGCTGCCGCCGCCGTAGTAGCCGTTTCCGTTGAACCGCATGGTTTCCGGCACGCACGCCCCGGTCGTGCCCGGCACGTGGGCCTGCGTCCAGGCCTGGATGTTGGCCAGGTTGGACGTGTACAGGGTGAAGAACCCGGTGTTCAGCGCCGGCACGCCCGAGCTCAGGTTGGCCGCGAGCTGCATACGCAGGTTCCAGAACCAGTAGTCGGCCGGCACCCAGTCCTGCGTGTCCTGGGAGAACGCGAACAGGTCGGCCACGCCGGCCTGCGTGCCCGGGTACTGACCGCGGTTGAGGCTGGCCTCCTGGTACAGGTAGATCGTCCGCAGGCTTTCCAGGTACTGCCCGGATCCGTCGGCCGAGTTGACCTCCATCAGGTTGGCGCCGCCCCAGAAGTTGTGCCACCAGGCCAGGTGCTGCACGTCCACTGTGGACGCAACTGCGTCGTTGCCGAACAGCTGCGCGGCGGTGCCCAGTGCGTCGCCGCCGGTCCAGTGCGGCGCGCCGACGACAACCCGGAACGAGCCGTCCGCGTTGGGGTTGAAGGAAGTTCGCACGGTCTGGCCGTTCACGACACCGGCACTGACGTTGCGGCCGCCGGCCGTGACGGCGAGCAGGCTGCCGAAGGTCTGGCCGCTGCCGCCGGTCGGGTTGTCCACCCACGTCTCGGCCAGCGTGCCGACCGCGCCACCAGCCTGGGCCTGTGGCGAGCGACCCGACCACAGGTTGCCCTGCACCGTCTGGGCGCTGTTGGGATCGGCGCCTTTGACGTCGACCACCAGCTCGTCCTTGTCGGCCCGCACGAAGATGCGCGCGGTCAGCCCACCGCCGGTCTCGGTCAGCACGCCGTCGTAGAGGTCGAGATGGGCGGCGAAGTCGGCCGCCGAGGTCAGCTTGGCCAGGCCCGGAATCGTGACCTGGCCGGGAGATTTGCGGTCCGGGAAGGTGTCGTCCCGGTTGAGCTGGGCGGTGAAGCCGCCTGCCGCCCACACCGCCGCGCCCAGCGTGCCGTTGCCCAGTGGCAGGGACTGGGCGGCGGCACTGTTGGGCGCGCCGAGCACGATGGTCGAACGGCTGACGACGGCCTGACGGTCGAGTTGGAAAGCCCCGTTCTGCCAGGCCGTGGTCAAGGTCGCGGCGGAGGCGGGGGTTGCTAGGCCGGCTACGGTCAGGGTGGTCGCCACGAGGACGACGCGTAAACGGCTGCTGGTGGACACCGTGTCTCCTTTGACAGGTGGAGTCAGCAATCATCGGACGTATGATGTAAGCCGCACTGAGTGGACAACACGTCGCAAGGGCCTGTCAACGGTCCGTTCCTGACCGATCAAGCACTCCGCGACGCTCAGCGCTGCCGTGGGCGGCGCTTCTCCCAGCTCTGCTTGATGTGCTCGTTCATCGCCGCCGCGGCACCCTCGACGTCCTTGGCCATCAGGTGTTCATAGATGGCCCGGTGCTCGCGGTTGGACTGCTCCAGGTCGGCCGGCGTGGGGTCGCCGAGGTAGCGCAGGCTGCGGAACGCCTCGGCGGTGATGGTGCGAACCACCGCGCGGGCCAGGCGGTTACCGGACGCGGCCATGACCTCGTCGTGGAACTCGATGTCGGCCCGGTAGAACCGGCCGGTGTCGGCCACCTCGTCGGTGACGTGCCGCAGCGCGGTGCCGATGCGGCGTAGCTGCTCGGCCCCGGCGCGCTCGGCCGCCTGAGCCGCCATCTGCGACTCGAGGGCCCGGCGGACGTCGACCAGGTCCTCCAGGATGGACAGCTCGGCGTCGTGCCGGATGCTGGCGGCCAGCACCACCGGGTCGAGCAGGTCCCAGTCCTCGGTCTCGCGCACGGTCGTGCCCTGGCCCTGCTGCACCTTGACCAGCCGCATGGCCTCCAGCGACTTCACGGCCTCGCGGATCACCGTCCGGCTGACCGAGAACATCTGGCACAGCACCGGCTCGATGGGCAGCGCGCCGCCGGGCGAGAACTCACCGCCGACGATCCGGTCCACCAGGTCCTCGACCACCGCCGTGGCCAGCCGGCGCGGCCGGCGCGGCCAGCCCGGCAGCGCCTGGGCGGTCTGCTCGTCGAGGCTCACGATCGTCCGTTTCGTCGGGGAAGGTCGCCGCGATCATACGCTTCACGGCATTCATATTACGAATTATGTTGTCGTCGACCGACTAGTGCACGCAGTGCCGCAGCCGAGCTCACGCAGTGTGGCGACCGCCCTGGACTCCAGGTAAAGCCAAGGCAAACCTCATTCTCGAGCGAACGAGGTTCGCGGACTGGGGTAGAGAGCTGATGGCTGCCGCCACGCGAGGATGGGGTGCGATGCTGACCGCGCCAGGGTCGCTGCGGTGACCGCCGGCGACACGCTGACCCGGACCGAGGCGGCACGGGTGTCCGTGGCCCGCGGCAGCCGGTTCCGCCGCTGGTTGCGCCGGCGGCCGACCCGCCGCGCCCTGGTTCTCGCGCATCGCTGGACTTCCTTGGTGCTGGGCCTGTTCCTCGTCATCGAAACGACCACCGGCGCGGTCCTGCTGTACCGGGCGGAGTACTTCCGCGCCACACATGCCGAGCTCTACCAGCACACCGACAGCCCGAGCCCGATCGGCCTGAGCCAGGCGCGGGACATCGTGCGGCAGGCGCACCCGGACTTCACGGTGGCCTGGGTCGGCAACGACAACGGCATTCTCGCCGTCGGCGACCCCAGCTACAGCTCCGTCTACGCCGTCGATCCCGGCACCGGCCACGTCAACGGCTTCGCCAGCTTCAACGACGGCGTCATGGGCCTGCTGGCCAACATCCACGACTGCGCCCTGACGTGCGAGACCAACGCCGGCTACCTGGCCTGGCTCCCGCCGCTGGGCGGGATCCTGTTGCCGGTGCTGGGATTGCTGATGATCCTGCTGGCGATCACCGGCGTCATCACCTGGTGGCCGGGCTTCCGCCGGATGTCGCACGGCTTTCGGGTGCGGCTCAAACGCGGCCGCTTCGCCCGGGACTACGACCTGCACAACGCGATCGGCATCGTCGCCGTGCCGTTCGTGCTGATGTGGGGCGTCACCGGCGCGGCCTTTGCCATGCCGGCGGTGGAGAACGTCTGGCTGGCCATCACCGGCGGCACTTCCGTCGACCCGAACCGGCACTCCTTCGCGCCGGCCGGGACCGGCCCGGAGATCGGCCTCGACAACGCGGTTTCCTCGGCGCTGCACCACCATCCGGGCGACGTCCGTTACGTCAGCCTGCCGACCGAGGGCGCGAACTACTACAGCGTGTCCCTCGCCGGCTCGTACGCCCCCAATGGCGCGCGGGCGTTCTTCGGCGGCGATGTCTTCGTCTACGTGGACGCCCACGACGCCAACCATGTGTCCGTTGTGGACAGTGGCGAGCACCAACCGGTGGCGAACACGTTCTACGAGAAGGTGTTCGAGCCGGCCCACTTCGGCTGGCTGGTCAACGGCTGGTGGCGGATCATCTGGGTGATCTTCGGCCTCACCCCGCTGGTCCTCATGATCACCGGCCTGTCGACCTGGCTGTTCCGCACCGGGACCAAACGCCGTCGGGCCCGGGCGTGATCGAACCGCTGGCGTTCGCCACCGCGGCCACCTGCGCGTTGCTGGCGTTGGCCTGCCTGATCTTCGCCGCCCGCTACCGGTTCCATTACGTGCTGCCGTACCTGATCGGCATCGAGCTGGCGCTGCTCGTCCAGACAGTGGCCATCGTCATCGCACGCCTCGGCGGCTATCAGCCGCGCGCGTCGGGCGAGAACTGGGCGTACCTGGTGACGGCGTTGTTGACGTTGCCACTGCTGGCCCCGCTGGCCCGTCGCCCGCGCTGGTGGTCGGCGGTGATCCTCGCCGTGGCGCTAGCAGTGCTAGCCGTCGTGGTGGTCAGGCTACAGACGACGTGGCGACACTGACCGTCTGACGCCGCGGCCGAGTCAGGAACCGCCGGCACGGCGTCTCCACGTACTCGTACAGCGCCCACGCCAACCCCAGCGACACGACGAAAATGCCGGCCACCACGAACAGTTCGGGCGTGCTGTGCAGGCGCACCAGCCCCGGCGCGGCCCGCCGCACCACGCGGATCACCAGCAGGTGGATCATGTAGAAGGCGAACGAGAGCTCGCCGAGCCGGACCATCGTCCGCGACCGCCAGAACGACTGCTCGTTGCGCAGGTCAGCGACCGCGGCGGCCGGGATGAGCACGCCGAAGCCGACGATCGTGGCGACCGAGAAGGCGTACTGCCCGGGCCACACCGGCACCAGGAAGTAGCTGACCAGCATCACCGCGACCGCGATCTCCAGCCGCGGCCCGCGCCACGCCTCCAGCGCCACCAGCCGGGCCAGCGCCACGCCGAGCGTGAACTCGCCGATCCGCGCGGCCGGGAACGCCTGCAGCCAGTGCACCGGCAACTCGCCCTGCACGTACGCCGGCAGCACCACCAGACCTAAGCTGACCAGCGCGAACACCCAGGCGCCGCGGGCCGAGAGTCGTCGCGCCAGCGCACCCCAGATCGGGAACGTGAGGTAGAAGAACGCCTCGCAGGCCAGCGTCCAGCTGACCGTGTTGAGCGACTGCTGCTCCCCCGGGATCCACGAGTGGATCAGGAACAGGTTGGTCAGGAAGACGTCGAAGTCCGGCACGCCGTAGAACACGTCCGGCCGGACCAGCTGCCCGAGGGTCGCCCCGAGCACCACGGCCAACAGCGCGGTGACGATGTGCACCGGGTAGATGCGGGCCAGCCGGCGCCGCCAGAACCGCAACGGGCTGTCACCGGGCCGGGCCGACCACATCAGCACGAAGCCGGACAGCACGAAGAAGAACGAGACCCCGATCTCGCCCGCGCCGAACAGCAGCGACGCCACCTTCGAGCCGGCGCTGGCCGGATCGAGCATCGAGGCGACCACGATGTGCAGGCAGAACACCAGGAAGGCGGCGGCCCAGCGCATTCCGGTCAGTGACGGCAGGTCGGCCCGGGTGACGGTCACGGTAAGACGTACGCCTCTCGATCGGGTGACGGTTCGGCCGCCAACATACGTCACCTCTCCGATGACTCCTCACACGCTGTGCGCGACGGTTGAACTCCCGGTGTCCCCGCGATGAACGGATCCAGCCATGACGCACTTTCCAGCGACCGCCCGTAGTCAGCCCGAGACCCACGACAGCTGGAATCTGACGGCTCGCGGCGAGACCCCGACCCAACGGCTGGACCGCAACTACGCCGAGCTGCTGCAGGAGATCCGGGTGGCGCAGACGGGTGTGCAGCTGCTGCTGGCGTTCCTGCTGTCGCTGGCCTTCACGCCCAAGTTCGGGTCGCTGGGCGCGTTCGACCGAGGCGCGTTCGTGGCCAGCCTGGTGCTCGGTGCGGCGGCGACGGCCCTGCTGATCGCGCCCGCCCCCGTGCACCGGCTGGTGTTCCAGCACCGGCTCAAGCGGCAGCTCGTGCACCTGACCAGCGGGTTGGCCCTGTGCGGGCTGGTGCTGCTGATGCTGTCGCTGGCCTCGGCGCTGATGCTGATCCTGGACGTGGTGCTGGGCCAGGACTGGGCCGGCATGCTCACCGCCGGCATCGTCAGCTGGTTCTCGCTGTGGTGGTACATCGTGCCGCTGTGGCTGCGCTGGCGGCGGGGCCAGTCGCCCAAGATGCGGCTGCCGCGCCAGCGCTGACGACCCTCCGAATCCGCCGGCCTCGACGCCCCGAATCGCGCGGCGGCCGAGTGGCGCGGCCTCGACTCGCGCGATGTCGGACCGGCGGAGCCGCGCCGGCCGGGCCATCCTCAGGCCCGGTCGGCGCGGCCTTTTCCTTATGGGTCAGCCAGATGCGGCCTGGCGTAGGCTCGCTTCCCTGGCGATGTCGGTGCGGGTGCGGACCTGGAGCTTGGCCAGGATGTGCGAGACGTGCGTGGTCACGGTGCGGCGCGACACGAACAGCCGCTCGGCGATCTGCGGGTTGGACAGCCCGGCCACCACCAGCTGAGCGACGGTGGCCTCGGCCGGCGTGAGGCTGTCCCAGCCGGTCTTGGCCCGGCGGTGCTTGACCTTCGGGCCGCGCCGCAGGCCCAGCCCGCGCAGCACCGACTGCGCCCGGGCCAGCTGCCACTCGGCGCCCAGCTCCGCGTACAGGTCAAGGGCCCGTGACGCGGCCGCCCGTGCCGAACTCGACTGTCCGTTGTGGACGAACGCGACGGCCGCCGCCTCCAGGGCCAGTGCCCGGGCCAGCGGGCGGCCGCACTCGCGGTAGGCGGTGGCCGCCCGCAGCAACTCCTCGCCGTCCCCGTCGACCAGCCCCCGGCAGTACGCCGCGGCCCCGATCCGGTGCCCCACCTCGGCATCCGCCGCCAGGTCGACCACCCGGCCGGTGGTCTCCCGCGCGGTGTCCAGGTCGCCGACCGCGACCGCGAGCCGCACGATCTCCGGCAGCACGTCGTCGAAGTCGGCCGAGTCACGTAGCGCCGCCAGCGCCTCGTCCAGGCGTCCGGCCTGTTCGTGCTCAAGACTGGTGACCAGCGCCAGGTGCAGCACTGGCCGGCCGCCCACCTGCGCCGCCCGCACCACGGCCAGATGCCGTTGCGCGGCCGCGTGATCGCCTCGGTGCAGCTTGACCAGCGCGGCGATGCTGTGGTCGGACGCGGCCACCACCGGGTTCCTGAGCTCGTCGGCCAGCAGGTCGACATCGACCAGCGCCTGGTCCCAGCGGCCCGAGTCGTACGCCATCTGTACGAGGGCACTCTGCGCCTGGGCCAGCCGCACGGTGTTGCCGACGTGCTCGGCCAGCTGCCGCACGTCCTGCGCGGCGGCCACCGCCTCGTCACAACGGTCGACGCCGCCGAGCGCCACCGCGCGGTTGATCCGCAGCAGCAGGCTGAGCTCCGCGGTCGCGCCGTCGCGGCCGATCACCCGTACGGCGTGGTCCAGCAGCTCCAACGCACCGGCCATGTCGCCGCGCAGGATCAACACGATGCTGCGCACATGCAAGGACCAGCCGACCACCCACTCGTCGGCCGGCGCGGCGTCGGCGGCGTCCAGCGCGGCTTTCTCGGCGGCGTCGGAATCGCCGAGGTTCCAGTGCGCCCGCGCGGTCAGCACGAGGAGCCGGGCCCGAGCCCGACCGGTGGTGGCCGGATCCGACAGCGCGTGGTCCAGCTCGACCAACGACTGGGCGACGTGGCCGCTCATGCCACGGCACTGCAGGAGAATGTGGTGCAGCCACACGATCTGCACGGCGTCCGAGGACAGCGCGAGCGCTCGGGTGGCGACCTGCTCGGCCTCGTCGAAGTCGCCGGTGCGGTAGAGCGCGTCGGCGAAGCGGCTGGCCAGCGACAGCCGTCGGGCGTCCCAGCGCGGCGTGGCCAGCACGCGGCGGAACAGGTCCACAGCGGCCGACGGTGACTGACCGACGAGCGCGCCGGCGTTGTCGCACAACCAGTCCACGGTCCACTCGTCCGCGCCGGAGGCCACCAGCAGCTGCTTGGCCACCCGCTCGACCGGGGCGCCCGCGCCGTCGAGCAGTCGGGCCGCGTCCAGGTGCCAGGCCGTCCGCACCGACGGCGACATGCGTTCGTACACCGCGGATCGCACCAGCGCGTGCCGGAACGACAGGCCGTCGCCGGCCTCCACCAGCACGCCGGCGGTGGTCGCCTGGTCCAGCGCGGGCAGCAGTTCGACGACCGAGCGGCCGAGCACGACCCCGAGATCGGCCACCGAGAACACCAGGCCGATCAGGGTCGCGGCCCGCAGCACGTGCCGGGTCTGCTCGGACAGGAAGTCCAGCCGGTGGTCGATGGCGGCGGCCAGCGAGCCCGGCCGGGCCGCGCCGCCGGCCAGCGCGGTGACGAGTTCCGTGGTGTACAACGGGTTCCCGGCCGCGTCCTCGGCCTGCCGGAGCAGTTCGTCGGTCGGCGGCGCGCCGACCAGCCGGGCCACCAGCTCGCCGATCGCGTCGGCCGGCAGCGGGCCGAGGCTGATCTGGCCGTCGGGGCCGAGCTGCCGCCACAACGCGGCCAGGTCGTCCCGCACCGGCACCGGCCGCAGCGTGCCGATCAGCAGCAGCGGCAACTGGTCCACGAGCTTGAGCAGCCGGCTGACCACCGCGACGGTGACCTTGTCGGCCCACTGGAGATCGTCGATGGCCAGCACCACCGGGCCGTCGGCGCACAGCTCCTCGACCATGCCCAGCACGCGTTCCGCCGCGACGGCGGTGGGATCGACCACGGTCGGGACCTCGCCGCGGAGCAGCCGGAGCACGGCCTGGCCGTCGTCGGAACGCTCCGCGCGCAGGGCCTCCAGCAGCGGCAACAGCGGCAGCAGCCGGCCCAGCTCGTCGCCCGCGCCCCAGTGCACGCGGCAGCCGTTCTCCCGGGCCGCGTCGCACACCGTGCGCAGCAGCGTGGTCTTGCCGATGCCGGGTTCGCCGTCGACCAGCGCCGCGCCGCCCCGGCCACCGGCGAGGTCACGGACTCGGACGGTCAGCCGGGCCAGTTCACGGCTCCGCCCGATCAGCATGCGCGTCAGAATACAACAAAAACGGAAGCTGAACAAGACATTTCAGTTGCTAGAACCATTCGAGGTGAACACCGGGCGACACAATTGCTGCTTATTGTTCATTCGCCGCTGGTCCGAGTGTCATACGACGACTGCCACCCTTGGTGTCGAATCGCGCACCACCTGTGTACTGATGCGAAGTCATCACGGAGGAACAATGCGCTTCACCATGGCCGTCGTGGCGATCGCCCTCGCCATTGTCGCTGGTGCCGGGGTTGCGGCCGCCGCAACCACGCCGCAGACGAGCACGTCCGCGGCGCCCGCCATCGGCATGCCCTACGACTAGCCGGTCGATTTCACTTCGATTCTTTACGAGTTGTTCGTCCCAGCAACGAGGCTGGACGCACGGCCGCGCCGCCGAATCGGGAACGTGCCGAGTCGGCGGCCTGGTCGGCTTCCCGCCAGCCCCGTTCCGGCGCGTCCATGAACAGTTGCTCACCGATCTCGGACGCGTGGGCCAATTGCTCGACCCGTACACCGATCAGCCGAACGGCACCATACGGAACGTTCTCGACGAGCAGTTTCACGGCGGCTTGATAGACCTCCTGGGTGACATCGGTGGCCACCTGGAGGGTTTTCGAGCGGGTGATCGTGGTGAAGTCCTCGAACCGCACCTTGATCGACACGGTTCGAGCCCGCAGGCCACGGGACCGCAGCGAGGACGCCGTCCGCTCGGACAGGTGCAGCAGCTCCCGCTTGAGCAGCTCCCGGTCGTGGTGGTCGACCTCGAACGTCTCCTCGGCGCCGATCGACTTCTCCGCCGAATCCGGCACCACCGCCCGCGAGTCGAACCCGTTGGCCAGCGCGTACAGATGATCGGCCGCGGCCACCCCGACCACCCGGCGCAGCCGCGCGACCGGGGCCTTGGCTACGTCGCCGACGGTGTGCAAGTCGATGCGCTCCAACGCTTCCGCGCTGCGCGCGCCCACGCCCCACAGCGCCGACACCGGCAGCGGGTGCAGGAACTCGATCATCTGCTCCTTGGGCACCACCACCATGCCGTCCGGCTTGGCCAGGCCCGAGGCCAGCTTGGCCACGAACTTGGTCGAGGCCACCCCGACCGAGCAGTTCACCCCGGTCCGGTCCAGCACGTCGACCCGCAGCTGCGCGCCGATCCTGGACGGCGTGGTGCGCAGCCGTTTGAGCGCGCCCGAGACGTCCAGGAACGCCTCGTCCAGGCTGAGCGGCTCGACCAGCGGCGTCAGCTCCCGGAACAGGTTCATGACCGTGCGCGAGGCTTCGGTGTACAGCTCGAACGTGGGCGAGATGAACACCGCGTGCGGGCACAGCCGGCGGGCCCGCGTGGTCGGCATGGCCGAGCGGACGCCGAAGCCACGGGCGATGTAGTTGGCCGAGGACACCACGCCCCGATTGCCGGTACCGCCCACGATGACCGGTTTGTCGCGCAGCTCCGGGCGTTCGCGGATCTCCACCGACGCGTAGAAGGCGTCCATGTCGACGTGCAGGATCGGGCAGCCGGTGTCGTCCGGCCACACCGTGTCGGACACCCGGAACCGCTCCACCAGGCCGCGGGGCAGATTGCCGCTGCGCCCCATTGCCACACCCCTCGATCACACGTTCGACTCGTCCACGCCGAGTCTAACCACGCCCCCTGACACTCCCCACCTCTTTCACCACATGCGCTTCCCATGTGGCGCCAGACGCCACATAGGAAGCGCATGTGGCGCGGGCCGAGTCGTAACTGTGAGTGGGGCCAGTCGTTTGGCGGAGTGTCACCCGTGCGGGTGGCACGGGACGATCCCAGTCCCGGTTCGTGACGTGAGTCACCTTGGAGGCGGAATGTCACCCTGCGGCAGATCCCGAATCCTGACCATCCTCGCGCTGGCCGCCGCCGCGCTCGTGCCCCTGTCCCTCACCGCACCCGCGGCCCAGGCCACACCCCTGCTCTCCGGTGGCCTGGTCGACCTCGGCTGCGCCACGAGTCATGCTCACTTCCACTGCCTCGGCAAGGCGATCAAGTCGCCGAACGGCCCCGGCCCGCTGACCGTGACCACCCCCGTCGGCCTCGCGCCGGCCGACATCCAGTCCGCCTACGGCCTGGCCGGCAAGACGTCCGGCGGCCGCACCGTGGCCATTGTGGACGCCATGGACGCGCCGACCGCCGAGGCCGACCTGGCCGTCTTCCGCAGCAAGCGCGGGCTGTCCCCGTGCACCACCGCCAACGGCTGCTTCAAGAAGGTCAACCAGAACGGCGCCGCCAGCCCCCTGCCGGCCGGCGACTACGGGTGGGCCGAGGAGATCAGCCTCGACCTCGACGCCGTCTCGGCGACCTGCCCCGACTGCCACATCCTGTTGGTGGAAGCCAGTTCCGCCGACACCGACCCGCTGATGACCGCCGTCGACACCGCGGCCAACACCCCCGGCGTCGTGGCCATCTCCAACAGCTACGGCGGGGCCGAGGACGGCACCATCACCGCCGCTGACGTGCACCTCAACCACCCGGGCATCGCCGTCACCGCCTCGTCCGGCGACTCCGGCTACGGCGTCAGCTGGCCCGCTTCCTCGCCGTACGTCACCGCCGTCGGCGGCACCACGCTGACCAAGGCCGCCGGCACCCCGCGCGGCTGGACCGAGAAGACGTGGTCCGGCGCCGGCAGCGGCTGCTCCACCATCGAGCCCAAGCCGTCGTGGCAGCACGACACCGCCTGCGCCATGCGCACCGTCGCCGACGTCTCGGCCGACGCCGACCCCGCGTCCGGTCTGGGCATCTACGACACCTACAACTCCTGCGGCACCAGCTCGTTCTGCGACTTCCTCATCGCACTCGGCCTGGCCCAGGGCGCTGACGGCTGGGTGCAGGTCGGCGGCACCAGCCTCTCCTCGCCCATCATCGCCAGCGTCTACGCCCTGGCCGGCAACTCCGTCACCGCGGGCTCCTACCCGTACGCCCACACGTCCGGCCTGAACGACGTCACCACCGGCAACAACGGCACCACCTGCGGCGGTAGCTACCTCTGCACCGCCGGCCCCGGCTACGACGGCCCCACCGGCCTCGGCACCCCGAACGGGGTGAGCGGCTTCTGACGCCGATCGCCCGCCGGTCTCAGGGCCGGCGGGCGAGGGCGTGCAGACGCGAGGCGATGTCGCGCAGCGGAGCCTGGGTCGCAGCGGCGACCTCGAGTTGCGCAAGCGCTTCCGCGGCCCCGGGGTTGCCCTCCAGGACGGCCCCGGGGACCAGATCGGCGACGACGCCGTAGCCCTGGAGCAGCTCGACGTCCAGGCCGGCGTCGCCGAGCGCGGTGCGCAGGCTGTCCACGTCGAACCGGCGCTTGAGGGTGTCGTCGGGCAGCTGGCCGTCGGGGTCGTCGAGCAGCTGGCGGGCGTCGACGAGACGGCCGGCCAGCACTCGGTTGATCAAGGCGGCGTAGCGGTTGGCGACCAGCACGGACACCGCGCCGCCGGGGGCGGCGGCACCGGCCAGCTGGGACAGCGCGGCCGGGAGGTCGTCGACGAACTCCAGCACGCCGTGACCGAGGACCAGGTCGGCGCCGCCGGCGGGGACGAGCTCGGACAGGGCGTCGCTGTCGCCCTGGACGGCGGTGACGTGGTCGGCGACGCCGGCCTCGACGGCCCGCCGCTGCAGCGTGGCCAGCGCGTTCGGGCTGGGATCGACGACCGTGACCAGGCACCCGGTGGCGGCCAGCGGCACGGCCCACACGCCGGAGCCACCGCCGACGTCCAGCACACGGGGCGGCTCGGCGTGCCGGCGGCGGACCGCGGCCAGCTCGGTGTCGAGCGCCAGACGGACGGCATCGGGTCGCATGGGCCCGAGTCTATGGGTGTGCCGGTGTCGTGATCTGCGCGGCTTGTCGGAGACCGTAGGCTGCCCGTGTGCATACGGTTGCGGTGTTGAG
>DATJJB010000723.1:0-12568 GCA_035492655.1 Kutzneria sp. | reverse complement strand
GGGGTCAGCCCGAGCTCGTGGACCGCCTCGGTGCTCATCAGCGACACCACCCGGTGCGGCCCGGACTGGATCTCGACCTGGGCCATCACCTTGTCCTCGACGATCTCGGTGACCAGGCCGACGAACCGGTTGCGGGCCGAGCGGCCCACCCCGGACGGGTCGGGCACGGCGTTGGCCTGGGCCCGGGCGAAGGCGGCGAGCTCGGCGCCGTCGACGACCTTGCGGCCGGCGGTGTCGACGCCGGCGGTGAGCTGGCCGGAGTCCAGCCAGCGGCGCACGGTGTCATCGCTCACGCCGAGCAGCACGGCAGCCTCGGACACCCGGTAGGTGGGCGCGTCAGGTCGAGTCACGCGCCGAGACTAACTCCGCTCGTGCGGAACAAGAAGAGCGAAGACTCCGCAGATGCGGAATCGCTATCCCTTCTCGCCGATGCGCTGGACTTCCTTGCGCATCTCGGCCAGCATCTCGGCACCGTACGAGTACAGCAGGTCCCGCTGCTCGGGCGAGTAGTGCGCGAGGACCCGAGCGGTCATCTCGGTGAGCCCCTTGAACAGCAGGCTGAACCGCTCCGGATCCTGCGCGCCGAGGGTGACCTCGACCAGCACCTTGCGCCGGTCGTGCGGGTCGCGGACGCGGCGGACGTAGCCGGCGCGCTCCAGCCGGTCGATCACACCGGTGACCGCCCCGGTGGACAGCCCGGAGAGCTCGGCGATGCGGCCGGCGGTCATCGGCTGGCCGCCGCGAGCGGCCAGGTCGAGGCACTTGTGGTCGGTGGCGGAGAGCCCCAACTGTTCGGCGATGCGCGCGTGGAACATCACCGTCACCAGGCTGCTGTCCCGGCCCAGCCACGAGAACCGCTCCAGCTCCTCGTCGCTGACCGGATAGACCGTCCCGGCCTCTGCCGTCTCCGACACGACCCATCACCTGCTTACTTGCTAAGACACTCGGCCCACAAGACATCATAACCGCGCAGCGTCCCTGTCACTGCATGTCCGTTCCGCGGTGATCCAGCCTAGGGCTCCCCAGCGACTACGCTGATCGTGATGGCACCCGTCGAGCTAGGCCTACCGGGCGTGCGGAGCACCCCCGACGTCTCGACGCGTCCCGATCTGCCGGGCTTGATCGACAGCTTCGGCCGCGTCGCCACCGACCTGCGCGTTTCCCTCACCGACCGGTGCAATCTGCGCTGCACGTACTGCATGCCGGCCGAGGGTCTGGAGTGGCTGCCGAGCGGCGATCTGCTGACCGGGGCCGAGTTGATCCGGCTGATCCGCGTCGCGGTCGACCGGCTCGGCATCCGGGAGCTCCGGTTCACCGGCGGGGAACCGCTGCTGCGTAAGGATTTGCCGCAAATCCTCGCGGCCGCGGCGGAACTGCGGCCACGGCCCCGCATGTCCCTGACGACCAACGCCGTCTCACTGGCCCGCAAGGCCGGTCAGCTCACGCTGGCCGGACTGGACCGCATCAATGTGTCCCTCGACACACTTCGGCCGGACCGGTTCGCCGCGATCACCCGCCGGGACCGGCTGGACGACGTGCTCGAGGGCCTCGCCGCCGCGCACGAGGCCGGCCTGCGACCGGTGAAGGTCAACACGGTGCTGATGCGCGGCGTGAACGAGGACGAGGCCCCGGAGCTGCTCCAGTTCTGCCTCGACCACGGCTACCAGCTGCGTTTCATCGAGCAGATGCCGCTGGACGCGCAGCACGAGTGGGACCGCACGACCATGATCACCGCCGAGGAGATCCTGGACCGGCTGAGCGCTCGGTTCACGCTCACCCCGGAGGCCAGCACCGCCCGTGGCGCCGCGCCGGCCGAGCGCTGGCTGGTCGACGGCGGCCCGGCCACGGTCGGCGTGATCGCGTCGGTGACGCGGCCGTTCTGCGCGGCCTGCGACCGGACCCGGCTCACCGCCGACGGCGCGTTGCGGACCTGCCTGTTCGCCACCACCGAGACCGACCTGCGCGGCCCGATGCGCGCCGGCGCCTCCGACGAGGAGCTCGCACAGCTGTGGCGGGCGGCGATGTGGGGCAAGGCCAAGGGACACGGCATCAACGACGACGGATTCGCCCAGCCGGACCGTCCGATGAGCGCGATCGGAGGCTGACCGGGTGCTGTTGACCATCCGCTACTTCGCCGGCGCCAAGGCCGCCGCCGGTATCGACGACGAGCAGCTGAGCCTGCCGCCGGAGTCCACTGTGGACGACGTGCTGAAGCTGGTGCGGGACAAGCACGGCGAGCCGCTGACCCGGGTGCTGACCGCGTCCAGCCTGCTGCTGGACGGCATCGCCGTGCGGGACACCGGCATCTCGGTGGCCGGCGGCCGTGAGCTCGACGTGCTGCCCCCCTTCGCCGGCGGCTGACCCCGTCCACCAATGCAGGGAAGGACGCCTTACCTGCATTGGACGCAGGTAAGGCGTCCTTCCCTGCATCACGGTTAAGCGGTAATCGCGGCCCGGATCCGTTCGGCCCAGGCGCGGCCGTCGATGCTGCGCAGGGCCTCGCGGTTGAGGCGGTCGGCCGCCGCCGTGTCGCCACGGTGCTTGCGCACCTGGGCCATCACGTGCAGGGACCAGGCGGAACCGCTGGGGTTGCCGGCCTTCTCGAAGACCGCCCGCGCCTGCACGGCGTAGGCGTAGGCATCGGCCATGTCCTGCTCCCCGCCGCGAGCGATCAGCAAGTGCGCCAACAACAACTGCGCGCGGGCCCGGTACAGCGGCAGCGGGGCGGCGAGGTCGAGGGCGCGGCGGCCGGTGGCCAGCGCCTCCTCCAACCGGCCGACGGGATTCATGGCCATCGAGGCGCCGATCAGCACCCACAGCCGGGTCCGCATGTGGCTGACGTCGTCCAGCATGGTCAGTGCCTCGTCGAAGCACCGCATGGCCTCGGGGAACTTGCCGGCCATGTGCAGGGTGAGGCCCAGCGCGGACAGGCTCATGGCCTGCGCCCGGTGGCTGCCGGTGCGGCGGGCGCTGTCCAGCGCCTCCCGGGCCAGCTCCAGCGCCGGCTCCACCCGCGAAGTCATCTGGTACGCCGTGGCCAAGCGGTGCAACACTTCCAGCCCGGCGGTCACCTCGCCGATGGCTCGGAACATCGCCAGCGCGGTGGTGAGCTGCTCGATGGCCTCGACCGGATGGCCACGTTCGAGCAACGCGGCCCCGAGGTTGGCCACGCTGTGCGCCTCGCAGTGCCGCAGGCCGGCTTCCCGGCACAGCTCGATGGATCGCCGGCAGTGCTCGACGGCCTCTCCGAGCCGGCCCAGTTCCAGCAGCACGAAGCCGATGTTGGCCCGCCCGATCACCTCGACGTCCCGCAGCCCGGACCGCTGGGCCAGCGCCAGCGCCTCGTCGAAGTAGCCGGCGGCCTCGTCGAACTGGCCCAGTTCCAGGTGCGAGTTGCCGGCGTTGTTGAGTGACGCGGCGGCCCCGTCGTCGGCCCCGAGCTCACGGAAGATGTCGGCGGCGGCGAGGAAGCTGTCGATCGCGTCCTCCTGCCGGTCCATGTTCCACTGCGCGGTGCCGAGGTTGAACAGCATCGCCGCCTCGCCGCGCCGGTCGCCGGCCCGCCGCGCCACCGTGACAGCGGTCGAGGCGGTGGCGAACCAGTCCACGTTGTACTGGTGCGCAAGGAAATACCCGCGCAGCGCGTCGGCGAGGCGAACGGCGTGGTCGGCCAGGTGGTGCCGGGCGGCGTAGCCGAAGGCGGCGATCAGGTTGAGCCGCTCGGCGTCCAGCCAGGCCAACGCGTCGGGCTCGGTGGTGAACACCAGGCCCCGCTGCTTGCCGACGACCAGCCGCACCAGGTCCCGATAGGCCACGTGGGCCGCGCCGATCGCGCCGGCCAAGTAGTGGTCGAGCAGCCGCCGCACCACGATGTCCCGCTCGGTGCGGGTGTTCTCCTCGTGCTCGCGCTGCGCGGCGTAGAGCCGGATCAGGTCGTGGAACTGGAACCGGCCGGGCTGTCCTGGCTGCACGAGGTGTACGGCGGCCAGCTGGTCGAGCAGCTCGGCGGCGTCAGCGGCATCGGTGGCCAGCAGCGCGGCGGCGGCCTGCGGCGTGAAGTCCGGGCCGGGCACGAGACCCAGCAGCCGGAACAGCTCTCGGGCCCGCGGTTGCAGCGTCGTATAGGAAAGGTCGAAAGCTGCCCGCACGGCGGTGCCTTCGTCGCCTGCGATGCTCAGCGCGGAGAGCCGGTTGCCGTTACGCAGCTCGGCCACGTAGTCGGCCAGCCCGGACGGCGGCGACTTGGCCAGGTTGGCGGCGGCGATCCGCAGGGCCAGCGGCAGATACGCGCACAGCCGGGCCAGCTCCGTCGAGGCCGGCACGTCCTTGAGGTCCGGCCCGAGGACGGCGCTGAGCAACTGTCTGGACTCGTCCGGCGTGAGCGGCTCCAGCAGCACGGTCTCCACGTGGGGCAAACGGTTGCGCAGGTCGTTGCGGCTGGTCACGAGCACCGCGCAGCCTTCGGGCGGCGGCAGCAGCGACCGGATCTGGTCAGCTGCGGCGGCGTTGTCCAGCACGATCAGAATGCGCTTGCCCGCGACGAGGCCACGGAAGGTCGCCGCCTGATGGTCGACGTCGATCGGGATCTGCTCCGGCGGCACGCCCATCGCCCGCAGGAACCGGGACAGCACCTGCGCGGTGCTCAGCGCGGGGCCGAGGGCATAGCCGCGGAGATTGGCGTAGAGCTGGCCGTCGGGGAAACGAGGCCGCAGCCGATGCGCGAGGTGGACGACGAACGCGGTCTTGCCGACGCCGGGCGGCCCCATCACCGCCACCGGGCCGTCGGGCGTGCCGAGGTCGAACCGGGCCACCAGCTCGTCGATCAGCTCCTCGCGGCCGACGAAGTCGGCGATGTCGGCCGGCAGCTGCGAGGGCACGACCACCGGCCGTGCCGCCTCGGCGGCCAGCGGCGCGGTCAGCTCGGGATCGTTGCGCAACATGGCCTGGTGCAACCGGCGTAGCGGCTCGCCGGGGTCGATGCCCAGCTCGTCGGCCAGATAGCCGGCCACGCCCCGGTACGCCGCGAGCGCGTCGGCCTGCCGGCCGCTGCGGTGCAGGGCCAGCATCAGCTGGCCCCAGAACGGCTCCCGCGCCGGGTGCTTGGCCGTGAGCGACTGGAGCTCGGCGATCAGCGCCTGGTGCCGGCCGCGCTGGAGGTCGATGTCGATACGTCGTTCCAACACCTGGAGGTGCTGCTCGACCAGCTGCGGCACGACGTTGCGCTGCAACTCCTCCGACGGCACGTCGGACAGCGGGGCCCCGCGCCACAGCTGGAGGGCCTCGTCCAGGGCGGCCGCCGCGGCGGCCAGGTCGCCGGCGTCACCGGCCCGCGTGCCCTCGTCGGACAGCTCGCGGAACCGCTCCAGGTCCACGGATCCGGGCGGCACGTCGATGTAGTAGCCCTCAGGTGCGGTCCGCACCAGGGCCGGGTCGCCGAGGGTCTGCCGCAGCCGCAGCACGTACGTCTGGAGTGTGCCCTTGGCCCGGGCCGGCGGATTGCCGGCCCACAGCCGCTCGACCAGCGCGTCCACCGGAACCACCCGATTGGCCCGCAGCAGCAGGCTGGCCAGCAGGGTGCGGTGCTTGGCGGCACGGATCGGCACCGGCCGGCCGGCCAGCGACACCTCGAGCGGTCCGAGGATGCGGAAGCGCATGTCGGTGGACATGCCAGCCTCCTCTCGGCCGTGCAGTTGTGGTTCAGCCTAGGAGCGTGCCGCGGTGTCCACTAGCGAAAACGAAACTTCCCGCCGGTGATCGTCGGAGTCTAGTTCGGTGACGGCGCGAGTCCCATCGCGGACAGCAGCCGCCCGGCCTCCGCGTCGTGCTGTTCGGCCGCCACGGCATCGCCCGCGACCCGGTATGCCGAGGCGAGCAGCGCCAGCGCGCGGGGCTCCCACAGCCGCAGGCCGGTCTTGCGCAGCAACGCCAACGCCCGCTCGCCGAAGTCGACGGCGGCGTCAGGTTCCGCGCGCCGCAGATGCACGTGCGCCTGCGCGAGAAGCGCCCGGCCCTGGCACAGCCGCAGTTCGTGCCGGGCGGTCAGCTCCACCGCCTCCTCGGCGTGGGCCAGCGCCTGCTGGTCGTCGCGCATCGCGTAGGTCAGCCCGATCAGCGCCTCGACCTCGCCGAACCGCAGGTCGCGCTGGCGGCTCAGGTCCAGCGCCTGCCGGTAGTGCTCGATCGCCTCGGCCGGGCGGCCGCCGACCAGGGCGACGTCGCCGAGGGTGTTGAGCGCGTCGATCCGCGAGCGGAACATGCTGGGCGAGTCGGCCAGCTCCAGCGCGGTCGCGGCCATCCGCTCGGCCTCGTCCTGGCGGCCGAAGTCCAGCCGCACCAAGGCCATCGCGTTGAACAGCCCGGACTCGCTCTCCTGGTTGCCCAGCCGGCGGCTCATCGCCACGCCGTGCTCGAAGTACTCCTCGACGGCCTCGAACCGGCCCATGTGCCGGCTGAAGTTGAGCAGGTTGTTGAGGCAGTTCACCTCGCCGTGCTCGATGCCGAGCTCGGCGCAGATGGCCCTGGCCCGGGCCAGGTAGCCGAAGCCCTCCTCGGTCTCGCCCAGGCTGACCTGCACCAGCCCCAGGTTGAACAGCACCGGGGCGAGCCGGGTCGGCTCGCCCTCGGCCAGCTCCATGGCGTCGGCGAAGCGGGTGGCGGCGCCGTCGAGGTCGCCCATTTCGGACAGCGCGATGGCCAGGTTGGTCAGCGCCGAGTACTCGCCGACCCGCAACCCCGTGCGGCGGAAGACATCCAGCGCGCGGGCGAAGCCGTCGGCGGCCTCGTTGGCCCGGCCGCGGCTCCAGTCCAGCGCCGCGCGGTTGTAGCGCATCGCCGCCTCGGCCAGAGCGTCCTCGGCCTCGGCCGCGGCGGCCAGACCGGCCTGCGTGACCAGCTGCCACTCGGTGGCCAGCCGCTGCGCGTAGAAGAAGCCGCGCAGCGAGTCCACCAGCTGCCAGACGATCTCGCCGCGGCCCTGCTGGATCAGCGGCACGAGATTGGGCAGCTCGGCGGTCATCCAGTCCAGCGCCTCGTCACGGTCGCCGAACCGGCCGGGGCCCTGGCGCGGCGGCAACGGCACCAGGCTCGGCACCTCGGGCCCGAGCAACCCGGCGGCCTCGGCGACGGCGTGCAAGTAATAGGTGTGGAGCCGGGACAGCGCCCGGTCCTCCGGCTCGGCCAAGGCCCGCTCGTGCGCGTACACGCGGAGCAGGTCGTACGCCTGATAGCGGCCGGGAGCCAACTGCTGCACCAGGTTCGCGGCGGCGAGCTGGTCGAGCAGTCGTCGGGCCTGCTCCGGCGGGCAGTCGGCCAGCGCCGCCATCGCCGCCGGCGTGAGGTCCTGGCCCGGCGCCAGGCCGACCAACCGGAAGGCCCGCTTGGCCGGTTCGGCCAGCGCCTCATAGGAAAGGTCGAAGGCGGCGCGGACGGTCACCGTCTCGTCCCCGTCGGCGGCCAGCGCGGCCAGCCGGCTGCCCTCGCGCAGCCGGACCAGCTGCTCGGCCAGCCGCGGCTGGTCGTCGCCGATCATGTTGGCGGCGGCGATCCGCAGCGCCAGCGGCAGATGCGTGCACAGCTCGGCCAGCTCGGCGGCGGCCGCCGGCTCGACCCGGACCACCTCGTCACCAAGGATCCGGGCCAGCAGGGTGTGCGACTCGACCGGGGTGAGGCCGCCGACATGGACCCGGCTCGCACCCTGCTCGGCGACCAGCCCGCGCAACGCGTCCCGGCTGGTGATCAACACCGCGCAGCCGGGGTCGCCGGGCAGCACCGGGCGGATCTGGCCGGGGCGGGCGGCGTTGTCCAGCACGATGAGCATTCGCTTGCCGGTCAACAGGGAGCGCAGCGCGGCCGACTGCTCGTCGAGCTCGGTCGGCACGTCGTCGGCGGCCACGCCCAGCGCCCGCAGGAACCGGGCCAGCACCTGGTCCGGGCCGAGCGCCGGGCCGCGGGCGTGGCCACGGAGGTCGACGAACAGCTGGCCGTCGGGGAACCGGGACCGCAGCCGGTGCGCGACGTGCACGGCCAGCGCGGTCTTGCCGGTGCCGGGCGGTCCGGTCAGCACCACCACCGGGGTCGCGGTCGGCTCGGCCGGCGCCAGCCGCTCGGCGACCAACGCCGCGACCGCCGACCGGCCGACGAAGTTGATCACCTCCGGCGGCAGCTGGGCCGGCACGGAAGCCTTGGCCCCCAACGGGCTTCGCAGGCTCGGATGGTCGGACAGCACGGC
The DNA here is from genome assembly GCA_035492655.1 of Kutzneria sp. Lineage (GTDB taxonomy): Bacteria > Actinomycetota > Actinomycetes > Mycobacteriales > Pseudonocardiaceae > Kutzneria. The sequence continues at coordinate 4,341 of DATJJB010000723.1, read as the reverse complement.
CTGGTGCACGCGCAGCAGCTCGGCGCCGGGGTCCACCCCGAGCTCGTCGGAGAGGTACTCGTACACCTCTCTATATACGTGCAGTGCGTCGGCGCGGCGGCCGGAGCGGTAGAGGGCGGTCATCAGCTGGGCCCAGATCCGCTCGCGGGCCGGGTTGGCGTCGGCCAGCTCGCGCAGCTCCGGCACCAGCTCCTCGTGCCGGCCGAGGGTGAGACCGGCGTCGATGCGGCGCTCACGGGCATCCATCCACTCGGCCTCGAGGCGGTTGATCTCGTTGTGCCGCAACGGATCCAGCGGCACGCCGGCCAGCACCGGCCCGCGCCAGAGCCGGACCGCCTCGGTCAGCAGGGTCCAAACGGTCGCCGGATCCTCGATCTCACGGGCCCGAACGAGCAGCTCGCGGAACCGGGTGGCGTCCAGCGCGCCGGCCGGCACGTCGAGCGCGTAACCGTCCTGGGCGGTGCGCAGCGCGCAGGCCGGGCCGAGCTGCTGGCGCAGCCGCATGACGTAGGTCCGCAGCGTGTTGCGCGCGCCGGCCGGCGGCCGCTCGCCCCAGACCACGTCCACCAGCTCGGCCGCGGAGACCGCGCGGTTGGCCCGCAGCAGCAGCGAGCCGAGCAGCAGCCGCTGCTTGGCCGCCGGCAGCGGCCGGACCACTCCGTCGACGAGGACCTCGAGCGGGCCGAGCACGCGGAACTCGATCTCGCCCGCCATCGGCGCCCCTCCCCTCGACCGTCGGTGTCGCCCCAGAGCCTAGCGGGCCGTGACTTGGCGCTGGATCGATACAGCTTCTGCCGCGCAAGGGTTTTCCGGGCAACTTTTCGGTTGCGCGAAGGCCGGGGGATTTGGCCTAAACCACGTGACCCACACCTCACGTTGGGTGATCGATCTCGACTTGGAAACGGCCAGATAACGACGGTCTGACCTGCATAAACAGGGGTGATCGGCCCAGGTTGCGCCGCGTTACTGTGATGACGGTCACATCCATCAGCATTTGGTGTTCGCTGATTCGTTACCTAGTGTCGCTTCTCGGCCGACCCGAAACGGCTGGCAGTACCCGAGGGACCGAAGCGCCAAACCCTGTTCGGCGGTCCCCCGGCACCAAACCCCGAGCGAGAGACAACTACCGAACAGGGGCGGGGGAACCACCCCTGGGCGCCCGAGAACCGCCCAGCGGGAGTGAGCACCAACCGGTACCCATGCCGGCCAGCGGGCACGCCTGTGCCCCATACGGCCGGCGAGCTCGTGACGCAGGCGCTGTAGGCGAGAGGTCAATGAGTTCTTACCGTGGCAAGCACCGTGAGCAGTCCAACGTCGCTCGTACCGTGACCCAGGTTGCCCTGGCCGGTGCGATTGTCGCCGCCCCGATGGCGCTCGCGGCCGGCACCGCCAACGCTTCCACCACCAACTGGGACGCGGTTGCGCAGTGCGAGAGCAGCGGCAACTGGGCCATCCACACCGGCAACGGCTTCTCCGGTGGTCTGCAGTTCACCAACAGCACCTGGGCCGCCTACGGCGGCACGGCGTACGCCCCGCAGGCCTGGCAGGCCAGCCGTGAGGCCCAGATCGCCGTCGCCGAGCGCGTGCTCGCCGGCCAGGGCCCCCACGCGTGGCCGGTGTGCTACTCCCGTGGCGCCGGTGGCGTCACCGCCGGCGGCAACGCCGCCCCGGCCCCGCAGCGCAAGGCGGCTCCGGCCCCGCAGGCCCAGCGCAAGGCCACCCCGGCCCCGCAGGCCCAGGCCCCGTACCAGGCTCCGAAGCTGGACGGCAACGGCGACTACACCGTGGTGGCGGGCGACACCCTGTCCGGCCTGGTGGACAAGCTGCACCTGAGCGGCACCTGGCAGGACCTGTACAACAAGAACAAGGACGTCGTCGGTTCGGACCCGAACCTGATCATCGTCGGCCAGAAGCTGGCCACGAAGTGACGTTCGCTTAAAGCTCGACGGGCAGGGCCGATTCGGCCCTGCCCGTTAGGCGTATCTAGGGGCAGTTGACCCACTCGTCGGTGCCATCCGTGAAGACCTGGCGCTTCCAGATCGGCAGCTTGGCCTTCACCTCGTCGACGAGTTCGGCGCAGACCAGGAACGCCTCGCGGCGGTGGGCGGCGGCGACGGCACAGGCCAGGGCGACATCGCCGATGGCGAGGTGCCCGAGCCGGTGGCTGACGGCCAGCGCCCGCACCTCCGGGTGCCGGGCGGCGACCTCGGCGGCCACGTCGGCGATGACGTCCTTGGCGCTGGGGTGGCCGGAGTACTCGAGCTCGGTCACGCCCCGACCGTGATCGTGGTCACGGACCACGCCCTCGAACGTGACGACGGCGCCGGCGGCGCGGTCGTTGACCAAGGCGGCGTGCTCGGCGGCGGAGACCGGCGTCTCGCTGATCTCGGCCCGCACCACGGTTGCCGGCAGCCGGGTCTCGGCGGCCGGAGCCACAGCCGGTACGTGGTCGCCACCGGCCAGCTGCTCCACGGCGTGGTCCAGCACACCGGCCAACACCGACAAGCCGTCCTTCACGCCTCCGGTCGAGCCGGGCAGGTTCACGATGAGCGTCGTGCCGGCCACTCCGGACAGACCCCGGGACAGCACGGCGGTCGGCACCTTGGGCAGCCCGGCCGCCCGCACCGCGTCGGCGATGCCGGGAATCTCGTAGTCCAACACCGAGCGGGTGGCCTCGGGCGTGCGGTCGGTCGGCGTCACGCCGGTGCCGCCGGTCGTCAACACCACGGCCACGCCGTCGGCGACGGCCGTTCGCAGCGCGGCGGCCACCGGATCACCGTCCGGCACGACGATCGGATCCGGCACGTCGTAGCCGCGCGCACGCAACCAGTCGACGATGACGGGCCCGGTTCGGTCCGGGTACACCCCGGCCGCGGCCCGGTTGGATGCCACGACGACGCGCGCCCGCCTGCTCATCGGTCCTCCGGTCGGGTCCAGCTGCCGGTCTTGCCGCCGTCCTTGCGCTCCACCCGCACCGCGTCCAGCACGGCGGCCGGGTCGACCGCCTTGACCATGTCGTGCAGGGTCAGGCCGGCCACCGCGACGGCGGTCAGCGCCTCCATCTCGACGCCGGTGCGGTCGGTCGTCTTCACGGTGGCGGTGATGTGCACCGCCTCGTCCGCCAGCTGAAGGTCCAGCTTCACGCCGGTGATGGCGATCGGATGGCACAGCGGCACGAGGTCGGGGGTGCGCTTGGCCCCCATGATGCCGGCGATCCGGGCGGTGGCCAGCGCGTCGCCCTTGGGCAGGCCGTCCCGCCGCAGCAGGCCGACGACCTCGGCGGTGGTGCGCAGCACCCCGGTCGCGACGGCGACCCGGGCACTGGCGTCCTTGGCCGAGACGTCGACCATCCTGGCGGCGCCGGCACTGTCGACGTGACTCAGCTCGCTCACGGCCGAATCCTAGTTCGCCGCGATTCTCAATTGCCCTGCGCGGCGTTCTTGACCGCCTCGGCCACCGCGGGCGCGACCGCGTTGTCGAACACGCTCGGCACGATGAACGAGGCGTTGAGCTGCGCCGGCTCGACCACGTCGGCGATGGCGTTGGCCGCGGCCACCAGCATCGCGTCGGTGATGGAGTTGGCGTGCGCGTCCAGCAGGCCGCGGAACACACCCGGGAAGGCCAGCACGTTGTTGATCTGGTTCGGGTAGTCGCTGCGGCCGGTGGCCACGATGGCGGCGTGCTGCTGGGCCTCCACCGGGTCGATCTCCGGGTCCGGGTTGGCCAGCGCGAACACGATGGCGTCGGAGTTCATGGTGGCCACCTGGGCCGCGCCGAACAGGTTCGGCGCCGAGACGCCGATGAACACGTCCGCGCCGACCAGCGCGTCGTGCAGGGTGCCGGCCTTGCGCTCCACATTGGTGCTGGCCGCGATCTGCTCCAGGTTGGAGTCCAGGTCGCCGCGGTCCGGGTGCACGATGCCGTTGACGTCGACGGCCAGGATGTCGCCCGGCTTCTGGTGCTGGAGCAGCCGGATGATGGCCGAGCCGGCGGCGCCGACGCCGCACACCACGACCTTGCACTTGGTGATGTCCTTGCCGACCACCCGCAGCGCGTTGCGCAGCGCGCCGACCACCACGATGGCGGTGCCGTGCTGGTCGTCGTGGAAGACCGGGATGTCCAGCTTCTCCCGCAGCCGGGCCTCGATCTCGAAGCAGCGCGGGGCGGCGATGTCCTCCAGGTTGATGCCGCCGTAGACCGGGGCGACCTGGACTCCAACCTGGAGCAGATCGCGGCCAGCACCAATGTGGAGCGCAAGGCCGGCACCCTGCACGACGCGCTGGTCGGCGCGGACGTGTTCATCGGCGTCTCGGCGCCGAACCTGTTCGGCGCGGCCCAGGT
>DATJJB010000722.1:0-2963 GCA_035492655.1 Kutzneria sp. | reverse complement strand
TACGAGTCGCGCGGGATGGAGATGGCCGACGCCTTGCCGCCGTCGCCCGGCACGTGCACCACGATCAACGTGTCGGTGTTCAGGAAGTGGTCGTCCGGGCCGGCGTGCAGCGAGGCCAGCACGTCCGGCGGCAGCGGGTTGCCGTGCACGTCGGTCCGGCTGTCGATGCCCACCAGCAGGAAGTTGGTGTCCTGCCCGTCCCGGTGCTGGATGGTGGCCGGCGCGGCCGGCGCCGTGTGATGCTCGATGACGTTGTCGGTGGTGAGGTGCGCCTGGGCCTGGTTGAGCAGGCTCCAGCCGTAGCCGGACAGGCCGATCACGGCGACCGAGGCCAGCGCGACCACGGTTCTGCCCGTGACCACGGCAGGTCTGACTGAGCGCACTGTTCCTCCCCGACTTCGTACTCCCCACCACGGCAGACGCCGGTGCGCCCGATCCGGTTGCATGTGTTCTACGACGCAACCCCTGCCCCGGGTCCGACGTCACTACCCTGAACGGGACGATGTGAAGAGGGAGCATGGAAACCGAGACGACGACCGCGCGCCCGTGGGGACTGCCCTGGTGGGCAGCGATCCTGTTGCCGCTGGTGACCACCGCGGCCGGCGCCTACGCGGACCTGACCTTCAACCACGGCCTCGGCCTGCCGTTCCAGTGCGCGTACGCGGGCGGCTGCGTGCTGGCCGTGCTGCTGGTGCGGCGGCGCAACCTGTTCGGCCCGATGGTGCAGCCGCCGCTGATCCTGTTGTTCGCCGCGTCGCCGGTGGCGGTGCTGATGAGCGGCACCAGCCTCGGTTCTCAGCTCGTGAGCCAGGCGTTGGCCTTCACCGTGCCGCTGGTGAACAACTTCGAGTGGCAGGCCGGTGTGACCATCGCCACCGTCGTCATCGGCCTGATCCGGCTGATCCTCACCCGCAAGCGCCCGCCGGCCGCGGAGCCGGCCGAGCCCGCGGAGCCCGATCCCGAGCCTGCCGCGGTATGAGCGAAATGGGGCCTTTCCTCCTGTGGCGGAAAGGCCCCATTTTTTCACATCAGCACGTCAGGTTGCCGCCGGGCGAGACGCCCAGCATCGACGTGTACTGCTGGTACAGGTTGACCCGGTCCTGCATCTCGGCCGTGTTGTTGCCGTTGCACTCCAGGCCGCCGTTGATGGCCCGGATGGTCGCGCCGAAGCCGTTGCCGTTGACCATGGCGTTGTGCGAGGTGACGCCGCCCGCGCCGGTGCCGGTGAACCAGTACCAGAGGCCGGTCATCCAGGCCACGGACGCGTCCTGCTCGACCAGGTACGGGTTGCCCAGCAGGTTCAGGCCAAGGTAGTCGCCGGCCGCCTTGTAGTTGAAGTTCCAGCTCAGCTGGAGCGGACCGCGCCCGTAATAGGCGTAGGTGCCGGCCGGGCAGCCGTAGGACTGGCTGGTGTCGCAGTAGTTGCCCGACTTGTCGATCTCCGTCACGTAGACCAGGTGGCCGGTCTCGTGGCTGACATTGGCCAGGAAGGCCGCGGCCTCCTGCTTCTGCGTGGTGTCGCTGCCGGTGCTGGCGAAGCCGGGGAACTTGGCGATCGCCGCGGTCAGGCCGGCGTAGGTGTAGAACGAGTTGCGGCTCGGGAACATCTGGTTGAACTGGGCCTCGCTCACCGGGAAGGTCCCGGTGCCGCCACCGCCGCCACCACCCCCGCCGGTGCAGGAGAACGGCGACCAGTACCAGGTGCTGATGGTCGGGTCGTAGCCCGGATTGTCGTGCGTGGCCTGGTAGTACTGGCCGTTGGCCGGGTAGCGCACGATGTTGCCGGTGACGTAGTTGACGCCCGCGGCCCAGTCCGGGTAGTTGCAGGTGGTTCCGCCGCCACCGCCGCCGCCCGAGCCGCCGGTGCAGCTGCCCTGGTCGGCCCAGACCCCGGAGCCGCCGGTGCTCGGCGCCTCACCCTGGGTCCACCACTTGGCCTGCCAGTTGTGACTGTTGTAGGAGGCGGACATGCCGCCGGTGTAGACCTGGGTGGCGCTGTACGCGGCGGCGCAGGTGGCCGCGTTCGCGGTCGCGGGGGCCACGACCGCGAGGGTCGCGGCCACGGCGACGGTGGCCAGTCCCGCCAGAATTCGTCGTAACGACAAGCCGATCACTCCTCGACGCGCAGGGGTGCGTGGGCCCGAGGAAGACAACGCGCGGCGGGAGTGGCGGCTGGCACCGAGCTTTCCTCTGTGGGCCGGACCACTCAATCCGATTGGTCTATACCAGTCAAGAGTGTGAACGTCGGATTGGGCCGTTCAGCGGGTCTGGTTGGGCTGATTGCCGCCCCGGAGCAGTGACGCCAGCGCGGCGATGGCGGCCATGACGGCCGCCGCGCCGAAGACGGTGAGCAGGCCCTGGTGGAACGGGCCGGACACCAGCTGCGGGAAGAACTCCTTGCCGGTCAAGGCGGCGACATGCTCGGGCGGCAACGTCGTCAGCACGCCGCTGGGGCCGAGCAGGTGGGCGATCGGGTTGTCGCCGAGGAACGCCGCGAACAGCGTGCTCACCGGCGGCAGCTCGGCGATCGATCGCGCGGTGCTCGCGGGAACGCCCTGGGCGGTCAGGCCGGCGGTGAGGGTGGTCGGCAGCGACGAGGCCAGGCCGACGATCATCAGCGAGAAGAACACGCCGATGGACAAGGACGTTCCGGAATTCTGGAACGTCGAGCGCATACCCGACGCGACGCCGCGATCGGCCGCCGGCACCGAGCCCATGATCGCCGAGGTGTTGGGCGCGGAGAACATGCCCTGCCCCGCCCCGCTGACGAACAGCAGCAGCGCGAACACCGGATAGGAGAAGTTCACCGGGAGCGCCAGCAGGCCCAGGAAAGCCAGCACCACAAGGACAAGGCCGCCGGTGGCGAACAGCCGTGCGCCGAACCGGTCGGACAGGAAGCCGGCGATCGGGCCGGCGACCAGGAAGCCGAAGGTCAGCGGCAGCAGGTAGATGCCGGCCCACAG
>DATJJB010000721.1:0-9748 GCA_035492655.1 Kutzneria sp. | reverse complement strand
CTAGAACGCCGCGGTGCGGTCTTCGCTGCGCGGGTCGGTCACCTGGTGCCCGGTGTAGATGCCCCCACGCGACTTACGACGCCAGGGACGCGCGTAGGCCACTGATTCGGCGGCGGCCTCGCACCCGTCGTCGAGGTCCACGACCACCACCGACGGTGACCCGTCAGCGGGGCACCGCCCGAGCCAATCACCGTTGGGGGCGATGACCCCGGACGGTGCGGCGGCGCTGTGTTGCGTCGGCACCGAGAAGCTGACCCAGTAGCTGTTGGTCGCGGCATGCCCTTGAGCCGGGATGGCGGCGTTGCCCGGCGAGACTCCGTGCGTGGAGAACAGGACGCAGTCGACGTCCAGCCGCTCGTACTCGGCGAACAACTCCGGGTAGTGGATCTCCAAGCCGAGCAGGCAGCCGAAGCGCATGCCGTCCAGGTCGAAGGTCACCGGTGACAGACCCGGCGAGTACATGTACGAGACCTTCGTGTTCGACAGCAGGCGCTCGTCGTACCGCGTGACGACCTCACCGCGATCGGAGATGACGTAGAGACTGTTGTGCGGACGGTTCGGCTCGGTCAGGCGATGCACCGAAGCGATCACCGTCCACAGCCGCAATTCGCGTGCCAGCTCGGCGATCGCGGCCAACTCCGCTTGCGCTACCGGCCATCGGTACCGGTCCCAGTCGGCCGGGCCGACCGAGTCCGGGCCGTCGACGGACATGATGAGCTTGTTCGGAAAGCAGATCGCGCCTTCCGGGAAGTGCACGATCCTCGCGTCCCGAGCACTCGCCGCACGCATCAGGGCCCGGACCTGACGGCCGCTTTCGCGCAGCGCGTCGGCATCTCGAGGGTCTTCACGCGCGGGAGTCTGCGCGACGGCGAGCCGCACGCTCTTGGGGTTGTCTGCTTCCGACATGACCTCTCCTGAGTGGGTCGGACGGAAGTGCCGGAGGGCAGAGGTGTAGGACTCGCCGGTCTTGGCGGCACGAGCGCGCACCTGGCGCTTGAAGTTCCTGCGGGCTGTCATCGCGGCCTTCCACGCCTGGAGCGACGATTCCCCGGCAACCTCGCCCGAGGCGATCGGGCTGCGACAACGACCTGAGACGCTGGTCCCTTTGCCTCCGATGGGAGACCGTGCCGGGGACGGTCGCGGGAGGTTCGGCGTAGGCCACGCGGTTGGTCATCCTGCCGCCGCTCGCGGGGCTCCGTCAACCACCATTGCCTGTTCGGCCACGCCGGGAATGGAATCGACGACCTTCGCGGTTGTGTTCGATAAAGGTCGTACAAGGGAGGGTGGGCCATGGGCACGACGGCGCAGCTGGGCACGGGATGGCGGCTGGGCGAGCTGGCGGCGAGGCCGGGGACGCCCTCCAGGGAACGGCTGGCCCCAGGGCGGCACGAGTTCGGGGACGGGCTGCTCCAGGTGCCGGCAGGCGACGGGCCGGTGCCGCTGGTGGTGCTGCTGCATGGGGCGGGCTCGAACCCGGAAAGAGTGCTGGCGGTGATGAAGGACCGACCGGCGCTGGTGTACGCGCCGAAGTCGGGGGCGAGGACGTGGGATGCGATCCACGGGACCTTCGGGCCGGACGTGGAGGCGCTGGATCGGAGTCTGGCGGAGCTGTTCCAGCATTTCGAGGTGGCGAAGGCGGCGATCGCGGGGTTCTCGGACGGGGCGTCGTACGCGCTGTCGCTGGGGCTGGTGAACGGGACGCTGTTCGAGAACGTGGTGGCGTTCTCGCCGGGCTTCGTGGTGCCGGGGGCCCGTGCGGGCAAGCCGGCGGTGTTCGTGTCGCACGGACGCCAGGACGGGGTGCTGCCGATCGAGGCGACGAGCCGGCGGATCGTGCCGGCGCTGCGCATCGTGGGCTACCGGGTGGACTACCGTGAGTTCACCGGCGGACACGAGGTGCCGCCGAGCGTGGCGGACGCCGCCCTCGGCCGAATCCGCTGAGGGAAAAACCGTTATCCGCTGGTGAATCGGCCAGTGGAGTTGAACACATGGAAGCTGCCCGGGCGTAAGTGCGAGAGTGCGGACGAATCCGCATCGCGTCCGGGAGTGTGTGGTGAGCGACGACTGGGACCTGGTGATCGCGGCGCGGAAGGGCCGCGCGGACGCCATCGACGAACTGGTGGCGGCCTATCTGCCGCTGGTCTACAACATCGTGGGCCGCGCCATGGCCGGCCACCCGGACATGGACGACGCGGTCCAGGACACGATGCTGGCGGCCCTTGACGGCCTGCCGGACCTCGAGGACCCGGCGAACTTCCGCTCCTGGCTGGTGGTCATCGCGATGCGCGAGGTCCGCGACCGCCGCCGCGCGGGCGACGGCTTCCCGGCGGTGCGGCCGGACGACGTGGCGGATCCGGGCGCGGACTTCGTGGATCTGACGATCGACCGGCTGCACCTGGTCGACCAGCGCAAGGACCTGGTGGAGGCGACACGCTGGCTGGAGGACGACGAGCGCGAGCTGCTGTCGCTGTGGTGGCTGGAGGCAGCGGGCCGGCTGACCCGGGCGGAAGTGGCAGCGGGCCTGGGCCTGACGCCACCGCACACGGCGGTACGGGTGCAGCGGATGCGGGCCAAGCTGGACGCGGCCCGCATGGTGGTACGGGCGTTGCGGCAGCGCTGCCCGGAGCTGTCCTTCCTCACGGCGGAGTGGGACGGCCGGCCGAGTCCGTTGTGGCGCAAGCGAATCGCCCGGCACGTGCGGGATTGCGCCCGCTGCCGGCGGGACGACCTGATGCCGGCGGAGCGTCTGCTGCTGGGCATTCCGCTGGTGCCGATCCCGCCGGACTTCGGTGCCACGGTCCCCACCATGGCGGCCCCGACGCCGGCCAAGCACTGGTGGCAGCACGCCGCGACAAAGCCGTTGGTTGCGGTAGCCGCAGCGATCGCGGTTGTCGCGGCAGTGTTGATCCCGAAGTACGGCACACCCGAGCCGGTCGCGGTGGCTGCGCCGATCGCGATCACGACGCCGACCGCCACGACCACAACAACGACGACGACCGTCCTGCCGACCACAACGACGACCAAGCCGGCGCTGACCACGAAGGCCCTGCCGCAACAGCAGATCCCGGCCCAGAAGTCGGCCCGCAAGGGCGTCAGCACCTGGGCCTTCGGCGCGGCCACGGCCTCGCTCAAGGATGTCGGCGCGAGCTGGTTCTACAACTGGGACGCCAACCACAACTCGATCCCGGCCCCGGCCGGGATCGAGTACGTGCCGATGATCTGGGGCGCCAAGTCGGTCACCGCGGACACGTTGGCCCAGGCCAAGAAGCAGGGCACCGAGCTGCTCGGCTTCAACGAGCCGGACCTGGCCGCGCAGTCCAACATGACGCCGGCCCAGGCACTGGACCTGTGGCCTCAGCTCCAGGCGACGGGGATGCGCCTGGGCAGCCCGGCCGTGGCGTTCGGCGGCGACCGGGCCGGCGGCTGGCTCGACCAGTTCATGTCGGGCGCGGCCAGCAAGGGCTACCGCGTCGACTTCATCACCCTGCACTGGTACGGCTCCGACTTCAGCGCCGCAGCCGTCAACCAGCTCAGGGGATACCTCCAGGCGGTGGCCAACCGCTACCACAAACCCGTCTGGCTCACCGAGTTCGCGTTGATCAACTTTTCCGGCTCGCCCAAGTTCCCGACCCAGGCCCAGCAGTCGGCGTTCGTCACCAACGGGACGGCGATGCTGGACTCGCTGCCGTTCCTGGAGCGCTACGCCTGGTTCTCGCTGCCGTCCCAGGGCGAGGACACCGGCCTGTACAACGGATCCGGCCAGCCGACGCAGGTCGGCCTTGCCTACAAGGCGGCCTCCTAGCCGCAGGCCTCGGCGATCATCTCCTCGAACCGCGGGAATCGCGAGCGGGCCAGGGAGATCACCTCGGCCGCCGACTTGCGGGCGGCCGGGGCGTGCCGCTCGGCGATCGCGGTCAGCGCCGGGTTGGGCCGCGACGGCCGCTCCGGGTCGTCGACGGCCTCGAGCGGCCCGGAACCGTCGGCCAGCAGCCACAGGAAGTCGGCCAGGTCGCTCGCGATCACGCCGCGATCGCCCTCGGAACCCAGGAACACCACCGGCTGCTCGGTGATCGGCGCATCGGCGTCGGCCAGCCAGATGATGGCGTAGCCGCCGGTGCCGTCCTGGCCGAACACGAGGAAGTCCTTGGGGTTCAGCAGGTTCGTGCCGGTCCAGAGGGGCAGCCAGTAGGCGGTGTCCTCGTCGGGCCGGAACTCCTGGTACGGCTCGAAGTCGATGTCGTCCTCGCTGTCGTACGGGAAGTCGACGCGGGCGACCTCGGCCAGTGCGGCCGGGAACTCGGTGCTCACCCGCGCACTCTAGAGGACCAACGCTGCCCGATCGGGCAGCGGTCGGCCCCCGAAAGGCGTCACGTACCCACCGAATTCCGCCTACGCTGGCGTGCACTGGGGCGGTGAAGGGGGATTTCCGTGCGGCACATCGTGATCGTCGGCGCTGGTCAGGCCGGTTCGCTGCTGGCACTGGGGCTGCTGGACGCGGGCTACCGGGTCACCATGATCTCGGAGCGCACCGCCGAGCAGATCAGGGACGGGCGCATCCTGTCCAACCAGTGCGTTTTCGAGCCGGCGCTGCGGCACGAGCGGGCGCTGGGCCTCGACCACTGGGACGGCGAGGTGCCGCCGGTGATCGGCATCGCCTTCGACGCCGGCATGCCGGGCGCCGCCGACCCGTTCATCTCCTGGGTGTCGCCGTTGGACAAGCCGGCGCAGTCGGTCGACCAGCGGCTGAAGATGTCCTTCTGGCTGACCGAGTTCGTGGCCCGCGGCGGCGAGCTCCGCCACGAGAAGGCCACGCCGGAGCGACTGTCCGACTACGCCCGCGAGGCCGATCTGGTGCTGGTCGCCGCCGGTCGCGGGCCGCAGTTCGACAGCGTCTTCCCCCGTGACGCCACGCGTTCGCCGTACTCCGAGCCGCAGCGCGGCATCACCCTGCACGTGGTCAAGCACTCCGGCGACTTCTACCAGGGCGTCACGTTCGGGCTGGTGCCCGGCGTCGGCGAGTTCTTCGTGCTGCCGGTGCTCACCGCCGGCGGACCCAAGATGGGCCTGTACTTCTCGGGCATCCCCGGTGGCCCGATGGACGTCTTCGACGGCGTCACCGACGCCGAGCAGCACCTGGCGCTGTGCCAGCAGCAGCTGCGCCGGTTCTTCCCGTGGTCGGCCGGCGCGGCCGAGGACACCGAGCCCGGTGGGCCGCTGGAGTTCCTGACCGGCCGGATCACGCCCGTCGTCCGGCACGGCGTCGGCACGCTGGACACCGGCGAGCACGTGTTGGCCATGGGCGACACCGCGATCACCAACGATCCGATCGGCGGCCAGGGCGCCAACAACGCCGTGCACTGCGCGCGGATCTACCAGCAGCTCATCGTCGAACACGGCGACCGCCCGTTCGACGCCGACTTCATGGCCACGTGTTTCGACCGGTACTGGGACTACGCCCGGCATTCCACCCGGTTCAACAACGACCTGCTCGCGCCGCCGCCCGCGCACATCCTGGAGACGCTCCAGGCCGCGCAGGAGTATCCCGAGGTGGCGCACCGGTTCGCGCACCTGTTCAACGATCCCACGGACTACCAGCCCTGGCTCGGCGACGAGCAGGTGGCCCGGGACTACCTCAGGGAAGTGGCGGCCCGCGTCGGCCCGTGAACCACGCTGACAGTTGGCGTCGAGGCACTTGAGCACCTACGTGACAACTACTCGAAACCGCGGATGAACTGACTCACACGGCACCGCCGACCGGCCGCGAAGCTGGCTACGGTCCAGGCAATTCCCCGTTGCGAGAGAGGAATTCCCATGGGTCGTCACAGTGTGGTCCGGCGGTCGGCGCTCAGCGTCGCCGTCGGCGGCGGTGTGGTCGCGGCGATGATGATGCTGCCACTGGCCGGCTCGGCCAGCGCCAGCACGGTCAACGCCGAGCCGACCGACTTCACCGACGCCGGCATCACCGCCGGCGAGCAGCTCGGCTCCGGTATCGGCGGCTTCGCCGGCGGCACGGTCGGCGCGGTGGCCGACGGCATCTTCGGCGTGAAGGACGGGTCCGGGCAGAAGGCCGGCGAGCAGTTCGGCCAGCAGACCGGCTCCGTGCTGGGGTCCACCGCCGGCGGCGGGCTGGGTGGCGCCGTGGACGGCGGCATCGGCGGTGTCACCGGCACCGCAACCGGTACCGCCAAGCCGGGCAGCGACATCGGCAAAGCCGTTGGCGGCGCGGTCGGTGGAGCGGCGGGTGGCGCGATCGGCGGTGCCATCGGCGGCGCGATCGCCCCGCCGGCCGCCCCGATCGGCACGGCCATCGGCACCGCGATCGGCACGGCCGGCGGCCAGCTCGCCGGTGCGGCGGCCGGTGGCGCGGCGGGCGGCGCTTTCGACGGCGCGATCAAGGGGTACGAGGACGCGACCGGCCAGCAGCCGCCGTTCCTCCCGGGCCAGCTGGTGCCGTTGACCTGATCAGCTGAAGGGCCACTCAGCTGATCTTGGCACGGGAGTCCGCTCGGCCCCGCCCCTGCTTCGCCCGGTTGGCGGATTTCGGCCGCCGCTACCGACGCACCCAACCACCTGCGCCGACGCGGCGGTCGAAATCCGGCAAGGGCAAGGCACCGGTCACGAGGGGCCGAGCCGCGACGCCGGAGGCGCCATCCAGCACTGCCGGGGCGACGTAGTCGGCGAGATAGTCGTGGTCCGACACCAATGGCACGCGGGTGTCCAACGACAGCACGGTTGTCGTGGCGTCCAGCAACTCGAAGTAGGACACGCGGCGAAGACCGCCGCGAACGCGGAACCGGCCGTTGTCGGAGGCCAACGCGCGCCCGGGCACGTTGAGCAGCGTGGCGGCGTCGCGGTGCAGGCCCCAGTAGGCCGACGCGGCCGCCTTGCGCAGCTCGATTCCGCACGGCACGCCGACGTTGTGCAGCGCCTGGCCGGAGCTGAACCGCACGGTCGCCTCGGCCAAATGCAGCTCCTCGGCGATCATCCGGCTGGCCGCGGCCTGCGCCACCGCGTCGAAGGCGATGTCCCTGCTGTACAACAGGATCTCGCCCGGCCGCAGGATCAGCCAGGCGTCCGGCGCGGGCTGCGGAGCGGCGTCGCGCTGGAAGGTGAAACCGACGGCCAGCGCGCCGGCATTACGGGCCCGGCCGAGCCGCGGCTTCCGGCCGCTCGGGGCCAGAGCGGTGCGGCAGGCATTGGTGCTGGATTGCATGGGGGCCTCGCAAGAACTGTGCGCGCGATCACACGAATTGGTCGTCTTGCTGAGGAATCTACGCCGCCGGAAGCTGGCGGTCGGCCAATTCCGGCCGGTCGGTCGGTGATGACTGCCTCATCGTCGAATTGTGTATCTCGCGGGAATTTCCGCGCACCTGTAGAGGTTGCACGCTGGACGCGGCCGTCGGGCCGATGGCGTCCTGTTCTACGCTGGCCGGGTGGTGAACCTGCGCTTGCTCGTCGTGCCCGCCGCCGCTCTGCTCCTGGTCACCGCCGGGTGCAGCCGGGAGGCCGGCCCGAGCGGGCCGCCGGTGGCCAAGTACGGCCCGTCCGTGGCCGATCTGAGCGTGAAGGTCGACGCTCTCGAGGCCGACCAGTGCCAGACCGTCGATCCGGCCAGGGTTTATCCGGAATGCGAGCGGTACGCGACGCAGGTGGTCAACTTCGGTAACAGTGTGGTCTCGGAGACCGCCGGCAGCAAGCAGGCCGATGCCATCAAGGCCGTCGTGGACAAGTTGCAGGCCGCCGTCGCCGACTACGAGAAGCGCACGTGCGGTGTCGGCACCCAGAATCCGGGCGTGAACAACGCCGATCCGAGCACCGCCGGCCCCAACGCCGCGCCCTGTGCCGCCGCTCTGACAACTGTCAGGGAACAGATCGACGCGATCGGCAAGCTGCTCAAGCAGGTCGGCTAAAACCCGAATCACTTTCACGGAATTACTCGGCCGTGTCCGTTGGGGCAGCAAGGGCGGGACGATATGCTCCCGCTGTTCTGTCCGGCGATCACCTGGTGCGATTGTGGACGGGTAGCGGTGTTTTCGCAGGCCGGAGGGGGTCCTGCCGGTGATGTCGAGCGGTTCGGTGACAGCTGGTCCAGTGCATCCCGAGGGGGTGCCGGGTGATCGGCTGCTGGACGACGGCATCGTTCAGCTGCTCGACCGGATGAATCCCCGTAAGCACAGCGCCTCGGCACTGGGCGCTTTGGTGGCAGCCCTGCCGCGCAACGGCCGACTGCCCGCGGTGGTCCGCACGGCGGCCAAGCACACCGCCAAGCGATGTGAGCGGGAGTCGATGGTCCTGCCGGGACTGCACTTCGGCCAGTCGGGGGCGGTGTGGGCGCTGCTGGACGCGGCGCGGGCGCTGGCCGACCCGAAGCTGATGGCCCGTGCGACCAAGCTGGCCACCGAGATCCCCGTGATGAGCACGAATCCGGACGTCTGCGACGGGTCGGCCGGCGCCGGTCTGACGCTGCTGCACGCGTGGCGGGTCACCGGCGACGAGCAGTTCCTGGCCCGGGCCGCGGACTGCGCCCGGCACCAGGACACCGCGCAGGGCAAGTACGGCTTCGGGCACGGCATCGCCGGCATCGCGGCCTTCCTGCTGGACTACGCCCTGGTCACCGGGGACGCATTGAGCCGGATCAAGGCGATCCGGCTGGCCGACGCGTTGTGCGACGGGGCGATGTGGGACCGGACGGCCGCGCGGTGGCCGTCGGGGCCCGGGGAGAGCGTGCCGCTGGGCGGCTGGTGCGGCGATGCCGCCGGCGTCGGCAGCTTCCTGGTCCGAGCCTGGCTCGCGACGGGCGACGAGCGCTACCGCAAGGTCGCGGACGCCGCCGCGGCGGCGGTTCGGGCCGACCAGTGGACCATGGCCACCGCGTCCTGCCACGGCGTGGTGGAGAACGTCGAGTTTCTCCTCGACATGGCCGAAGCCACGGAGGATGCCCGGCACCGCGACTGGGCGCTCAAGGCGATCGGCCGCCTGGCCTGGCCGGACGATGACGGCCTGCCGGTGTTGGTGGCTGCCCTGGTGCGTTTGGTCGTGCCGGGCGCGCAACGGCTGTGGATGCCGCCGCTGCGTCCGTCCTGAACGCGAAGAGCCGGGCGGCCCCAGGCCGCCCGGCTTGTCTTTTCCCGCTTACACGAAGGCGCTCAGCCCGGTGATCGCCCGGCCGGTGACCAGGGAGTTGATCTCCCGCGTGCCCTCGTACGAGTACACGGCCTCGGCGTCGGCGACGAAGCGGCCGACGTTGTAGTCGAGCACGATCCCGTTGCCGCCCAGGATCTCCCGGGCCCAGCCGACCGCCTCGCGCATCCGTGACGTGCAGAACGCCTTGGCCAGCGAGGAGTGCTCGTCCCGGTACACGCCCTCGTCCTGGAGCTGGGCCAGCCGGACGACCATGCCCAGCGACGCCGTGACGTTGCCCAGCATCTTGACCAGCAGGTCCTGCACGAGCTGGAAACCGGCGATGGGCTTGCCGAACTGGACGCGTTCCTTGGCGTACGCCAGGGCGAGGTCGTAGGCGCCCATCATGACGCCGACCGACTGCCAGGCCACACCGCCGCGGGTCTGCCGCAGAATGTCGGCGGTGTCCCGGAAACCGTGCGCGTTCTGCAGGCGATTCGCTTCCGGCACACGGCAGTCGGTCAGCGTGATGTCGGCGTTCTGCACGGTCCGCAGGGCCATCTTGTGTTCGATCTTCGTCGCGGTGAAGCCGGGCGTGCCCTTCTCCACCACGAAACCCTTGACCTTG
>DATJJB010000720.1:0-11596 GCA_035492655.1 Kutzneria sp. | reverse complement strand
GCTCAGCCGATCTTGTTCACGGCCACGGCGAGCGCGGACTTCTTGTTGGCCGCCTGGTTGGCGTGGATGACGCCCTTGCTGGCGGCCTTGTCCAGGCTGCGAGAGGCGGCACGGGCCAGCTCGAGGGCCTTGTCCTTGTCGCCGGCGGCGACGGCCTCGCGGACCTTGCGGATGGCGGTCTTGACACCGGACTTGACCGCCTTGTTGCGCAGGCGGGCGGCCTCGTTGGTCTTGATCCGCTTCTGCTGCGACTTGATGTTCGCCACGCGACTGACCTCTCAGTTCGAACGACTTGTCGTGTCGCACTTCACACGGCACCCGGTGACCCGGGTCTTCCTCCACGACGGAACGCCGCACGACACGAGCAGCCAGTCTAACGCACCGTGAACGGCGCCTGCGCAGTGCCCACGACCACGGCGTACGCGCCCTTCTCGACCTCCCGCTTGCCGGCCGCGTCCACGTCGCCGCCGGTCACGCCCAGCTGGCTGACGTTGAACGTGACCTGCACGGTCCTGGTCTCGCCGGGCTTGAGATCGACACGGGTGAAGCCGACCAGCCGCTTGTCCGGCACGAGCACCGGGCTGACCGGCTGGTGCACGTACACCGGCACGACGGTGCTGCCGGCGACCGTGCCGGTGTTGGTCACCGCCACCGACACCG
The DNA here is from genome assembly GCA_035492655.1 of Kutzneria sp. Lineage (GTDB taxonomy): Bacteria > Actinomycetota > Actinomycetes > Mycobacteriales > Pseudonocardiaceae > Kutzneria. The sequence continues at coordinate 10,936 of DATJJB010000720.1, read as the reverse complement.
TCTCCTTGCCGTCAGCCCGCACGGTGGCGGCGCTCACGGTCGGGGTGGCGGTGCCGAAGGTCGTGTACGACAGGCCGAAGCCGAACGGGAACAGCGGGTCGTAGTTGGAGCTGGGGCCGCCGTTGGTGCCGGGCAGCTGGTCGTAGGACATCGGGATGTCGCCGAGGGTCTTGGGCCAGGACACCGCCAGCTTGCCGCTCGGGTTGGCCTTGCCGAACAGGATGTCGGCCAGCGCGTGGCCGCCTTCCGAGCCGGGCAGCCAGGTCTGCAGCAGCGTCGGCGCGGTGGCCACGGAGCCCAGGACCAGCGGACGACCGGTCATCAGCACGACCACCACCGGCTTGCCGGTCGCGTTGAGCGAGTCCACCAGGGACTGCTGGGCGGCGGTCAGCGCCGGGTTCTCCTTGTCGTTGGTGCCCTCGGCACCGGCCTTCTCGCCCAGCACCACCACGACGGCGTCGGCGTCGGCCGCCTGCGCCACGGCGGTCTGGTCGGTCGCCCCGACGACGGTGGCGTTCGGCACGGCCTCCTTGATGCCCTGCAACGCGGTGACGACCGGCGGCACCGGGCCGTTCGGGTCGAGGCCCTGCCAGTTCACGGTCCAACCGCCGAACTGCTGGGCCGGGTTGTCGGCGCTGTCGCCGGCGACCACGATCTTGTGCACGCCGGTGGACAGCGGCAGCGTCTTGTTGTCGTTGCGCAGCAACACGGTCGACTCGGTGGCGGCCTGTCGGGCCAGGTCGAGGCCGGCCCCGTTGACGATGCCGTCGGCCGCGTTCTCGTCCACGAAGGGCTTCTCGAACAGGCCGAGGTCGAACTTGAGCTTGAGGATCCGGCCCACGGCCTCGTCGATCCGGTGCTGGCTGATCAGTCCGTTGTGGACGTCGTCGATCAGCGCCTTGGTGAAGCCGGCCGCGTCGGACGGCTCCATCGCCATGTCCACGCCGGCGTTCACGCTCATCGCGATGGCCGTCGGGTAGTCCGGCGCGGCGTGGTACTTGGTGACCAGGCTGGCCATGTCGGACCAGTCGCTGACGGTCACGCCGTTGAAGCCCATGCGCTGGCGCAACTCGGTGGTGAGCATGAACTTCGACGCGTGCACGGGGATGCCGTTGACCGCGCCGGAGTTGGCCATGGCGGTCAGCACACCGGCGTCGATCTGCGGCTGGAACGCCGGCAGGAACACGTCCTGGAGCTCACGGACCGGGATCTGCGCCGGCACCCGGTCGTGGCCGTTGATCGGGGCCGAGTAGCCGGCGAAGTGCTTGGCGGTGGCGGCCAGCTTGGCCGTCGAGCCCTTGCCGTCGTACGACTGGAGACCCTTCACCAGGGACCCGGCCAGCGCGCCGGCCAGTGTCGGGTCCTCGCTCAGCGTCTCGTAGTAGCGGCCCCAGCGGGTGTCCCGGGCGATGTCGGAGACCGGCGCGAAGTCCCAGAACACGCCGGTGGCCCGCATGGTCGCCGAGGTGGACTCGCCCATCTTCTCGGCCAGTGCGGTGTCCCAGGTGGCGCCGACGCCGATCTGCTGCGGGAACATCGTCGCGGTCACGAGGTTGTTGTCGCCGTGCACGCCGTCGGCCCCGTACAGCACGGGGATCTTGAGCCGGTTGTTGTCCAGGGCGTAGTGCTGGATGCCGTTGGTGGTCTGGGCCCAGCCCTTGGCGGTGTTGTCCACCGGGTAGTCGCCGCCGCCGGACAGGATGGAGCCGACGTGCGCGTCCACCAGCACCTGCTGCTCGCACGAGGCGACCAGCGGGCCGTTGGCGTAGTTGCAGTCGCCGCGCAGCTTGCCCACCCGGATCTGCGCCATCTGGCCGGCCTTCTCGGCCAGTGTCATTCGGCGCAGCAGGTCGTCGACCCGGTACCGGGTGGGCACCGCGGGGTTGAGGTAGATGGGTCTGCCGTGATCGTCGGAGCCGGTCGGTCCGCTGGGTGACGCCTGGCCGCTGGACTGGGCCAGCGCCGTGGTCAGAGCGACGACGGCGGTCATCGCGAGGGCGGCGCGCAAACCGGGGCGGATTCGGGCCACTGTGCCTCCTGTGCTGGCTGGTAACGCAGTTGTCACCTTTGTCCGAGAGAGCCCGTGACCTGTAGGCCCGATCGGGCGACTTGGAAGCGCTCCCATCTCGGGATCTGGGCACGGACAGTGACGTGTTTCAGAGTTTTTACAGTGCTGCCAAGGATTTTCGTTGCGCCGAGGTGGTTCGGACAATGCGGGTGATCGTCACGCAAGAGGCCGTGAGCGGTGTCGGAAGGGGACAGATTTCCGCAGCTGAGCGCTCGTTCGGCCACCATCGCTGAATGTCCCAGCATATGGTCACGGATGTGAACGTGGCTCGCCCGGGGTGTCCATGGTTGTGAACGATTACCGCCGTCCGGGGGGTCCTGCAAACGCTCGGTCGGGGCTAGCGTCCGACGGTGCGCCGATATCTCACCGCTCTCCTCGTCGCAGTCGCCGCGCTCGGCGTGGTGACGGCCGCGCCCGCGAGCGCCGCCGATCGCGTCGTCACCGACTACCAGGATCCGCTGACCGCGCTGCCGCCGGTCAGCAGACCGTCGACCCCGCACTGCACGGTCACGGCCATGCAGCACGTGTTCGCCAACTCCTACGGCCAGCCCTACGTCGGCACGCTCACACCGCCTGCGCAGTGCGCCGGGCCGTGGACCAAGGTGGTGCTGAGCTGGACCGGCAAGAGCCAGGGCCGCCAGTACGACCGGCTGGCCGGGCTGTGGATCGGCGGCGCCGAGGTGCTGCGGACCTCCACCCCGGAGCCGGACCCGTCCGGCATCACGTGGAGCTTCGACCGCGACATCACCGAGTTCTCGCCGCTGCTGCACCAGCCGCAGCCGTTCGTCGTCGACCTGGGCAACGTCGTCAACGACACCTACACCGGGCCGTACGACATCACCGTCACGATCACCTACTACCAGGCCGACCGGGCCCATCCCGCGCCGAAGCAGGCCGACACCGTGCTGCCGCTGGCCGCCGACGCGGCCAAGCCGGGCTGGCGGGACCTGTCGGCCGGGCAGAGCTACGACGCCCAGGTGACGGTGCCGGCCAACACCGCGAAGCTGACCGCTGAGATCTACGCGCGGGGCGGCGGCTGCGAGGAGTTCTGGTGGTCGAACGTGCCGGACTCGCTGGTGCAGGCCAATCCGTCGGCCGGGCTGTGCGGCGGCGGGACCTACCGCGAGGTCGAGGTGACGGTCGACGGCAAGCCGGCCGGCGTGGTGTCGCCGTACTCGGTGATCTACACCGGCGGCGTGGCGCCGATGCTGTGGCGGCCGATCACCGCCATCGACTCGATCGTCACGCTGCCGTACACGATCGACCTGAGTCCGTTCATCGGCCTGCTGACCGACGGCCGGCCGCACACCGTGCGGCTGATCCCGCCGAAGGGCATCGTCGACCTGTGGACGCTGGGCGCGAACCTGTTCGCCACCACCGATCCGCACGTCCAGCGGGTCACCGGCACGCTGGTGCAGGACACCGTGCCGGACGCTGACGTGCGGACCACGACCAACGGCACCGGACTGGACAACAAGATCGTCACGCACGTGCAGCGGTCCTGGCGTACCGCCGGCGTGCTGCGTACGTCGGCCGGGATCGTGCCGGTGAACTCGTCCGGTCGGTGGACGTTCGACAACACCACGACGCTGGCCGACTCGGGGGCGCACCAGATCACCGACCAGCGGGTGCTCGGCAACTACGGGGCCAGCGGCTTCGACTTCTCGCTCAAGGCCGATGTCACCCAGAACATCGTGAACGACAACAACTACCGCATCGACGCGACCGTCCATCAGGGACGTCGCTTGTGGACGGTCGGCGACGGCGCGCCGACGCTGAGCGTGGACGAGATCGACACCAGCGGCGGATTCGGCCGTACCAACGGCGTGCTGAGCTACGCCGACGGGCAGTCCAGCGAGCGGTGGAGCGGGCTGGCCGACACCGGCCGGTTCTACTCCCGCGACATCGACACCGCCCACGGTTACGTCACCCGGGACGTGCACTACGGCTGACGCTTACCGCCACATGCGCTTCCTATGTGGCTTCCAGTGCCACATAGGAAGCGCATGTGGCTTCCCCCGCGTGCTTCAGTAGAGGCTGCCGGCGTTGACGACGGGCTGGGTGGCGCGGTCGCCACACAGCACCACCAGCAGGTTGCTGACCATGGCCGCCTTGCGCTCCTCGTCCAGCTCGACGACGTCCCGCTCAGCCAGCCGGGCCAGCGCCAGCTCGACCATGCCGACCGCGCCCTCGACGATCCGCTGCCGGGCCGCGACGACCGCGCCGGCCTGCTGCCGCTGGAGCATGGCGCCGGCGATCTCCGCCGCGTAGGCCAGATGCGTCAGCCGGGACTCGATGACCCGCACGCCGGCCGACCGGACCCGCTCGGCGATCTCGGCCGACAGCTTGCCGGTGATCTCCTCGGCGTTCTCCCGCAGCGACAGCCGGTCGTCCTCGGTGTGGTTGTCGTACGGGTAGCTGGTGGCGATGTGCCGCACCGCGGTCTCGGTCTGGATGCCGACGAAGCGGACGAAGTCGTCCACCTCGAACGCGGCCCGCGCGGTGTCCTCGATCTGCCAGACGACCACCACGGCCATCTCGATCGGGTTGCCCTCGGCGTCGTTGACCTTGGCCACCGCGGTCTCGTGGTTGCGGATCCGCACCGACAGCCGCTGCCGGTTGCTCAGCGGGTTCACGAAGTGCAGGCCGGGCGTGCGCACGGTGCCGGCGTAGCGGCCGAAGAACTGGATCACCGCGGCCACCCCCGGGGGCAGCACGAACAGCCCGCGGAACATGATCAGGCCGAGCACGGAGACCGCCAGCCACCCGAACTGCTGGGTGGTCGCCGCCACCGCGATGCCGCCGGCCAGCAGCACCAGTGCGAGCAGTAGCGCGAAGCCGCCGGGCAACCGGTTCGCCGGCCGTTCGGCGATCGTCGGTTCCGGCGTCGGGATCTCGCTCATGGCCCCCTCCTTGGTCTATCAATGTGATATCAGAACTGTACCACGGTGAAACGCCAGCGCGTGGTCGATCCGAGGAGCATGATGGGGTGTCTGTACCGGTCGGGAGGGGAACGAGTTGGACACGGGAGGGCTGCCCGTCTACGGGCAGCAACAGGGGGCGGTGCCGGCCGAGCAGGCGCCGGCGTTGCAGATCACCGGGTTGCGCAAGCAGTTCAACACCACGGTCGCGGTGGACGACGTGCATCTGGTCGTGCCGAGGGGGTCGTTCTTCGGGCTGGTCGGCCCGAACGGCGCCGGCAAGACCACCTCGCTGTCCATGGCGGTCGGTCTGCTGCGGCCGGACGCCGGCAGTGTGCGGATCTTCGGTGTCGACGTGTGGGAGTCGCCGGAGCGGGCCAAGTCCCTGGTCGGCGTGCTGCCGGACGGCATGGCCCTGCCCGAGCGGCTGACCGGGCGTGAGCTGCTCACGTACACCGGGCTGCTGCGCGGTCTCGACCCGGCGACCGTCGCCGAACGGGCCAACGAGCTGCTGGGCGTGCTGGAGCTGCTCGACGCCGAGCGCACGCTGGTGATCGACTACTCCGCGGGTATGCGCAAGAAGATCGGCCTGGCCACGGCGCTGCTGCACGCCCCGAAGCTGCTGGTGCTGGACGAGCCGTTCGAGGCCGTCGACCCGGTGTCGGCGTCCACCATCCGCACCATCCTGCAGCGGTTCGTCGCCTCCGGCGGCGCGGTCGTGCTGTCCAGCCACGTCATGGAGCTGGTGGAGAAGCTCTGCGACCACGTGGCCGTGATCACCCGCGGCCGGGTCGTGGCCAGCGGGCCGGTCGAGCAGGTCCGTGGCGGCCAGTCGCTGGAGCAGGCGTTCGTGCACCTGGTCGGCGGCCGCACCGGCGGCGGGGAAGGGCTGTCGTGGTTGGCGTCCTGATCCGCATGAAGCTGCGGGTGCTGTCGCACTCGCTCGGCGGGTCCCGGGCCGCGAGCTTCGCGTTCGGCGCGCTGGTCGGCCTGGCCTTTGGCGGCATCTCGCTGTCCCTGGTGATGCTCGGCTACCAGCATGACGCGTCCATCGGCACCACCGTCGCGTCGGTGTTCATGCTGCTGTGGACGATCGGCTGGCTGATCGGGCCGATCATCATGGGTGGCGGCGACGAGACGCTGCGGCCCGAGAACTTCGCCCTGCTGCCGCTGTCGCCCAACAAGTTGGCCTTCGGTCTGCTGGGCGCGTCGCTGGCCGGCGTGCCGCCGGTGGCCACCGTGCTCGCGTTCCTCGGCCTGGTCGTCGGGGCGCTGTTCCTCGGTGTGCTGCCGACGATCGTCGCCGTGATCACGGTGGTGTTGGCGCTGGCCTTCACCGTGCTGCTGTCCCGAGTGGTCGTCGGCGCGCTCGGGGCGGTGCTGGGATCCCGCCGTGGCAAGGATCTCGGCGTGCTGCTGGCCGCGTTGGCCGGTCTTTCCTACCTGCCGCTGCGGTACGCGGGCGAGGCGCTGGCGCCGGTCATCCTGCAGAACAACCCGGTGCTCGGCGGCACGCTGCGCTGGCTGCCGACCGGCTGGGCGCCGGCGGCGGTCGAGGGCGCGGCCACCGGCAACTGGCTCGCCGTCATCGGAGCGGTGCTCGCATTGGTCGCGGTGGACGGTCTGCTGCTCGTGGCGTACGCGCGACTGCTGGTGCTGCGGCTGACCACGCCGCAGACCAACGTCGGCCCGTCGAGGGCGGGACGGGTCAAGGTCTCGCGGCGCAGCCTGCTGCCGGCCACGCCGATCGGCGCGGTGATCGGCAAGGAGCTGCGGCTGTGGTGGCGCGACGCCCGCCGCCGCGCGACGATGCTGACCTCAGTCCTGATCGGCCTGTTCATCCCGGTGTTCTCCTCGGCCGGCGGTCGAGGGGCGCTGGTGATGCTGCCGTTCGCCGGGCTCTGGGTGGTCGGCTTCTCCATGCTCCAGGTCAGCAACCTGTACGGCTTCGACGGCACCGCCGTGTGGCACACCCTCGTCACGCCAGGTGCGGCGCGGGCCGACGTGCGCGGCCGGCAGTGGGCGTGGGGGCTGATCGTCGGTCCGATCGCGATCATCGCCGGCCTGGTGCTGCCCGGCGTCGCCGGCAGCTGGTGGGCGTACCCCTGGGTGCTCGGCGTGCTGCCGGCGCTGCTGGGCTGCGGGGCCGGTTTCCTGCTGCTGTTGTCGGTGTACTGGGCGTTCCCGATGCCCATCCAGCGTGGCAGCAACCCGTTCAACCAGGGCAACCGGCCAGGCTGCTCGCGGGCCCTGGTGCGGCTGGTGTCGATGCTGTTGCTGCTGGTCGGGGCCCTGCCGTCGCTGATCCTGCTGATCGTCGGGCAGGTCACCGCGAACCCGGTGCTGAGCTGGCTGGCGGTGCCCGTCGGGCTGTTGGTCGGCGGCTTCGCGGCGTGGTGGCTGGGTCGGCTGGCCGAGCAGCGGCTGCTGTCCCGGGGGCCGGAACTGCTGGCTCAGGTGAAGGCGGCCGGTTGACCTCCTGCTGGCCAGCGGTGGCGCTGCGTAGCGTTGAGCTGGTGTTTCGTTGAGGTAACCAGTGGTTTGGAGTAGTGCCCAATTCCACCCCGCTGGGTGAAGATGTCGACCATGACGAGGAACGGGCGCGGCGACGGGGAGCTGTTTCACGGCTACCTGAACCAGACGCGGCCGCACGCCGGCGCGTACGACGAGATGTTCTCGGCGGACGCGTCGGTGCGGTCGGCCTACCGCGCGCTGCACGAGGTGCTGGCACCGTCCGATGTGGCCGATCTGACCGCCCGGTCCGACGCGCTCGGCCGGGCCTTCGTGGATCAGGGCATCACGTTCTCGCTGTCCGGTCAGGAACGGCCGTTCCCGCTCGACCTCGTGCCCAGGGTGATCACCGCCTCGGAGTGGACCAAACTCGAACGCGGCATCGTGCAGCGGGTGCGGGCGCTGGAGGCGTTCCTGGCCGACGTCTACGGCGACGCGCAGATCGTGCGCGACGGCGTCCTGCCGCGGCGGCTGATCACTTCGTGCGAGCACTTCCACCGTGAGGCCGCGGGCATCGTGCCGCCCAACGGTGTCCGCATCCACGTCTCCGGCATCGACCTCGTGCGCGACGAGGCCGGCACGTTCCGGGTGCTGGAGGACAACGTGCGCTGCCCGTCCGGGGTGTCGTACGTGATGGAGAACCGGCGCACCATGGCCCGGGTGTTCCCGGACCTGTTCGCACGGCACCGGGTCCGCGCCGTCGGCGACTACGCCGTGCACCTGTTACGGGCGCTGCGCAACGCCGCCGCGCCCAACGCCGCCGACCCCACCGTGGTCGTGCTGACACCCGGCGTGCACAACTCGGCCTACTTCGAGCATTCCCTGCTGGCCCGGCAGATGGGCGTGGAGCTGGTGGAGGGACGCGACCTGTTCTGCCGCGACCACACCATCTACCTGCGCACCACCGAGGGCGAGCGGCAGGTGGACGTGATCTACCGCCGCATCGACGACCCGTACCTGGATCCCGTGCACTTCCGGCCGGACTCGGTGCTGGGCGTGGCCGGGCTGGCCAACGCCGCCCGCGCCGGCAACGTGGTGATCGCCAACGCGATGGGCACCGGCGTGGCCGACGACAAGCTGGTGTACACCTACATGCCGGAGATCGTCCAGTACTACCTGAACGAGAAACCGTTGCTGCCCAACGTGGACACCTTCCGGTGCTGGCTGCCCGACGAGCGGGCCCACGTGCTGGACCGGATGTCCGAGCTGGTGGTCAAGCCGGTCGAGGGCTCCGGTGGCTACGGCATCGTGTTCGGCCCGGAGGCGTCGGCTCGTGAACTGAATGCCTTGCGGCGCAAGGTTCGCGGCAATCCACGGGGCTGGATCGCCCAGCCGGTGGTGCAGCTGTCGACCGTGCCGACCAAGGTCGGCGACAAGCTCTCGCCGCGGCACGTGGACCTGCGGCCGTTCGCGGTCAACGACGGCAACTTCGTCTTCGTGCTGCCCGGCGGGCTGACCCGGGTCGCGCTGCCGGAGGGCAGCCTGGTGGTGAACTCCTCGCAGGGCGGCGGCTCCAAGGACACCTGGGTGCTGGCCCCGCGATCGTCCACAGTGGAGAGTGAGCTGTCCGGGCCGGAGCTCGTGCAGGCCGGGCAGCTGGGCGGGGTGGCCACCGAGCAGGGGCCGGAACTCACGGCGTCGCAGCAACAACAACAGCAGCAGTAGGGAGGCGTCGTGCTGGCTCGGAACGCGGAATCCCTGTACTGGATCGGCCGTTACGTCGAACGTGCCGACGACACCGCGCGCATTCTCGACGTGTCCGTGCATCAGTTGTTGGAGGACGCGACCGTCAACCCGGACTCGGAGAGCCGGCAGCTGCTGTCCGTCCTCGGCATCACGCCGCCGGACGGGGCTTCGCTGGACGTGTGGTCACTGACCGAGCTGGTGGCGTATTCGTCGTCCAACGCCGGATCCATCGTCGCCTCCGTGACCAGCGCTCGCGAGAACACCCGTGGTGCGCGGGAAGTCGTGTCGACGGAAATGTGGGAGTGCCTGAACAGCATGTGGAATGCCGTGCCTGAGCGGCAGAAGTATGCCCGGCAGGTCGGACCGCACGCCTTCTTCTCCTTCGTGGAGGAGCGGGCCGCGATGTTCGCCGGGCTGGCCGACTCGACCATGAGCCGTGACGACGGCTGGCGGTTCCTCGTGTTGGGGCGGTCCGTGGAACGCGTCGACATGATCGTGCGGTTGCTGCTTTCCCGTTCCGGCGACAAGGCTTCCTCGCCCGGCTGGGTCACCGTGCTGCGCTCAGCCGGCGCGCACGACACCTACCTGCGGACCTATCGCGGGGCCATGGACGCTTCCCGGGTCGTGCAGTTCTTGTTGCTGGACCGGCTCTTTCCTCGTTCCGTGTTCCATGCCCTGTCCCAGGCCGAGGAGTGCCTCGACCATCTCGACCATGCTCCCGGGCGGCGCGTCGGCGCCACCGCCGAGGCGTCCCGGCTGCTCGGCAAGGCCCGGAGCGATTTGGAGTTCCTGCGCATCTCCGAGCTCATGGAGCACCTGCCTCGGCGGCTGAAGTCCTTGCAGGCCACCGTTCGCGACGTCGGCGAGGCCGTGTCGCAGCAGTACTTCCACTCCGTGCCGTGGGTTGCCTGGACCAACGCGGAGGTGGGCGCATGAGCTGGCGACTTCGTGTCACGCACACCACCGAGTACCGGTACGCGTCGCCGGTCACCCAGTCGTACAACGAGGTTCGGCTCACCCCGCGTAGCGACCGCCGGCAGAACGTCGTCGTCAGCCGGGTCGAGACCCATCCCGCCACCCGGGCCTACCGGTACAACGACTATTGGGGCACCGTCGTCACTTCTTTCGACCTGCACGCCCCGCACACCGAGCTCACCGTCGTCGGCTCCTCCGTCGTCGAGACCGGCGGCGACGTCGCCCCCGTCGGTGGCGCCACGTGGACCGACCTCCGCAGCGAGGACGTCCTGGACCGCTACACCGAGTACCTCGGTTGGACCTCTTACGTCCCTCGGGACCGTGAGCTCGCCGCCAAGGCCCGGGAACTCCGCCGGGGCCTCACCCCCGTCGACGCCGTCCATGCCGCCGCTTCGTGGGTCCACTCCCAGATGACCTACCGTCAGGGCTCCACCGGCGTCCACAGCTCGGCGTCCGACGCTTGGCAGGCCCGTGAGGGCGTTTGCCAGGACTACGCCCATCTCACCTTGGCCCTCCTCCGGGCCATGGGCATTCCCGCCCGTTACGTCTCCGGCTACCTCCACACCCGCGCCGACGGCGCCGCCAAGGAGACCGTCCGCGGCGAGAGCCACGCTTGGATCGAGGCCTGGACCGGCGGCTGGTGGGCGTACGACCCCACCAACGCCATCCCCATCGGCCAACGCCACGTCTGGGTCGCCGTCGGCCGCGACTACGCCGACGTCGTCCCCTTCAAGGGCATCTACACCGGCGGCGCCGGCGCCGGCCTCACCGTCAC
>DATJJB010000719.1:0-3553 GCA_035492655.1 Kutzneria sp. | reverse complement strand
GCACCCAGATACCCGTGCGCGTTGAGGCTGCGGACGACCAGCGTGTCGCCCGGATCCACCGTCAGCACCGGTGGCCGGTCGCGGTCGAAGACATCGGTGACGGTGCCGGCGCTGGGCTCAAGTCGGTGTTCGGTCACCCGGCCATCCTGCCCGCTCACGTGTCGTACAGGCCGTCCCACGGCTCGTGGAACCCGTACCGCTCGGGGTAGAGCTCGACCCAGTCGCCCCGTTCCGGTTCGGACTCGTCGACCAGAGCAAACCGCACGCCGTCGTGCTCGAACTCGAACAGCCGGACCGCGATGTCGCCGAACTCCCGCTCCGGCAGCCCCGCCACCAGCTCGGCCAGCTTCCGCTCCGCCCGCTCCGCCATCTCGCCTTGGAGCACGTCCGCCTCCCCGACCATCGTGATGTCCGAGGAGACGTGGTTCCCGTCGTGGTCGAACAGATGCAGGTACACGTACCAGCCGTTGGGCCGACCGGCGCGGAGGATCTTGGCGAAGAACTGCCCGTCGCGATACCGGCCGATCGTCTCCGTGCGATAGGTCTCGCGAGCAATGGGAATCAGCGTCGGGGCAGCCACGCCGGCGAGCCTAGAGCACGGCTCGGCACACCGTGACCGGATCGGCCACATCGGCGACGGTTTTGCCGGCTTCGGCCGCCGCGGCGGCAAAACCGGGATCTGCCAACACTTTCAGCACCGCTGATCGCACGGCAGCGACATCTGGCGGTCGGACGATCAACGTGCTGCCCTGCCGGGCCGCACGGTTGGCGAGCTCCCACTGGTCGCCGCCGCCGGGCACGGCGACGACCGGCACGCCGGCGAGCAAAGCCTTGGCCAGCAAGCCATGCCCAGCCCCGCAGACCACCACGGACGCCTGCCGGAGCAGATCGTCCTGGCCGCCGGCGCCGGCGTGGGCCCAGCGCGGCAGGCCAGCCGGCGGCTGGAACGTGGATACCGCCGCCCTGACGTCGAGACCGTCAAGTGCGGCAAGAGTTGTGGACAACATGTCGGCGGCACCGCTCGTCGCGGTGGACGGCGCGACCACCACCAGCGGCCCGGGGCCGGCTGGCGGCGTGAGCCCGACCGGCAGTGGATCCCACAGCAGCGGCCCGACGACGTGCGCCTGACGCGGCCAGTCCGGGCGCGGCACCTCCAGCGCTGGCAGCGTGGCGACCAACCGCGCGGCTGGGCCCGGATCCCTTGCCGGCAAACCGATTCCCGTGCGGGCGGTGACTTGCTGTCGCTGTCCCTGACGCAGCGATCGGGCGGTGAAGCGCCGCAGCACGGTGTCTCGCAGCCGACCACGAACGCCGACGCCGCGGGCGAGTCCGCTGCCGATCGGCGGCAGACCCCGTGACGGCAGGTAGAGCGGATGCGGCGACAACTCGACCCACGGCAACCCGACCAACTCGGCCGCCATGCCGCCACAGTTCGCCAACACGTCCGACACGACCAGGTCCGGCCGCAACGCCTCCAGTGTCGGCACGAGCTGTTGCGCCAACACCGCCGCACGCTCGTACAGCCACTGCCCGATGTCGGCCTCGGCTCGCAGCTTCAGCCATTCCAGCGGCGGCACCTCGACCCCGGCCGCCACCGCCGCGTCACGCCAGCCGTCGGCCGTGAGCAGCACCGGCTCATCGCCGGCCGCTGCGAACCGCAGGCACAGCGCGACCGCGGGAAAGACGTGGCCGGCATCCGGTCCGGCAACGACGGCCACTCGCACGTGCAGCAGACTCCCACACGAAAACCGGTTGCCGCGCGGGCACGCCGATCACGACACTGCGAGCACCATGACGATTCGGACACCCCTGTTCTGCGGCACCGCCCTGGCCGAGCGGATCGAACGCGTCGAAGCCCACTTCATGGCCAAGGCCACCGAGGCCGCCCGCGTCCGCCGCGGCGACCAGGTCGCCTTCGCCCGTGCGATCGCCGGCGGCTTCGCCACCTACGCCCAGCCCGACTCCCCGTTCAACAAGGTCGCCGGCCTCGGCTTCGCCGGCGTGCCAACGGCGGACGAGCTGGCCGAGGTCGAGCGGGCCTTCCACGACCTCGACGCCCCGGTCCAGGTCGAGCTGTCCAACCTCGCCGACCCGGCCGTCGGCCAGTTCCTCACCGACCGGGGCTATCGCCTGGCCGGCTACGAGAACCTGCTCGGCCTCGCCCTCGACGACCTACCCGTCGTCGAACTCCCGGCCGGCATCGAGGTCCGGCCCTGCCGTGACGACGAGTCCGAGGCTGCGCTGGACCTCCTGATCGAGGCCGTGCTCACCCCAGACACCGAAGGCGCGGCCATCGACGAGGACTTCCCGCGCGACGTCCTGGGCAACGCCATCCGCGACATGGAGACCGCCGGCACCCGGCGCTACCTCGCCTTGATCGACGGCATCCTCGTCGGCACCGGCGCGGTGCGCATCGCTGACGGCATCGCCTACTTCGCCGGCGCTGCCACCAGTCCCCACCACCGCCGTCGCGGCGTGCAGACCGCACTCATCGCTGCCCGCCTCGCCGTGGCCAAGGCCGCCGGCTGCGACATCGCCACCGTGACCACCGGCCCCGGCACCAAGTCCCAGCAGAACGTCCAACGCCGCGGCTTCGACCTCCTCTACACCCGCGCCCTGCTACTGAAGACCCCCTGAGTCGAGATCACTCAGCCGCCCCACCTCCAATCGCTCAAGGTCGTCCCCGTCGAGCAGGACGTCCAACACCATCGCCAGCGACGTACCCAGCACCAGCACATCGGCTCGGCTCCCGGCGAGCCGCCAGTGGCTGTGCCGGTCGACACTGTCGTCCGGCTCGAACCGGCACAGCACCCAGTGGAACTCCTCATCGCCCAGCGCCAGGGTGATGGTCCGGCCATCGGACAGCTCCACAAACCCGTTCAGTGCGCATCGGCCCCATCCACCGACCATTCGGCGGCGCTCGTCGAACGGCAGGATCCGCCACCGCCCATCAGCACCGGTCGCCGCGCCGAACCTCGCATACAGCTCGATGAGCTCGGCCGGCGAGGCCCAGTGGTTCACCTTCACCGGCGGGGTCGTCTGGTGGTCGTGAACGACCCGGTCCAGCACCGCACTGATCTGCAGTGCCGCCGCAGTGACGTGCCAGCCGGCGATCGGCTTCAGCTGCCAGTTCCGGTCCTGGCTGACGCCGACCAGCCCGGCATGCAGCGCGACAGCCGTGTTCACCCCGGTGACCCGGTTGTTGATGCGCACCACCGCCTGGGACAGCGTGGCCGGCACCTGGTCGGTGCGGATCGACGGGCACTCAACGCCGCCGCGCTCGTTGCGCGTGACGTTGCGCGGCTCGCCGATCGGCAGGTCCAGCAGCGGATTCGGATGATCGCCGATGCCGCCGGCCATCAGGTACGGATACAACCGCGCAATCCAGCCTGTGATCACCTCGCCGCCGTACGCGTCGGCCGGGTTGTAGATGCGCTGCCAGAACCACAGGTTCGGCTCGCCGCTCGCGGCTTGGACGAACTCGTCGGCGATCGGCGCCAGCGACCGGGCCCACTGCTCCAGCCCGAACTCGGGCAGGCGATCGATCCGCGAC
>DATJJB010000718.1:0-3921 GCA_035492655.1 Kutzneria sp. | reverse complement strand
GGGCCGGAGGCGGTCGCGCTGGGCGCGGCCACGCTGCCGGTGATGCGCTTCCTGACCAACGGGGGCTGACCCGAAACAGAGTATTGACCCACTGTTCGTCCGCGACTTACCTTAAGACATGGATAAAGTCGCGGACGGGCTGCTCTACGTCGGTGGATCGTTCTGTGCGGCGGAGTCGGGCCGCACCGCGCCGGTGTACGAGAAGGCGACAGGAACCCAGATCGGCACCTATGCCCTGGGCACCGCGGTCGACGTGGACCGGGCCGTCAGAGCCGCCCGCGACGCGCAGCCGGCCTGGGCCGCGCTGGCCGGCGCCGAACGCGCCGCCTACCTGCGCACGTTCGCCGACTACCTACAGGCCAACTTCGAGGACCTGGTCGAGCAGAGCATCCGCGAGACCGGCGGCGTCCGGTACAAGGCCGAGGACGAGGTCGGCACGAGCATCCGCCAGCTGGCCATCTCGGCCGTGCAGGCCACGCAGACCGCCGGCGACATCCTCCAGCCGTACAAGGCGGGCAAGCTGTCCCTGTCCCGTGCGGTGCCGCTGGGTGTGGTCGGCCTGATCACGCCGTGGAACTACCCGATGAACCTGGCCATGCGGGCGGTCGCGCCGGCACTGGCCTTCGGCAACACCGTGGTGCTCAAGCCGGCCGAGCTGACCCCGTTCATCGGCGGTCTGGCGCTGGCCCAGGCGGCCGACGCGGCCGGTTTCCCGCCCGGCGTGTTCAACGTGGTCACCGGCGACGGCCTGGACGCCGGCAAGCCGTTGGCCGAGCACCGCGGCCTCGACCTGATGGACTTCACCGGATCCCGCGAGGTCGGACTGGAGATCGCCGCCGCGGCCGCCGTCGACCTGCGCAACATCCGGCTGGAACTGGGCGGTAGCAACGCTTTCGTGGTGTTGGACGACGCCGACGTGGAGCTGGCCGCGTCCTGCGCGATGATCGCCTCGTACGAGTTCCAGGGCCAGACCTGCATCAGCGCCAGCCGGCACATCGTGCAGCGCGCGGTGGCCGACGCCTACCTGGAAGCATTGGTGGCCAGGGCAGCCAAGCTCCGGGTCGGCGACCCGATGGACCCGGATACCGACCTCGGGCCGTTGATCAGCGAACGGCAGCGCGACCGCGTGCACCAGAAGATCGTGCAGCCGTCGATCGACATGGGCGCGAAGGTGCTGACCGGCGCGGAGTACGACGGCCTGTTCTACCGGCCGACCGTGCTGACCGACGTCACGCCGGAGATGCCGGCGTTCAGCGAGGAGATCTTCGGCCCGGTCGTTCCGGTGACGGTCGTGGACACCGAGGACGAGGCCATCGCCGTCACCAACGGCCTGCCGATGCTGATGAACTCGGTGTTCACCAAGGACCTCATCCGCGGCATGGACGTGGCCGAGCGGCTACAGGCCGGCGAGGTGCACGTGAACGACGCGCATGCCCGGCACGGCGCGGAGAACCAGATGCCCGGCTTCACCAAGCGGCAGTGGATCGGGGTGCAGCGCACGCCGCTGTCCATTCCGGACTGGGCCGGCCGCCGGTGAGGCGGGCGCTGGTCGTCCGCGGCGGCTGGGCCGGGCACAGTCCGGTCGAGGCGACGGAGATGTTCCTGCCCGGACTGGCCGACGCCGGCTTCGACGTGGAGATCGCCGAGGATCTGGACGTCTACACCGACGCCGGAAAACTGGCCGCCACCGACCTGATCGTGCAGTGCTGGTCGATGGGCACGGTGACGTCGGCGCAGTGCGACGGCCTGGTCACGGCCGTGCGCAACGGAACCGGCTTCGCCGGCTGGCACGGCGGTGTGGTGGCGACCTTTCAGGACAGTCCCGACTACCTGCGGATGGTCGGTGGGCTCTTCCTGCACCACCCACCGGAGTTCGAGCACTACGAGGTGCGGATCGTTCGGTCGCAGTCGGATCATCCGATCGTCGCCGGCCTGCCGGACTTCACCGTACACACCGAGAAGTACTGGATGCTCAGCGATTCGCTGAACACGGTCCTGGCCACCACCGAGTTCGGGCCGCCGGACGGCCCGACGACCATGCCGGTGGCCTGGACGAGGAACTGGGGCGCAGGAAGGATCTTCTTCTCCGCGATCGGGCACCGCACCGAGGACCTGTGGGATCCGGCGGTGTACACATTGACCCATCGCGGTCTGGTCTGGGCGAGCCGACAGGTAGTTCAGTGAGATTGAGCGGAGACAGGGCTATGCGGAGTCAGTGGCGACTCGCCGGCGCTTTGGTTGCCGGCGCTCTGCTTGTGGCCGGCTGCGGCGGTGGTGGCGGCAGCGACCAGCCGGCGGCGGACGGCAAGGTCAACCTGACCTTCTGGGACTGGGATCCCAACATGGACAAGGTGGTGGCGATCTGGAACCAGGCCCACCCCGACATCCACGTCACGCTGTCCAATCCGGCCGGTGGCGACCAGCTGGTCAGCAAGATGATCACCGCCCACGAGGCCGGCAACGGGCCGGACATCGCCAAGGTGGAGTACCAGTCGCTGCCGGCGCTGGTGGCCAAGGGCGTGGTCGCCGACATCACCCAGTACACCGGTGACGCGGCCAAGGACTTCGACGACACCACGTTGAAGGCGACCAGGTTCGAGGGCAAGGTCTATGGCGTGCCGCAGGACGTGGCCCCGCTGATGTTGTTCTACCGCACCGACATCTTCGACCAGAACGGCCTGAAGGTGCCGACCACGTGGGACGAGTTCAAGCAGACCGCCCAGCAGCTCCATGACAAGGCCCCGCAGGTCGCGATGACCAACTTCGACGCCGCCGACCCGGGCTGGATCACGGGTCTGATGCAGCAGGGTGGGGCCGACTGGTGGTCGGCCAGCGGCACCACCTGGAAGGTCGCGATCAACAGCGCCCAGTCCAATAAGGTCGCCGACTACTGGCAGGGCCTGGTCACCGCCGGCACCGTGGCCAAGAACCCGTCGTTCTCGCCGCAGTGGAACAAGCAGATGAACGAAGGTCAGATCGCCACCTGGATCTCCGGCGCGTGGGCCCCGGCGCAGCTGGGCGGCATCGCGCCCAACACCAAGGGCAAGTGGGCCGTCGCGCCGCTGCCGGCGTGGACCGCGGGCGACAAGACCACCGGCATCTGGGGCGGCTCGGCCACCACGGTGACCGCCGACTCCAAGCACGCCGCCCAGGCGGCGCAGTTCGCGGCCTGGCTCAACACCGATGACAAGGCCGTCACCGCGCAGATCCAGAACATCAACATCTACCCGGCCGCCACCTCCGGCCGGTCGCTGCCGATCCTGTCCCAGCCGCCGGCCTTCTTCCCCAACCAGGCCAACTACTACGACCTGGTCAAGCAGGCGGCGCCGAACTCGCGCAGCTTCTCCATCTGGGGCCCGAACGTGACGGTGACCTTCAGCGGCTACACCGACAAGTTCGGCGCCGCGTTGCAGAACAACACCCCGTTCGCCACCGCGCTGGACGACATCCAGAACGCGACCGTGGCGGACATGAAGAAGCTCGGGTTCACGGTCAGCTGATGGCCGCGCGCAACCGGGCCAAGCTGCCCTACCTGCTCGTCCTCCCAGCGGTCGCGCTGCTCACGCTGTTCGTGGTGGCGCCCGGCGTCTACGCCCTCGTGCTGAGTTTCCAGGCACGCAAGGTGACAGGCGGGCTGCTGGGAGGCGGCAGCAAGCTGGTCTTCGTCGGCCTGGACAACTACGGCCTGGCGCTGGCCGATCCGGAGCTGTGGTCGAGCATCGCGCGCATGGTGTTGGTGGCCCTGCTGTTCATCCCGGCCACCGTCGGCTTCGCGCTGCTGTTCGCCCTGCTGCTGGACGTGCCGCGGGTCAAACTGGCCCGCAGCTCGCGGCTGGCCATCTTCCTGCCGTACGCGGTGCCGGGCGTGATCGCCTCGCTGATGTGGGGCTTCATGTACCTGCCGGCGACCAGCCCGATCGG
>DATJJB010000717.1:0-5981 GCA_035492655.1 Kutzneria sp. | reverse complement strand
TCGTCAATGGGTCAGGAGCCGCACGGTTGACGGGCTTCGGCCGGGGAGTCGATACTGGCGTCCGACTCGATGTACACGCGTTCAGCAGCCTCGAAAGGATGGGCGATGGCCACGAGCGAAGAGGTGGCGCGCCTGGCCGGGGTGTCCCGGGCGACGGTTTCGCGCGTTCTGTCCGGCACGGCGAAGGTCAAGGACGCCACCCGGGCCCGCGTCGAGGCCGCCGCCGCCCGCCTGGGCTACCAGCCCGACGTGGCCGCGCAGAGCCTGTCCGGGGCCCGATCCAAGACGATCGCGCTGGGCTTCTTCGCCAACGACGTCTGGACCCTGTCGCAGCTGACCCGGCCGCAGTACCACTTCCACCTCGACGTGCTGCACCACATCGAGGCGGCGGCCGCCAAAGCCGGCTACGACCTGCTCGTGCCCTCGCGCCCGACCAGCGCTGCCAGCGACAGCTACGTACGGCTGCTGCGGTCCCGGCGAGTGGCCGGCACGATCATGGTCGCCTGCCCCCCGGACGACGTGCGAATCCAGGCCCTGGTCGAGTCGCGGCTGCCGACCGTCTTCGTCGACGCGATCGGCGCCGG
Source organism: Kutzneria sp. (assembly GCA_035492655.1). Lineage (GTDB taxonomy): Bacteria > Actinomycetota > Actinomycetes > Mycobacteriales > Pseudonocardiaceae > Kutzneria. Next base: position 5,397 of record DATJJB010000717.1, on the reverse strand, counting down.
GCCGCACGCCACCTACGTTGCCTCCGACAACACCGACGGCGCCCGGCAGATCACCGAACACCTTCTCGCGCTCGGGCACCGCCGCATCGCCCGGATCACCGGCACCGAGACCGACCCGTCCGGCCGCGACCGGCTCGCCGGAATTCGAGCGGCGCTCGGCGCGGCCGGCATCCCCGAGGACCCCGGCCTCGCCCGCCGGTCGGACTGGTCCACCGAGGGCGCCTACCGCGCCGCGCTCGACCTGCTCGAAACCCGCCGGGACTTCACGGCCGTCATCGCCGAGAGTGACATGATGGCCATCGGCATCCTCCGCGCGCTGCACGAACACGGCCTGCGGGTGCCCGACGACGTATCGATCACCGGGTTCGACGACATCGACCTGGCCGCGTTCACCCAGCCGCCGCTGACCACGGTCCGGCAGGACACCGACGCCATCGGCGCCGTGGCGGTCACCACGCTGCTCGACATCATCGACGGCCGGACCCCACCACCGATCCTGCTGCCCACCGAGGTCGTCGTCCGCCGCTCGTCTGCGGCGCCGCGCGCATGACCGCCCGGGCCCGCCCGGCAACGGCGACGCCCTCGCCCATCACCGGCGGACTCGCCGAGGGTGTCTGGTGCCTGTCCACCCCGAACAGCAGCTACGTGCTCGCCGTTGCCGCCGACGGACGCCTCGTGCAGCTGCACTGGGGCGCCCGGCTGTTGCCCGGCGACGGGTCCCGCCTCGGCGAGGCCGCCGCCGTGCCGCCGTACCAGCTGCCGCTGGAGAGCCAGGAGCCGCTGCCGGTCGACGGTGGCCTGCGCTGGGGGCCGCCGTCGCTGCAGATCGCCTTTCCCGGCGGCGTGCGGTCCCTCGAGCTGAGGCTCGTCGACGACGTCGTCGCCGCCGAGCCCGGCGCACACCGGCTCGACCTTCTGCTCGCCGACGCGCACTTCCCGCTCCAGGTCGTCCTGCACCACCGCGTCCGCGAGGACTGCGACGTCATCGAACGCTGGGTCACACTCCGGCACACCGCGGACAGCGGCGAACCGCTTCGGGTACTGCGTGCCGACTCCGGCAACTGGCTCATCCCGCGGCTCGGCGACTACCGCTACAGCGTCGTCAGTGGCGGCTACCACGCCGAGGGCCAGCTGCGGCGCGGACCACTGCCCGACGGGGAGTACCGCCTCACCAGCCGCACCGGCATCACCGCGCACCACGCCAACCCCTGGATGATGATCGACGACGGCACGGCCACCGAGGCGCACGGGCCGGTGTGGAGTGTGGCGCTCGCGTGGAGCGGTTCCTGGCGCCTCACCGCCAACCGCCACTTCCAGGGCCGCGCCACCGTCAGCGCCGGGTTCGGCCACGACGGCCTCAGCTGGCCCCTCGACCCCGGCGCCGAGCTGACCACACCACCGATCCTCGGCCTCTACACCGGCGGCGGTTTCGGCGCGGCCAGCCGTGGCTGGCACCGACACGCCCGCACCCACGTGCTGCCCCACCCCGGCGAGGACCGGCCCGTGCTGTACAACTCGTGGGAAGCCGTCGAATTCGACGTCGACGAAACCGCACAGCTCGACCTCGCCGGCCGCGCCGCGGACCTCGGCGTGGAACTGTTCGTCATCGACGACGGCTGGTTCAGCACCCGCACCAGCGACCGTTCCGGCCTCGGCGACTGGTGGCCCAACCCCGACCGCTTCCCCAACGGGCTGGCCGCCGTCGCCCGGCACGTCCACCAGCTCGGCATGCGGTTCGGCATCTGGGTCGAACCGGAGATGGTCAACCCCGACAGCGAGCTGTACCGCACCCACCCGGACTGGGTCCTGCACTTCCCGCACCGGCGCCGCGACGAGCTGCGCCGCCAGCTCGTGCTCAACTTCGCCCGCGCCGACGTGCGCGCCTGGGCCGTCGACTGGCTCGACCGGCTCGTCACCGACAACCACGTCGACTACCTCAAGTGGGACATGAACCGCGGCTTCAGCCAGGCCGGCTGGCCCGAACGCGGCGACGCCCAGGACTGGCTGTGGATCGACCACACCCGCGGCGTCTACCAGGTCATCGACCAGCTACGCGCCCGGCACCCGGCCCTGCGCATCGAGTCCTGCGCCGGCGGCGGCGGACGCCTCGACTTCGGCATCCTGGCGCGCACCGACCAGGTCTGGCCGTCGGACAACACCGACGCCTACCAACGCCAGTCCATCCAGCACGGGCTGAGCCAGCTCTACCCCGCCACCGTCATGTCGGCCTGGGTCACCGACAAGCCGTACAGCCACGACGAACAACGCAACCAATACGCCTACCACGTCGCCATGGCCGGCGTCCTGGGCATCGGCGGCAACCTCAACGCCTGGACCGACCGGCAACACCAACAGGCCCGCCGCAACATCGCCCTCTACAAGCAGATCCGCGCGATCGTGCAGCGTGGCGCGCAGTACCGCATCGGCGATCCGCCCGGCGCCGGCCTCACCGCGATCCAGTACCTGCTCGGGGACGAGACCGTCGTGTTCGTCTACCGCCCGCGCGCCGAGCTCACGCCCGACCCCGACGCCCTGCGCCTCGCCGGCCTCGACCCGGACGCCACCTACACCGACCCGGACACCGGGGCAGTCGCCTCGGGCCGGACCCTGAGGTCCTCCGGCCTGCCGGTAGGCGGCCGACTGCCCGCCGGCGACTGGGCCAGCGCCGTGATCCGCCTCCACCGCACCGGCTGACGTGTCGCCAGCAGCGGCTTCCAGCTCACCTGTCACGCAGGCGCAAACACAGTGATCGCCGAGGCGAAGCCTGTGGCGATCATGTACGAAGGTTCGTGTCGAAGGTCTGACACGCACCATTGCCCAACGCGGCGCTCTGCCGTCCGCTTGGTTAGCGGTCCGGCACCGTTGCGATGGGCTTCATCCAGGTTCGCCCGCTATGGATCCGGCTGCACATAGCCGATGAGGGCCACATTGACGCACCACGCTGCGGCTTCGGCAGAGAGCGTGTCGGGGCAACCTCGGATGGCCGCGGTCGCGGACCAGGCCACGGTCACCACCGCGGCCGAGCGAGGGGACGCTGCGGCTCAACTCCGGATGATGGCAGGACGGTCGCAGCGGTGATGCCCGGCTCAACCCGGTGGAACTGCTCAACGGCGACCTCAAACGTCGTGCGGTGCAAGCGAACCCGGCCGGCCGCAACAAACTCGTCGCTGCGGCCGACCGGCATCGATTCTGTCGGCAGGACCAGCCAGACGTCGTGAAGGCGTTGCTCCACGCTGGATGGCCATACCCCCATCGTCCGTCGCCGTTGGCGGCTGAACCACCACCATGTTCTCCGCCGGCCGACATGGTGGGCCGGCGGAGAACAGGTCAGACTACTTCAGGGACGACATCCAGCTTCGCAGTTGGCGGGCCTGGCGGTCGAGCTCGTCACGTGCCTCCGCGGTGCCAGCGGCGGGAGAGCCGGTGATCGCTGTGATGTGGTTGAGCGAGTTACCCGCGGCGTTGTAGTCCTGCCGCAGGTAGGCTGCCTGGGCGTCGTCGAGCAGCGCCGCGGCGGCCGCGGCGGACTCCGGCGTCAGGGTGCCGGCGGCAGCGCTCGAGGTGATCAGCGTGCGGGTCTGCCGGAAGGTCGAGCAGTTGGCCTCGGTCTGCCCGGCCGTCCAGTTGATGCCGGCCAGCAGGATCTGGGTGAACGGGTCACGGTAGTACTGCGCCCGGTCGTGGCCGAGGATGAGCGAGAACTCACGGCCGCCGTCGTACTCCTGGCACCACGCGATCGGGTGGTCGCCGCCCATCAGCGGCAGCGGGCTGGTCGCGGCGTTGCCGCTGTTGAGGCTGCGCCGGTAGGACTCCTCGTCCAGGCTCAGCAGCGTGTGCACCTCGGCCCGTGGGTTGTGGTCGAAGTTGTACAGCTCGTCGATGGTCAGCCAGGACTTCGGCAGGTGCGCGGTGGCCGGGTTCGTGCCGTCCTCGGTGTTGACCCGCACGTTGATGCAGCTGCCGCAGGTGCCTTCGCCGTTCTGACCGCCCGGGTGGTTGGTGAACCACGCCCCGACCAGGTCGCGGTACCAGGGCACGTTGTGGATCGCGTCGGACGCGCCGTGCAGCGCGACGTACCCGCCGCCGGCCCGGATGTACTCCTGGAAGGCGGCCAGCTCAGCGGCGTTGAGCGCGTCCGCGCTCGCCGGGCTGTTCGGGTTCGTCCCGTCCACCGGGGAGGAGAAGATGACGGTCTTGTACTTCGCCAGGTCGGCGCCGGAGGTGAACGGCGTGCTCGCCAGGGACGCCGGGGCCAGCCTCGGGTCCCAGATGTCGACGTCGAAGCCGTGCTGCTGGCCCCACTGCTCGACGAGCAGGGCGGTGTCCGGAATGTGGTCGTGCCGGAAGCCCTTGGTGGCCGAGAAGTACAAGACCCGGAACTTGGCGCCGGGGAAGTTCGTCGAGGCCGCGAGCGGAACCGCCGCCGGGATCGGGTTGGGCCCGGCGGTCGGCGTGACCGTCATCCCGGTCACCGGATCGCCCGGCAGCTCACCGGCGGCCTGCCGCTGCAGATAGCGGGCATCGCCGACGAGCGTGTCCCGGACCCGACCGGACTGCGTCCCGCCCTGCGCGGCGGCGACGAACTGGTTGAGGGCCCGCTTCGCCTGGTTGGCGTCGCCCGCCTCCACCAGGCTCGCCGCCTCCGCCAGCTTGGCGTGCAGGTCGGCCGCAAGGTCGGCACCGATCGCGCCGCTGCCGGCGAAGCCGTCGATCAGGGTACCGAGATCGGCGAACGACGTCGTCACCACGAACGTCTGATCGAAACGCGCCGCGTTGCCGGCCGCATCACTGGCGATCACGCTGATCGTGTGCGCCCCGGTGGACAGGGTGGAGGTGCTCACCGGCAGAGGAGTCGTCTCGGTCTGGTCGATCCACATCTTCTGGATGAAGACGCCGCCGGAGCCGGGCGCGGGATCGGTCCGGGTCGGGATCAGCGTGGCGGTGTGGCCGACCCGGCCGTCGACGATACCGGGCCAGCTGACGACCGGCGCCACGGTGTCGATCCGCACGGTGATGGTGCGCGTGGACTCGACCGAACCGTCACCGCTGACGGCGCGGTACCCGACGGTCGTGGAACCCTGCTGGGTGATCTCCACCGAGCCGCTCAGCGTGCCGGGGAACGGGGTGGGCGCGGACGCCACGGTCTGGAAGGGCGCCGTGTTGCCGAGTCGGTATTCCAGGCGCTGTACGCCGCCGGCCCCGTCGGTCGCCGACAGGTTCAGGGTGACCGGACCCCGGTACCAGCTGTTGGTACCGGTGGCAACGGCCGGGGTGAGCGTGGCCGCCGCACTGGTCGGCGCAGCCCAGGCCGGGGCGGCGAAGACGAGCGACCCGACAGACATGGACGCGGCCGGTAAGGCGGCAGCGACCAGGCAGCGGACCAGACGTCGGCGGGAG
>DATJJB010000716.1:0-5699 GCA_035492655.1 Kutzneria sp. | reverse complement strand
GGCGACGGAGCCGGTGTCGACGAGGTCGTCGTAGGAGATGACCTCGGCCTTGATGAAGCCGCGCTCGAAGTCGGTGTGGATGACGCCGGCGGCCTGGGGGGCGGTGGCGCCCTGGGGGATGGTCCAGGCCCGGGATTCCTTGGGGCCGGCGGTGAGGTAGGTCTGCAGGCCGAGGGTGTGGAAGCCGGCGCGAGCGAGGGCGTCCAGGCCGGGCTCAAGCTGGCCGATGGACTCGAGCAGCTCCCGGGCGGACTCGGCGTCCAGCTCGATGAGCTCGGACTCGACCTTGGCGTCGAGGAACACGGCGTCGGCGGGGGCGACGAGCTCGCGCAGCTCCTTGAGGCGGGCCTCGTCGGTGAGGATGGACTCGTCGGCGTTGAAGACGTACAGGAACGGCTTGCTGGTGAGCAGGTTGAGCTCCCGCAGCAGCGCGACGTCCAGCTCGGCCTGGGCCTGGAACAGGGTCCGGCCGGCGTCGAGGATCTCCTTGGCCTTGGCGGCGGCCTCGAAGGCGGGGCGGCGGTCCTTGTGGGTCCGGCCCTCCTTCTCCAGCCGCGGCAGCGCCTTCTCCAGGGTCTGCAGGTCGGCCAGGATGAGCTCGGTGTTGATCGTCTCGATGTCCGACGACGGGTCGACCCGGCCGTCGACATGCACCACGTCCGGGTCGTCGAACACCCGGATGACCTGGCAGATGGCGTTGGCCTCGCGGATGTTGGCCAGGAACTTGTTGCCGAGCCCGGCGCCCTCGGAAGCGCCCTTGACGATGCCGGCGATGTCGACGAACGACACCGTGGCCGGCACGATCTTCTCGGAATTGAACAGCTCGGCGAGCTTGTCCAGCCGCGGGTCGGGCAGCGCGACGACACCGACGTTGGGCTCGATGGTGGCGAACGGGTAGTTCGCGGCGAGCACGTCGTTGCGGGTCAGCGCGTTGAACAGGGTCGACTTGCCGACGTTGGGCAGACCGACGATGCCGAGGGTGAGACTCACGACGGAGCAGTCTACGCGGCCCGACGCTCGTGTCCGAAAACCGCCAGCCGGTGCCGGTCGATGCTGGCAGCATTCCTACCGTGCTCATCGATCCGGAACGTGCCTACCGCGCCGTCGCCTCCCGCGACGGGCGCTTCGACGGCCACTTCATCACCGCGGTGCGCACGACCGGCATCTACTGCCGGCCGTCCTGTCCGGCGGTGCGGCCGAAGCGCGAGAACGTGGAGTTCTACCTGACGGCGGCAGCGGCCCAGGCCGGCGGCTACCGGGCGTGCCGGCGCTGCCTGCCGGACGCCGTCCCGGGCTCGCCGGACTGGAACCTCCGCGCCGACCTGGCGGCCCGCTCGATGCGCCTGATCGCGGACGGCGTCGTCGAGCGCGACGGCGTGCCCGGCCTGGCCCGCCGCCTCGGCTACTCGGAGCGGCATCTGACCCGGGTGCTCACGGCGGAGCTCGGCGCCCCGCCGCTGGCCCTGGCCCGGGCGCACCGGGCGCACTCGGCCCGGCTGCTGATCGAAAGCACCGACCTCCCGTTCTCGGACGTGGCGTTCGCCGCCGGCTTCGCCAGCATCCGCCAGTTCAACGACACGGTGCGGGCGGTGTTCGCGGTGACCCCGTCCCAGCTGCGCGAGGGCGCGGCCAAGCACAAGCGCCACGAGGCGACGCCGGGCACCATCACGCTGCGGCTGCCGTTCCGGCCGCCGATGGACGCGGCCGGCATGCTCGCGTTCCTCGCCGCCCGGGCGATCCCGGGAGTCGAGGAGGCAAGCGAGCACAGCTACGCCCGCGCGCTCCGGCTACCGCACGGCACCGCGACCGTCCGGCTGACCCCGGCGCCGCAGCACATCGACTGCACGCTGCGGCTGACCGACCTGCGTGACCTGGGCAGCGCGGTGACCCGCGTGCGGCGCCTGTTCGACCTCGACGCCGACCCGGTGGCCTGCGACGAACTGCTCGCCGCCGACCCGAACCTGGCGCCGATGGTGTCGAAGACACCAGGCATCCGGCTGCCGGGCGCGATCGACGGCCCCGAGATCGTGCTGCGGGCCCTACTCGGCCAGCAGGTGACGGTCGCGGCGGCCCGCACTGCCCTGGCCCGGCTCACCGAGCGGCTGGGCGAGCCGCTCGAGGCCGCGGACGGCACGCTGACCAGGCTGTTCCCCACCCCCGAGGCGATCGCCAAGGAGGGCGCGGCAGTGCTCACCGGCCCACGCCGGCGCATCGACACGGTGCTGTCCACCTGCGCGGCGCTGGCCGACGGCACGCTGACCGTCGACGTCGGCCGCGACCCGGAGGAGCTGCGGGCCGAGCTCGAAGCCCTGCCGGGCATCGGGCCGTGGACCGCCGGCTACGTGCTGATGCGCGTGCTCGGCGCACCCGATGTCCTGCTCACCACGGACGTCGCCCTGCTCAAGGGCGCGGCCAACCTCGGCCTGCCGTCGGACCCCGACGGCTTGGCGGCACGCGGCCGGGCCTGGCGGCCCTGGCGCTCGTACGCCGGCATGCACCTGTGGCGGGCCGCCGCCCACTCGACCACCCCGATCCCCAGGAGTTCGAAGTGACCACCGCGTACGCGTCCACAGTGGACACCCCGATCGGGCCGTTCACCACGGTCGTCAACGCCGAGGACGTGGTGCTGGCCTCGGGCTGGACCGCCGACCTCGGCGACCTGCTGCCCCAGGTGCGGCCGTCGCTACGGCCGACCGAGGTCGAGACGAAGGCCGAGCTGGGCCGCATCACCCAGGCCGTCCGCGACTATCACGCGGGCGACCTGCCGGTCATCGACGACATCGAGGTGCTGCAACGGTCCGGCGAGTTCCGGGAGCACGCGTGGCGCATGCTGCGCACCGTGCCGGCCGGCAAGCCGGTCACCTATCGGCAGTACGCCGAGCTGTCCGGCCGTCCGACGGCGGTCCGGGCCGCCGCGGGGGCCTGCGCGTACAACGCTGCGACGTTGTTCGTGCCCTGCCACCGCGTGCTGCGCACCGACGGCTCCATCGGCGGGTTCCGCTGGGGGGTCGAGATCAAGCGCTGGCTGCTGGACCACGAGGCGAAATCGGCCTAGGCCACCACCTCCAATCGGGAGCCGGCGCGAGCCTTGCGCACGCGCAACCGGGTCGGAATCCGCTGGCGGAGCTCCTCGACGTGCGAGACCAGCCCGACGACGCGGCCACCGGCCCGCAGCTCGTCGAGGGTGTCCATGACCATGTCGAGGGTCTCCGGGTCGAGGGTGCCGAAACCCTCGTCGACGAAGAGCGTGTCCAGCAGCGCCCCACCGGTCTCGGCGGCGACCACGTCGGCCAGACCGAGCGCGAGCGCGAGGGAGGCGAGGAAGGACTCGCCACCGGACAGCGTCTTGGTCGGCCGCTTGCGGCCGGTGTAGTCGTCGAGCACGTCGAGCCCGAGGCCGCCCCGGGTACCGCGCGGGCCGGCCTCATCGGAGTGCACGAACTCGTAGCGGCCCTGGCTCATCCGGCGCAGCCGGCGGGAGGCGGCGATGGCGACCTCCTCCAGCCGGGCGGCCAGCACGTACGACCGAAGCGACATGCTGCGGGCGTTCTGACCACGGCCGATGACCACATCGGTCAGGGCGTCGAGCTCGTCGTACTTGGCCAGCACCGGTGCGAGCGACGCCCACACCGAGCGCAGGCGAGCGCCCTGCTCGGCCACCTCGGCCCGTCGCTGCTGGGCCGAGCGCAGCGCGGCGACGGCGACTTCCAGCGCGTCACGGGCTTGCGCCGCTTCGGCTTCGACCGTCACGACGTCGACCTCGGTCGACGGGTCCACGCCGGCCAGTTCGGGTTCGGCCAGCACACCGCGCGCCGAGTCCTCGACCGCCCGCACCTCCTCCAGACGTCGCTCCAACGCGGCGACAGCCTGGTCGGAGCGCACAGCGGCAATCGCGGCCGGCACGTCGTCGAATCCGGCCGCCACGGCGGCCTCCTCGACGGCTTCCCGTTGCGCGGCAAGCCTTTTCTCCACGCCGACGGCCTCGTCCCGCGCGGTGGCGACGACTTCGACGATGTCGGCGACGGAGAGCAGGTGCTCCCGCCGGGCGGCCACGTCCGGGAACTCGCCGCGAGCGAGCCGCACGCGTTCGGTGCGCTCGTCGACGTTCTCCCGCAACGAAGTCAGCTCGGCGACCACCACGGCCAGCTCCCGCTCGGCCTCGGCGTGCCGCTCGGTCTGCCGCCGCGTCTCCTCCTCCAGCCGGCCCACCTCGGCGACCAGGCGGTCGACCCACGCGGCGACCACGCGCAGCTCGTCCCGCTCGTCGGTGAGCATCTTCAGGTCGGCCTTGAGCGACTCAGGATCCTTGCCGGCCAAGCGATCCCGGAGCGTGAGGCACTCCTGCTCGGCCGACCGCAACCGCGCGGCGGCCTGCTCTCGGCGCTGTTTCGCCTCCTGCTCGGCCCGCTGTGCGGCGGCGTCCTGCTCACGGCTGACCGAGCCGTCGGCGGCACGGGCCGGCACCGGGTGCTCGGTCGAACCGCAGACCGGGCAGTTGTCACCGGGCACGAGGCCGGCGGCCAGCTCGGACGCCATACCGTCGAGCCGGCGCTGCCTGATGTCCAGAAACCGGTCGTAGGCCGCCTGATGCTCGTCGACGGCCTTGCGGTCACCGGCGACGGCCCGTTCCAGCGCACGTTCCAGCGCCGGCAACCGGTCCGCGTCGACGGCGATCTCGGCCAGCTGCTTCCACTGCTCCTCGACGGCGTCCAGCCTCGTCCGGGCGTCCCGGGCCTTGTCCAGGCGCTGCCGAGCCAGGCTCAGCTGATCCGGCAGCTGGGCCAGAGCGCCGCCGAGCTGCCGGATGCCGACGGCGAGCTCCTCACGGCGCTTGTCCTGCTGCCGAATCCGTCGCTGATCGACGGCCAGTTGCTCGGCCTCGGCGACGAACTGCCGCAGTGTGCCGGCTTCCTCGCGCAGGCGACCGGCCTGGCCGCGGGAATCGTCCTCCAGCGGGATCGGGCCGAGCCGTCGCACGCCGGCCCGTTCTCGCTCCCGTACCTGGGTCAGTTCCTGCTCGAGCTGCCGCTCGGTCAGGTGCGCGGCCTTGACGCCAACCGCTCGCCGTGCGGCGGCCAGCTCGGCCCGCCAGGCAGTGCGCTCGTCGGTCGGCAGTCCTGCGAGCTGCTCATGCGCCCGGCGCACGCGGCGCACCCGATCGGCCAGCGCACGCCGCTGGGCCAGCTCGGTTTCGGCGTGACGGGCGCGGTCCCGGCTCTCGGACTCGGTTGCCTCCGCTTCGAACACCAGGATGGCGACGCGGTCGGACAATTCGCCGAGCCACTGCTCGCCCGCGTCCTCGGGCATCGGTTCACCGGCCGCCTGCGCGGTACGGGCGACCTGCTCCCGCACCTGCGCGCGGTGCTGCTCGACCTTGCGGCCGGCCAGCTGGCGGCGATCACGGAACCACTGCTCGACGTCGTGGAAACGCTGCGTGCCGAACAACTTCTCCAGCAGCTTCTCCCGCTCTGAGGTGTCCGACCGCAGGAAGCGGGCGAATTCCCCTTGCGGCAGCAGCACAACCTGGAAGAACTGCTCGGCGGTCATGCCGAGCAGCCGCTCGACCGTGCGGGCCACTTCGTCGTTGCGGGTGATGCCCTCGGCGTCGGAGCTCAGCCACGTCAACGAGACCATGGCCTTCTGTGTGGTGAAACCGCCGCCGCGCCGCTTGGGCCGGTCGTACTCCGGACTGCGGACCA
>DATJJB010000715.1:0-5980 GCA_035492655.1 Kutzneria sp. | reverse complement strand
CCGCTCGGCGCTGACGATCTTCCGTCAGCTCGGCGATCTCTACGCGCAGAACACCGTGCTCCAGGATCTCGGCGGCACCCTGTTGGCCCTGGGCCGCCGGGAGGAATCCGTGGCCGCCTTCGCCGACGCCGTCGCCATCGCGCGCCGCATCGGGCACCGGCACGCCGTGGACCAAGGGCTGCAAGGACTTGCCGCCGCCAAGGCCGAAGCGTCCTAATCGGACCGTTCGGCGTTGGCCCCTGGTTGATCGCGGCCAACTCCGCGATCTCGCCGAGTTCCAGCCCCAGCTACCGGTAGAACACCACCCGGTTCAGCGCCTGCACATCGGCGTCGGAGTAGAGCCGGTAGCCGGACTCGGTGCGCCGGCTCGGCCGCACCAACCCGATCTGGTCGTAGTGGTGCAGCGTGCGCACCGATACCTCGGCCAGCTCCGCCGCGGTGCCCACTGTGTGGTCGTCGGTCATGGGCCTACTGTGCGGCCTCACGTCGCGTCAGGGTCAAATCCGGTTGCGCGGTCGGTGAAGATGGGGCCATGACGACCTCGACGACGCCCAAGTTGACCCTCTCCGCCGCCGCGGGGCGGGGCCAGCAGCAGCGTCGTGGCCGGGGAGGGTCGACTCCGCCGCGCCCGTGAGCGCCGCGCTGGTCGCCGGGCTCGTCGCCGGTTATGGCATCGCCATACCGGTCGGCGCGGTCGGGACCTACCTCATGGCCCTCACTGCTCGGACGTCGCTGCGCCTCGGCGCGGCCGCCGCGTTGGGTGTCGCCACCGCCGACGGGCTGTACGCCTTGCTGTCGGTAGCAGGCGGCTCCGTGCTGGTGCCGTTGATCCACCCCATCGCGGAGCCGCTGCGCTGGGTCTCAGCCGCCGTGCTGGTGGTGCTGGCGGTGCGGGGCGCGGCCAAGGCCGTCACCGGCTATCGACGGCCGCAGGAGGTGTCGGGCCGGGAGTTGACGGACCCGGCGCGGGCCTACGTCGTCCTGCTGGGGATCACCCTGGTGAACCCGATGACCCTGATCTACTTCAGCGCCCTGGTGCTCGGCGGCCCGACCAGCGGCGATGGCCTCGTGTTCGTGCTGGCCGCCTTCGCCGCCTCAGCCAGCTGGCAACTTCTGCTGGCCGGCGGCGGCGCGCTGCTGGGTCGGCTGCTGGCTGGCCCCCGCGGCCGACTGGCCACCGCGCTGGTCTCCAGCGCGGTGATTGTCGGGTTGGCTGCAGGACTGCTGGCTTGGTGAGCCTGGCCGCCGAATAGTGCGAGGTCGCGCCGGTCTCTGGAGCCGCGGGCCGGGAAAATCGCGTCTTTTCAGCGATTTTCCCGGACTAGGCGAAGAGGCCGGATCAGAGCGACCTCGCTCCGCGCGGCACGCGCGGCATGGGCACTGTCACACCGTGATGCCGCGGGCGTTCAGCCACGGCAACGGGTTGATCTTCTTGCCGCTCGGGTCCCAGACCTCGAAGTGCAGGTGCACGCCGGTGGACTCGCCGCGGTCGCCCATCCGGGCGATCTGCTCGCCGGCCTGGACGTGCTGGCCGACGTGCACGGAGAAGGTGTCCATGTGGCCGTAGACGTTGATGCTGCCGTCGGCCAGCCGGATCCGGACCCAGAGGCCGAAGCCGGACGCCGGGCCGGCGTCGATGACCACGCCGTCGGCCGCGGCGACGATCGGGGTGTCCATCACGTTGGCGATGTCGATGCCGTAGTGGAAGGTGCCCCAGCGGCCGCCGAAGCCGGAGCTGAGCACGCCCTCGGCGGGCTTGACGAACAGCGGCCGGTGGTCGGCCTTCCACTTGGCCGCGGCCTGCGCCGCGAGGTCGGCGGTGATCTTCTCCGAGTTGGTCAGCTTCTGCGCCTCGGTGGCGGCGTCGGTGCCGCGCTGGATGGGCAGCACCTCGGGGGCGCCGACAGCGTCGCCGCCGATGCCGAAGGCGGCACTGGCCTCACGGGCATCGGCCAGCGGCTGGATGCCGTCGGTGGAGTGCTGCTGGGCGGGCGTCAGCGTGCCGCCGTAAGCGGCGGCGGTGAACGCGCCGAGCGCGACAGCGGCCACGGCGACGCGGCCGCGCAGCGCGGACGGCGGCGGTGGCAGCCGGTGGGAGCCTCGGGCGCGCGGGTTCGGCACGCGGGTGATCTCGCCTTGCTCGTCACGCTTCGGGGTAGGCGTGGTGGAGCGTTTCGAGCCGCCGGGGGAGCGGTACTGCGTCAAAGCCTGGCCTTCCGCCTCGGGGAGCCCGATCACGGCGAGCCGGGACGGGGTTCCCGGGCGGCCGCTTCGGGGTGGCGGCCGCGTGTCGCGTACGTGATCAGACCGTGACAACGGACCGCGAGAAGGTAACGAAGTCGATCCCCTAGGGGCAAGCCCTGGTACGGGGCCTCCCCCTAACGGGTTTCAGCTGGAGAGCTCGGACGAGGCGCTATGACCGTGTGTGACCGACAATGTGCGCTGCGGGTCGTACTGGCTGGTAGCCCGTTCGGACGGTCGGGCGTGCCCGCGAACGAGGCAGTCGGCGACGAGGCGTGATGCACGGGAATCCACCGGCAGTGCCCAGTGACCGACATCACGTAAGCAGTGCTCGTCGATGTCGAGGTCCGGGTGGGTCAGCCGGGCGTTTGATTGCGGCAGCACGATCTGGTCGGTGGGCGTCCACACCGACACGAACTTGGTCCGGCAGTCGGGCGCGGGCTCGTCCAGCTCGGCCAGCAACTGCGACCCCGGCCGGAGCTGCTTGGCCAGCCCGGTCGGCAGCAGGTAGGCCGCCGCCGTGCCCCGATGCGGCGTGCCCAGCATGACCAGCGTGTCGACCCGCTCGTGGCCGCCGCGGCGCTGCACGTAGTAGCGCGCGATCAGCCCACCGAGTGAGTGCCCGACCACGTGCACCCGGTCCGACCCGGTCAGCTCGCAGACCTGCTCGACCTGCTCCCCGAACATCGACGCGGCCGTCCGCACGTCCCCGGTCACGGCGGTCAGCACGCTGTAGTTCACCGCGTGCACCACCCCGAATCCCCGTCGGCGCAGCGCGGCTCCCAGCACCGTGAACACGGAACGGTTGTCCCCGATCCCGTGCACCAGCAGGATCGGGGTGCCCGCCGCGTCCATGGCCGAAACCAGCAGACCGCGGGCGGCCGGCGACAGGGCGTCGGTCCGGTAGTGGACGTAGGGTCCGTCCGGGTGGAGGCGTTCCGCCATCGCACCCCAGGGGTAGAGTGCGGCGTGCGCGGCCAGCCATGCCGATTCGACGGCAACACCCCGGAGGGTGCTGGCCAGTCGACCGAGCACGCCGTTACCCATACGTGTGACGGTAAATTAACTGTGCAACTTTTGCGATACGTATCAGTTCACGATTAGTCATCTCATCGCTACACCGTGCCCTTGCGCCCCTCCGTTGTAGGGTCGCCCCCGTGAGCGAGCGGCCGAGGTCCCCACACCCACGTCTCGCCGATCGGCGGGCCGCTCGGGCGGGTGAGCCCGAACCCGAGTTCGAACCGCTGGACCGGAGTCTGTGGCCGCCGATCGCGGTCGCCGCGGTCGGTGCCGTGCTGCAGATCATCGGCCTGGTCATCGGCGTGGTCGATGCCCCCGCGGGCTACACGTCCTGGCCGCTGGCCGCCGTGCTGGCCCTGCTGCCGCCGATTGCCGCGTTGATCTTCGTCGGCAACCGCCGGCCGGCCGCCGCGAGCGCGCTGCTCGTGGTGTTCGCCGCGGTGTCGGTCGGTCGCGCGATCGCCGACGTGCAGCTGGCGGTGGACGCCAGCCGGGTGTCGCGGCCGGACCTCGTCGCCGTGGACGGCACGGTGCCGCCCAGCCCGGCCATCGGGTTGTGGCTGCTCATCCTCGGTTTTGTCGTCACGGTCGCGGCCGGTGTGCTGGCCCGTGACCGCGACCGTCCGGAGGACGAGGAGCCGCGCCGCGGCCTCGTCGTCGGCGCGGCCGGCCTCGGCCTGCTGATCGCGGTCGGCCTGATGATGGCGCCGTTCTCGTCCAGCAACCCGCTGCTACCGGCCGACGGCGTGTTCGACTCGCCGGTGTTGGCCCTGATCGGCGGCCTGCTGGTGGCCTTGGCGATGCCCGTGGCCGCCGCCGTCGCGACGACCTCGGGCGACGCCGACACCGTTCGCGGTGGCATCGTCGGCGTCGGGCTGGCGGCGCTGGTCGTCGGACTGCCGCCGGCCGTGGCCGGCTATGTGGTCGACGAGCTGCATCCGACCACCGGTCCTTGGCTGGCCCTCGCCGGCATCGCGCTGCTGGTGCCGTTCGCCTTCGTCTCGGTCGGGCGGCGCGAGCAGTCCCTCGACGAGGACGTCGACCTGCCCGGGCGGGGCAACCTGCACCGCGGGGCCGGCATCGTCGGCCTGGTCGCGGCCGTGGCCGGGCTGGTCGCCGTGGCGCTGCCGCTGCTGTCCCTGCCCGACGGGGCTGCGGTTCCCGAGAACTACGCGATCCGGCTGCTCACGCCGGCCAGCATCCTGGTCGGCCTGCTGGCCATCGGTCTGTTGGTCCCGGCTTGGGCCGCGTTGGTGCGACCGGTGTTCACGGTCGCCTGCGCCGGCATCCCGCTGGCCGTGGCCAGCGGCTTCGACGCCGTGTTGTCGGCGACCGGCGTGATCACCAGCAAGGCCACTCCCGGCGCCGGCGTGTGGTTCGGTGCGCTGGCCGTGCTGCTGGCCCTGGTCGCCGTGGTCATCGCGACGCTGGCCGGTGCCCTGGAGCGTGAGGACGTCGACCTGTCCGAACTGGAGGCCCGGCCCGTGCTCGGCTGGGTCGCCGGCCTGGCCGCGCTGCTCGCCGTCGGCGCCTTCGGCTTCCCGGCCGTCACCGGCCCCGACTACGAGTCCGCCGGCCTGTGGACGTTCCGTATCGCCTCGGTCGGCTCCGTCGTCGCCCTGCTGGCCGTGATCGTCGCTGCTGCGCTGGCTGCTCGGTCCCGGCCGGTGCGCGGTGCCGCCCTGCTGTTCGGTGCGGCCGGCGTGGCCGTGATCAGGGCCCTGGAGTTCGTGTTCACCGGCGGTCGCGTCGCCGGCTCGGCCCCGTCGCTCGGCACCTGGTTCGCCATCGGCTGCGCCCTGGTGCTCGTGGCGGGCGGCGTCCTGGCGCTGTCCGGAAAGGGCGAATTGGCCGATTGAACCCGACAATCGCGAGGCCGCGCCGGTGCCTGGAGCGGTTGGCGGATTTCGCCTGCCGCCACCGGACGCGCCCCGACACCTGGGCCGATGCGGCGGGCGAAATCCGGCAAGCGAAGGCGCCGGGTTCGAGCGGCCGAGCCCCGCGCGGAACGCGCGGCAACAAGCACCGTGACTGACCTCACGGCGGTTGTAAGCCACCTCACCGCTCCCGCGTGCGCGGCTGGTTCCGCTGGCCGATAGGGTCGGGCGAGGCCGTTGTCCAGTGGTTTTCTCGGGTGTTACCAGCCCCATTGACCTAGCGCGCGGCCACGTCCGACACCGACGTCGCAGGAGACCCGAGTGGACCTGTACGAGTACCAGGCGAAGGACCTCTTCGCCGCCCACGGAGTACCGGTGCTGCCGGGCTCCGTGGCCGCCACCCCCGCTGAAGCCCGTGCCATCGCGGAGCAGCTCGGCCAGACCGTCGTCGTCAAGGCGCAGGTCAAGACCGGCGGCCGCGGCAAGGCCGGCGGCGTGAAGCTGGCCGACAACCCCGATGACGCGCAGGCCAAGGCCGAGGCCATTCTCGGCCTCGACATCAAGGGCCACATCACCCGCAAGGTGCTGGTGACGCCCGCCTCGGACATCGCCGAGGAGTACTACGTCTCCTTCCTGCTCGACCGGGCCAACCGCACCTTCCTGGCGATGGCTTCCGCCGAGGGCGGCATGGAGATCGAGCAGCTGGCCGTTGAGCGCCCCGAGGCACTGGCCAAGATCCCGGTCGACGCCATCAAGGGCGTGGACAGGGCCAAGGCCGACGAGATCGTCGCCGCCGGCAAGTTCCCGGCCGAGGTCGCCGACCAGGTGGCCGACGTGCTGGT
>DATJJB010000714.1:0-6208 GCA_035492655.1 Kutzneria sp. | reverse complement strand
ACCCGTAACGGGTATCCGCGGTCGCCGCATCCGGACGGCTGGGACGTGCGGCAGTACCTTCGCGATGTGCCGCGGTTGTTCGCCGCAGCGCGCGAACGGCTCGGGGACGTCAGCCTGATGCACGACGTGCACAGCCGGCTGACGCCGAAGCAGGCGATCGTGCTGGCCCGCGCGCTGGAGCCGTACGAACTGTCCTTTTTGGAGGACGTGATCCCGCCGGAGCACTACGACCAGCTGCCGGCCGTGCGGGCCGCCTCGCCGGTGCCGATCGCGGTCGGCGAACAGGTCGGCTCGGTCACCGACGCCGCCCGGCTGATCAAGGACGGTGGCGTGGATCTGTTGCGCCTGCACACTTCCGCCATCGGCGGCCTGACGCCGACACGCAAGCTGGTGGCCCTGGCCGAGCTGCTCGGCGTGCGCACCGCTTTCCACTCCCCCGGCGACATCTCGCCGGTCGGTGTGGCGGCCAACCTGGCTGTTGACGTCTCCACGCCGGCCTTCGGCTACCAGGAGTCGCACACCTACAACGAGGCCACGCATGAGGTTTTCCCCGGCACGCCGGTGGTTCACGACGGCCACCTGACGCCGTCAGACGAACCGGGCTGGGGTGTGGACCTCGACGAGGCCGCCGCGGCCAAGTACCCGCCGACGAAGTTCTCGCACGAACGCTGGTCGGCGCGGGTGCGCCGGCCGGACGGGGGTCTCGAGGCGCCCTGACCGCACGCACGGTGCCGTTGTCGTTGTGCCCCTTCCAGATCGTCACGCTGCGTTTGGAGAGGTGATCGTGCATCCTGCCCCGTCCCGTGCCGAGTGGGAACGCCTGGCCGACTCGATGCTGCTGGCCGTGCGGCCCTGGGCCACCGACACGCATGCGCTGATCCACCTGCCCGGACCGGTGAGCGGGAGCGGTCGGTGGAGCGACGGCCTGGAGGGCTACGCGCGCACCTTCCTGCTGGCGGCGTTTCGGCTGGCCGGGGCGGGCGGCGACGATCCACAGCGGATCGCCGAGTGGTACGCGCAGGGGCTGGCCGCCGGTGTCGACCCGGCCGATCCCGATCGCTGGCCCCGGTTCGGCGAATGCAAGCAGGCCAAGGTCGAGGCGGCGTCGATCGCTCTGGGGCTACACCTGACCCGGCCGTGGCTGTGGGACCGGCTCAGCACGCGGACCCAGCAGGGGCTGCTGGACTGGCTGGCGCCGATGGTCGGCGACGACATGCCGCAGAACAACTGGCTGTGGTTCCAGGCGGTCACCGGCGCGTTCGCCCGTAGCGTCGGCGGGGCGTGGAGCCAGGCCGACTTCGATCACGCGATCGAGTCCACGGATCGTTGGCACGCGGGCGAAGGCTGGTACTCCGACGGCCTGTCCGGCGGCGAGCACCGCAACTTCGACCACTACAGCGGCTGGGCCATGCACTTCTACCCGCTGCTGTTCTGCGACATCACCGGCGACGACGAGCTCGCCCTTCGGTACCGCAAACGCTTGCGGCTCTACCTTTCCGACTATGCGCGGCTGATCGGCGGCAACGGCTCGCCGCTGATTCAAGGCCGGTCGCTGACCTATCGGTTCGCCGCGCTCGCTCCACTGTGGATCGGCGCGCGCTACGACGCCACACCGCTCGAACCGGGGCTGACCCGGCGTATCGGAGGCCTGATGCTGGACCACTTCCTCAACGCGGGCGCGGTGGACCATGACGGCTTGCTGACCTTGGGCTGGCATGGGCGGTTCCCGGCCATCCGGCAGATGTATTCCGGCCCGGCCTCGCCGTACTGGGCCAGCAAGGGTTTCGCCGGCCTGCTGCTGCCGGCAACGCACGAGGTCTGGTCCGCGCCCGAAGTTCCGCTGCCGGTCGAGGAAGAGGACTTCGAGTGCTACCTGCCGGCACCGGGCTGGACGGTCTCCGGCACCCGGGCGGACGGCGTGGTTCGGGTGCTCAACCATGGCAGCGACCACATCGACCCGGCGGAGCCGGCGACCGACGATCCGGCCTACGCACGGATCGCCTACAGCACCCATGCCGCGCCGGAGATGACCCCGCCGCTGGACTCCTCGGCAACTCTGGTCGACGCCGACGGCCGGGCCGCGCATCGGCGGCCGCTGACCGCTGTGCAGCCGGGCGTGTCACGCAGCCGGGCGCATTGGCCCGCGGACGAGAGCTGGAATCCCTTCCACAGTCCCGAGACCACGTATAGGCTGGGCCCGTGGATCACCGTCGCTTCGGTGATCCACGGTGCCACCGAGGTTCGGCTGGTCCGGGTCGACGAGGCTGCCGAGTGCACACATCCGGGACCATGGCGGCTGCGGATCGGCGGCTGGGCCACGGTTCCCGGTAGCGGCCTGCACTCGGACCTGGTCGACCTCGCCGGCCTCGTGGTCGCCGAAACCGTGGTGGGCAAGGACACCAACCCGCTGGGACCGGTCTCCGAGGTGCCCGTGCTGTTCTCCGCCGGCGAGGTCGAGGTCGGCCGGATCTACGCCGCCGCCGTGCATCTCGGCGGCTCCCCACTGGAAGCGTTGCCAGAACTGGACATCACCGCCTCCGCCGTGGAGGTGCGGTGGCCGGACGGCCGTGTCGACCGGGTGGCGATGCCGCCCGTCTGAACTTCTGGGAGGTCAATGATGACCCACCGCTTATGCATCCTGTTAGGACTCTTGGTCGCGCTGGTCGCCGCACTGGCCGTGCCGGCCGGCGCGGCCCCCGTGCTCTATCCCGACGGGGTCGGCGCCGATCTCGGCCCGACCCCGCTGACTCTCGGCGTCACCGCCAGCGCCGGCGACAACGCCGCCGGCCTGCGGACCGGCAGCGTCGACGGCCACAGTTATTGGCAGACCGACGTTTCCGCCGGCGCGTCGTACCTGAGCTTCACGCCGGATCCCGACTACGCCGTCACCGGGCCGGTCGTCGCCCTCGTGACGTACTACGACAGCGGCGCGGGCACCCTGACCCTCAATGGCGGCGCGGTGGCCACCTTGGCCGGCAGCAACACCTGGAAGCATGCCGCGACAACCTTGCCGGCACTGACTTCCGTTCGACTGAGCGGCTCGGTGGACATCACCGTCGCCCAGCTGCGGATCACCGCCGCCGGGCCTTCGGCCATCCTCGGCGCGAACCCGTCGAACACCGGCATCAGTCCCAATCCCGGCGACAACCCGTCCGGACTGATCACCGGCACGGCGGCCGGGCGCGGCTACTGGCAGACCAACGCCGCCTCGCCCGCGCCGTCGACCAACTACCTGTACATGAACGTGGCCGACTCGTACGCGTACGACACCAAGGACGTCGTGCTGGTCAGCATCGACTACCTGGACGCCGGCAACGGCACGCTGGACCTTCAGTACGACTCGCCCGGCCAGGACCTGCCGGACAAGTTCAAGCCGTCGGAGATCGTGCACTACGGCGACACCGGCAGCTGGCAGACGCACGACTTCGTGCTGGACGACTCGATCCTGACCAACCGCACCAACGGTTCCGACTTCCGCATCGCCCACGACGGGTCCGATGTGGAACTGAAGGTCGCCGCCGTGCGGGTGACGGTGATTCCGTCCACTCTGGACATCAAGGCCGGCCTCCGCAACCTCGTGTCCCAGGCCGGCTTGACCGGGTACGCCGCACGCGAGGGCACCCGGGACGGCCAGTACCCGGTCGGCGCCAAGGCCGCGTTCAGCGCGCAGATCGCCAAGGCGCAGGCCGTGATCGACGACCAGAACGCTACTCCGGCGCAGGTCAAGGCCGCCCTGCAAGCACTGTACGACAGCTACCAGGCATTCAAGGCTTCGGCCGTGAACCTCGATGTCGCCGCGGGCAAGGCGCTTTCCACCGGTCCTGGTCGGACCCAGGTCGATCTCGGCCAGTCGCAGCCGGTCGACGACGTGTTCGTGCAGTGGGGTGCGGCCTTCTCGCCCGACTACAAAGTGCAGACCTCCATCGACGGCACGACGTTCACCACCGTCGGCGAATCCGGGGCCACCGAAGCCAACCGCTCGTCCCGCACCGACTTTCCCGTGACCAACGCGCGCTATGTGCGGCTGGCCTACGACGGGACCGCGACCGTCGCCGATCTCCAGGTCCGCAACCAGCGGGTCGTCACGCCCAAGCCGCAGCTGATCAGGACCAAGTACCCGACCGTCGACCCGGTGATCGCCGACTTCGTGGTGACCGGCGCGGATCCCAGCGGTGTCAAGGATTCCACCAGGGCGGTGCAGGCCGCGCTGTACGACTGCTACGACGCCGGCGGCGGCACCGTGTGGCTGCCCGACGGCACCTACCGTGTCACCGACACCATCGAGGTGCCGGCGTTCTGCTCCCTGCGCGGCGACCGGCGCGACCCCGATCACGGTAGCGGCAGCTACGGCACGGTGATCAGCGCCGACCTGCCGTCCGGCGACAACGGGCCGGTGCTGTTCCGGATCGGCGGCAGCGCCGGGGTGCTCGGCCTGACCACCTACTACCCGCACCAGAACGCCGCCGCGCCGGTGCCGTACAGCTACACGTTCGAGATCACCGGCAGCGCGTGGGCCAGCGACGAGAACTACATGATGGGCACGGTTTCCGACGTCACCATGCTCAACTCGTACCGGGGCATCGGCATCAGCACCATGCGTGACGAGCGGGGGCGGCCGCCGGCCGTCGGGCAGACCCACGAGTCCGCCACCGTGCGCAACGTGCGCGGCACCGCCCTGTTCGAGGGCGTCGAAGCGTACAACGGGGCCGACGTCGGCACGTGGGAGAACGTCGCCTTCTCCAACTCCTACTGGGCTTCCGCCCCGCACCAGTTCAACCCGCCTCGCCGGTCCACTGTGGACGCCTGGACCCGCGCTCACGGCACCGGCTTCGTGCTCGGCGACCTGGAGTGGGACCAGTTCAACGACATCGCCGCGGCCGACTACCACGTCGGCATCCACGTCGTGCCCGGTCAGCGGGTCGACTTCGCCGGCGCGTTCCAGGGCGTGCAGATCAAGCACACCGACACCGCGCTGCTCGTCGACCAGTTCGACTCACGCTGGGGTCTGATGATCGGCCGCGGCACGCTCGACGGGGCCGTCACCAACAACTCCGCCGGCTTCGTCAAGCTCACCGACGTCAAGGTCACCGGGGCCCTGACCGGCACCGTCTACCAGATGTCCGGCCAGGCTCCCGCCTATGACTCGTCCCAGCCCACGGCACGCCCGTCACGTAACGCCCTGTACGTTACTGATGCCCCGCACGGCGTCGGCTACATCCCTGCTGCCGACGCCACTCCCGGCATCCAACGCACCCTCGACCGTGCCGGCCGTGACGGCGGCGGTGTCGTCTACGTGCCGGCCGGCTGGTACCGCGTCGAATCCCGGCTTGTCGTGCCGGCCGGGGTCGAGCTTCGCGGCGCCTCCTCCGTGCCCAACCGTGACGAGGACGGCCGCAGCGGCGGCACCGTGCTCATGTCCTATGCCGGGCGGGCCACCGCCACGCCGGACACCGATGCCGCTTTCATCACGCTGAACGCCAGCAACTCCGGCATTCGTGGCCTCCGCGTCTTCTACCCCGGGCAGAACCCCGCCGCCCCCGACGGCCTCGTCGCCTATCCCTACGCCGTCCGCGCTCACGGCACCGGCACCTATGTCGTCAACGTCGGCATGTCCAATGCCTACAACGGCGTCGATCTCGCCACCTTCCGCAACGACCACTTCTTCGTCGGCAAGCTCGCCGGCACTTTCGTCCGCCACGGCATCACCGTCGGCAATTCCGACGACGGCGTCGTCAACGGCGTGCTGACGAACGGCAACACCTTCGTCCGCCTCGGTTTCTACCTCCCCAACTGGGCCTCCGGCGCCACTCTCTTCCCCCAGGTCATCGACGGCTTCACCCGCAAATCCTCGGACCTCATCACCGTCACCGGCGCCCACAACCTGACCATCGCCGACGCCTTCGGCTACGGCCTGCACAACGGCCTCATCGTGAATTCCGGCTCAGTGCACGTCTTCAACCTCGGCACCGACAACCTCGGCACCGACGGCTTCACCGTCCGAGCCTCGTCGGCCGGCACCACCGTGCTCAACCTCTTGCGCTACAACGGCACCACCAGTTCCGGTCCCGTCCGGCTCGTCGACGTGATGGCCATCAACATGGTCCAGTACGCCGTCACCGCCACCGCCTCCCCCGGCGGCACCGCCCGCCTCGCCGGCACCGAAACCTCCCCCGGCAAATACGAATCCGGCAGCTCCGTCACCGCCACC
>DATJJB010000713.1:0-9083 GCA_035492655.1 Kutzneria sp. | reverse complement strand
GCGCGCAACATCGAGGGTGGCGGCTCGCTGACCATCTTCGCGACCGCGCTGGTGGAGACCGGGTCGACCATGGACACGGTCATCTTCGAGGAGTTCAAGGGCACCGGCAACGCCGAGCTCAAGCTGGACCGGCGCATCGCCGACAAGCGGGTCTTCCCGGCCGTCGACGTCGACCCGTCCGGCACCCGTAAGGAGGAGCTGCTGCTCCCGCCGGACGAGCTGGCCGTGATGCACAAGCTGCGCCGCGTGCTGCACGCCCTGGACAGCCAGCAGGCCATCGACCTGCTGCTGGACCGGCTGCGCAAGTCCCGCACCAACATCGAGTTCCTGATGCAGGTGGCGAAGACCACACCGGGCAGCAACGGCGACAACGACTGATCGCCTGACAAGAGGGCCCCTCCCACCGGGAGGGGCCCTCTTTTTATGCAGGGAAGGACGCCTTACCTGCATTGGATGCAGGTAAGGCGTCCTTCCCTGCATGGGGTGGGGACCCCGGCGGGGGCTCGCGGTCCCCGGACAGGTGGCTTACTGGTGCGGCCGGGCCGGCGGGGTCCAGCCGCGATAGGCGTTGAAGTAGTCGACGCCGCCCATGGCGCGGGTGACGTGGCCGATGCGGCCGTTGACGCTGGAGGCCCAGAAGCCGCCGGCGCCGTCGGAGATGCCCACGTGGCCGTAGGCGCTGATGTTCCAGTAGACGAACGCCCCCAGCGGCGGGTTCTTGTCGCCGGGGTGCTTGGGCGAGGCGCCGTTCCAGTGCGCGTTGGCCGAGGCCCAGACGCCGGTGGTGCCGTAGGCGTTCTCCGCCGCCTTCTCGCAGTAGCCCTGGTAGGCAGTGCTGCCGTTGTGGGCCTGGTACCAGGCGACGGCCCCGGCGGCGGTGCCGTCGCCGGCCGACATCGGCGCGGCGACGACGGCCGGCGCGGCCGAGGCCGTGGCCAGCGGGATCGCGGACAGCGCGGTGACGGAAAGGGTGATGGCCAACGCGGCCTTGGCCACGGTGTTCAGTAAACGGTTCACGTCATGTCCCCTCAGCAGGTGAGTTCCTGACGAGCTGAGGGCGACGCTAGGAGCGTGACCGGGGTCACGTCATCGGCGATTGCCGGGAACGGAAACGGATGCGGTCGGTCACGCCCGGTGGTCAGCCGAAAGTTGGTAGTCGGCGCGCTCCCACACGCACATACCCACCGCCACCACCGCGGCCGGCGCGCCGATGGTCACGGCCAGCAGGTTCGGCACGGACAGCCAGCACACCGCGATGCCAGCGGCCAGCACCAGCGCGGGGTAGTAACGGGCGATTCGGCGCAGCCGCTGCCGACGGCCCCACGACACCCCGGAGTGCAGGGCCGCCGTCACCGCGGCCGCCGCGCCGAACACCGGCGCCGACAGCGGCTGCGAGCCGTCGCCAACGCCCAGCGCCAGGCAGGCCGCCGCGAGCAGGCCCAGCACCATGGCCGTGAACAGCACCGGCACGACCAGCCACAACGCGACCGGCAGCGGCCGCGTCGGCGAGCAGGCTTCGAGTGCGCACGACACGGGCCACAGTGTGGCGAACGGCCAAGTCGGCGGGCGGGTGAGGTCGGTGTAAGGCCGGTCGGACGCGGTCAGCGGGCGGCCCCGAGCGGCGAGTGGTCGACGGGGAACAAACCACGGACGAGGGCTGTTCTAGCAGGTGTCGGGCCATCTGGCAGAATGGATGGTCGAGAAAGGCTCCGGTTCACCCCAGCACCAGCCACGGGGACCCGGCGGCCGCCGATGAGAGGAACGAACATGAGGGCCGGCATTCACCCGGAGTACGTGGAGACGTCCGTGACCTGCGGTTGCGGCAACACCTTCACGACCCACAGCACCAAGCGCGACGGCGCCATCCACGTCGAGGTCTGCTCCAACTGCCACCCGTTCTACACGGGCAAGCAGAAGATCCTGGACACCGGTGGCCGCGTCGCCCGCTTCGAGGCCCGCTACGGCAAGCGCCAGAAGTGAGTGCGTGACTAAAAACGTCGAGAGGGCCCCGTAGCCGGATGGCTGCGGGGCCCTCTCGCGTCCTACCTCGGCCCGGCCGCCTGGGGGTGTCGGCCGGACCCTGCCCGCCGAAGCGGGCGCGTTCTAGCTGGGAATGATTCGGTGCGCCGGGGCGGCGCCGGCTGGGGGCTACCGACGCCGCCACGGTCTTGCATCGCCCCGTCGGGGGCTCTCCCGGACCCCGGCGAAGTTCGACACCACCAAGACTGCCCTGGCGCCGCCGGCCGCTCATCGTCAAAATTGGGTATCTCCCGAACGAGGTTGCCGGGCAACGAGAAAGCGGATATTTCGGTGACCGAGATTCATGTTCGTCAATCGGATAACACGTCCGGGGGTCCGGTCGATAGGCCGGTTGGTTGAATCATCACCAAGCGGTCGTTCTCCCACGACCGCGCCGACGTTGTGGGCAGGGGGCTGCGCATGACAGGGCGGGAATGGATGCTGTCGCGAATACCGGCCGTCCGGGTGCCGGTGCTGGCCGCGGTGCTGGCCACCATCGCGGTGAACCTCTCCCCGGCCCGCACGCTCATACCGGACCAGGCCGGCCAGCTCGTGCTGGTCATCGCGGTCGCCGGTATCACCGCGTGCGGCGTCGTACTGGCGTTCTTCCTGGCCAGACTGGACGACAGCAGGGGTATCGGCGGACTGGCCGCCGCCGTAACGGTCTACGCGCTGGTTGTGTTGCCGGCCACGGTCATCGCCTTCACCAGCCCGGACACCCAGCACCTGATGGCGCTGCTGCGGTTCGCCGGCTGCCTGATCTTCCTGGTGCTGATGGCCTTCGCCCTGGTGCCGAGCCAACCGCGCTGGACCATGGGCTTCCCGGGCGGCCTGCTCGGCATCGTGGTCAGCGTCGCGCTGGCCATGCTGATCTACGCCACGCCGCGGCTCGACGGGCTGGCGGCCAACGGCGTGCTGGACCGCTTCCTGGTGCTGTGCTGGCTCGTCGTCACCGGCACGTACGTCGTATACGGCGTCCGCAACCGGGTCCCGATGGCCTACGGCCTCGGCGCCGGCATGGCGGTCGTGGCCATCGCGCAGATCGCGCGCGACACCGGCAACACCGGCCTCGGCGGCGCCTGCCTGCGGCTGTGCGGGGCGATCATCATGTGCGCGGCGCTGGCCCGGCGGCTGCGCGAGCGGTTCCAGACTTCGCAGCTGCGGGTGGACCGCATCGCCGAGTTGGACCACGAGCTGCACAACGTGCTGGCCGGCCTGGACGGCATGACCCACGTGCTCAGCCACGCCGGCAAGGACGACCGGGAGCTGCTCAGCGAGGCCGTCCGCGAGGAGATCGGCCGCCTGCGCAACCTGCTCGACCAGCGGGCCGAGCCGGACGGCTGCGAGCTCGACCCGGTGCTCACGCGGATCGTCACGCTGCGCCGGACCAACGGCCTCGACGTCGAGCTGGACGTGGAGCCGGGTCTGCGCACGACCATGCCGGCCGACGCGTTCGCCCAGGTCGTGACCAACCTGTTGGCCAACTGCGAGCGGCACGCGCCCGGGGCGAAGGTGCAGGTCAAGGCCAGGGCCAACGGGCGGAGCGTGCACGTCGAGGTGCGTGACGACGGCCCCGGTCTGGCGCCCGAGGTGCGCGGCAAGCTGTTCCGGCGCGGCGTGCACGACGAGTCGAGGGGCGGCAGCGGCCTCGGCCTGCACCTGAGCCAGCAGCTGGTCGGCGCGTCCGGCGGCTCGCTGTCGCTGCGGCCGGCCGCCGACGGCCACGGCACCGTCGCGGCCCTGGCCGTGCCCGCGGGCCGCCCGTGATGGCGAAGCCGCCCGTTCTGGTGATCGACGATCACGCGATCGTGGCCACCTCGCTGGTGCTGGCGTTGCGCGGGCAGGGCATCCCGGCCCGGCGCTGCCCGGTGACGTCCGAGGCGGAGATCATCGCCGAGGCCGAGTCCGGCGACCAGCGCGGCCTGGTGCTGCTGGACATGGACCTCGGCCTCGACGTCGACGGCGCCGACCTGGTGCTGCCGCTCAAGGCCGCCGGCTGGCGGGTGCTGGTGGTGACCGGGTCGTCCAGCCGCAACCGGATCGCCGCCGCCATCGTGGCCGGCGCGATCGGCTGGGTGGCCAAGACCGCGCCGTTCGAGCAGCTCGTGCAGGCCGCCGCGGCGGCGGTGCACGGCCGGTCCATGCTGTCCGAGCAGGAGCGCCGTGAGCTGTACGAACTCAACCGCGGCGACCGGGACCGCACCCGGCTGCTGGACCGGCTGACCACCCGCGAGCGCGAGGTCCTCGACCGCCTTGCCGCAGGTCAGCGGGCCGCCAAGGTGGCCGAGGAGTTCGTCGTGTCGGTGGCCACCGTGCGCAGCCAGATCCGCTCCATCCTGGCCAAGCTGGAGGTCGGCTCGCAGCTGGAGGCCGTCGCGCTGGCCCGACCGGGTGGCGGCTCCGGTCGTTAGGCAGACTAGGCAGTGTGACCAGACCCGTCCCTGAGGCCCTCGAGGCGCTGCTGACCGAGTACGTCGAGCTGGAGGTGCGGCTCGCCGACCCCTCGGTGCACGCCGATCAGGCGACGGCACGCAAGCTCGGCCGCCGATACTCCGAGCTGACGCCGGTGGTGCGCACCATCCGCGAGCTGGAGCAGGTGCGCAACGACATCAGCGCGGCCGAGGAGCTGGCGGGCGAGGACTCGACGTTCGCCGCCGAGGCCGACGAGCTGCGGGCGCGGATCCCCGAGCTGGAGCAGAAGCTGACCGAGCTGCTGCTGCCGCGCGACCCGCACGACGGCTCCGACATCGTCATGGAGGTCAAGTCGGGGGAGGGCGGCGAGGAGTCGGCCCTGTTCGCCTCCGACCTGGTGCGGATGTACCTGCGCTACGCCGAGAAGCACGGCTGGAAGGCCGAGATGCTCGACGCCACCGACTCGGACCTCGGCGGCTACAAGGACGCAACGCTCGTGATCAAGTCGAAGGGCAACGACCTCGACGGCGTCTGGGCGCGGCTGAAGTTCGAGGGCGGTGTGCACCGCGTGCAGCGGGTGCCGGTGACCGAGTCGCAGGGCCGTATCCACACCTCGGCCGCCGGCGTGCTGGTCTACCCGGAGGTCGAGGACGTCGAGGACGTCGAGATCGACGAGAAGGACCTGCGGGTGGACGTGTTCCGCTCGTCCGGGCACGGCGGCCAGAGCGTCAACACCACCGACTCGGCGGTCCGCATCACCCACCTGCCGACCGGCATCGTGGTGTCCTGCCAGAACGAGCGCTCGCAGCTGCAGAACAAGGCCCGCGCCATGGAGGTCCTGAAGTCCCGGCTGCAGGCGCTGGCCGAGGAGAAGGCGTTGCAGGACGCGTCGGCCAACCGGCGCAGCCAGGTCCGCACGGTGGACCGCTCCGAGCGCATCCGCACGTACAACTTCCCGGAGAACCGGATCTCCGACCACCGGATCAACTTCAAGGCGCACAACCTGGACCTGGTGCTGGCCGGCGAGCTCGACCCGCTGCTGGACGCGCTGGCCGAGGCCGACCGGGCCGAGCGGCTGGCCTCGGTGGGCAGCAATGGCTGACGTCCGGCACCGGCAGCCGCTGCGGTTGGCCATCCTCGACGCCGAGCGGATCCTGTCCGCCGCCGGCATCGACAGCGCCCGGTTCGACGCCGAGGAGATCGCCGCGCACGTGGTCGGCGTGGAGCGGATGAAGCTGCCGCTGGTGCCGCTGGTCGACCCGCAGGTGATCGACGGCATCGGCAAGCTCGTGCACCAGCGGGCCAAGCGGATTCCCTTGCAGCACCTGCTGGGTTGGGCTCCGCTGGGACCGATCACAGTGGACGTCGGGCCCGGCGTGTTCATTCCGCGGCCGGAGACCGAGCTGCTGTGGGAGTGGGGTTTGGCTGCCCTGCAAGGGAAAACGCGTCCCGTGGTCGTTGATCTCTGCACCGGCTCGGCCGCGTTGGCCTTGGCGGTGGCGCATTCCCGGCCCGACGCGGTCGTGCACGCCGTGGAGATGGACCGCTCCGCGCTGGCCTGGGCCCGGCGCAACGCCGACAAGCAGGCGGCCGCCGGCGACACCCCGATCCGGCTGCACGCCGCCGACGTCACGACGCCCGGCGTACTGTCCGAACTGGACGGTTCCGTCGACCTCGTGCTGTGCAATCCCCCTTACGTGCCAATGGGAACCGTGGTGCCACCGGAGGTCGCCGACCACGATCCCGTGCAGGCCGTGTTCTCCGGCGGCGACGGTCTCGACGTCATCCGGCATGTCGTCGCGCTGGCCGCGCGCCTGCTGGTGTCCGGCGGCGGCGTGGCCATCGAGCACGACGACACGCAGGGTGAGTCCGTGCCGGCGTTGCTGGCTTCGCGGCGAGTGCTCACCGATGTGGCGGACCATCTCGATCTGCCGGGCAGCCCGAGATTCGCTACTGCACGGAGGAGCTAGCGACCATCGAGTCGAACAGCGGCGACGTCTGCGCCCAGTCGGCGGTCGGGGCCGAGGCGTAGACGTCGTACTGGGTGCCCTTGGCGTTCCAGTACAGGATCTTCACGTGCCGCGGCTGGCCGTTCAGGCTGTAGGTGAACTCCCACAGCACGGCCGGGTTGTCCTGGAACTTCCGCTGGTCCATCTGGACGCGCTGGTAACCCGGTTGGGTGGACCAGGACTGCTTCTCGTAGGCGGTCAGCCAGGTGTAGAGATCGGCCTCGCCGGCCACGCCCTGGTAGCGAACGAAGCGACCGCCGGCCCCGCCGTGCTGCGGGTCGTCGGCCTGGAAGCCGTTGCGGATGGAGCTGATCTGCCAGCCGTCGGGCACCGCGGTCACCAGTCCGGAGGGGCCGTTGACCTGCTGAAACCCCGCCGCCGGGCCGGCAACCGAGGTCGTCGGCGCGAGCCGCGCGGCCACCGGGCTGCCGGCCACCGCGGTACTGCCGTGCGCGGCCAACAGCGACACGCCGACCAGGCTGCCCGCGACCAGGTAGCCCACCGCCGCGACCAGCGCCAGCTGTAGTGGAGTGCGCACGGCCCTCCCCGTCCGGAAGAATGCGAGCCGAACCAAGCCTACTGAGCGAGGGCCGCGGATGGGCAACGACTGGCAGGCCAGCCGGGAGTGGGTGGACATCTCCACCAAGTGGCGGCTGGTGCCGACGGGGCTGCGGTCGTCGCGTCCGGACGACCCGTTCGCGCAGGGGTGGCAGCGGATGGAGACCGGCGACCTCGAGCAGGCCCAACTGCTGTTCGAGGAGGCGTGCCGGGTCCGCGGCGACGGCAACGACTATGTGGCCCTCGGCGACGTGCATGTGGCCCATCGGGACTGGGCGGCCGCCGAGTCGCAGTTCCAGCGGGCCCTCGTGGTGGCCCCGTTGTCCATCCTGGCCGTGCTCGGCCTGGCTCTCGTACGGGCCGCGACCGGTCACGCCGACACCGCCGTGGCCGAGTTGGACGTGTTGGCCCGTACCCGCAAGGGCGATCCCGTCATCGGCTACTACCTGGCCGTTGCGCTGCTGGCCCGCACCGTCGAGGTGCGGACCGAGACCGGCGACGGTCGTCTGCTCATCGGCGACGTGAAGCAGCTGGAGCAGTGTGAGGACCTGGCGCAGCGGGTGGCCCTGTCCGGCACCGACGACGCCGAGCTGCTGTCCGCCGCGCGCTCGCTGCTCGCCGAAACCCGGTCCGGGCGGGAGTGGATCTGGACCGCGCCCCGCAACGCCGCCTTCCTCGGCGGCGTCGCCGCGCTGTTCGGCGTGGTGCCGATCATCCTCGGTGGCCTGCTCGACAGTTGGCCGCTTGTCCTTGCCGGACTGGTGATCGGCGCCGCCGCGATCTTCTACGCCGTGTACACCTACCGCCGGCAGCGGTGGCAGCTGAGAGCCCTGTCACGCTGACCGATTCGGGCCTGTGCCAGGATCTTTTACCGTGAGCACTGTTTATGACTGTTCCCGGCAGGACAGCCGCGAAGCGGGGCTGGCCGCGGCGGCCGGCGCGGTCCGCTCGGGCCGTCTGGTGGTGCTGCCCACGGACACGCTGTACGGCATCGGCTGCGACGCGTTCGACGCGGCGGCGGTGCGGTCCCTGCTGGAGGCCAAGGGGCGCGGGCCGGACATGCCGATCCCGGTGCTGGTCGGCTCCTGGCAGACGATCGACGGCCTGGTCTTCTCCGTGCCGACGCAGGCCCGGCAGCTGATCGAGGCGTTCTGGCCGGGCGGCCTGTCGCTCGTGCTGAACCACGCCCCGTCGCTGAACTGGGACCTGGGCGAGACCCGCGGCACGGTGATGCTGCGCATGCCGCTGCACCCGGTGGCCATCGAGCTGCTGCGCGAGGTGGGCCCGATGGCGGTGTCCAGCGCCAACCGCAGCGGCCACGCGCCGGCGACGACGGCGGCGGACGCGCAGGCGCAGCTGGCCGAGTCGGTGGCGGTGTACCTGGACGGCGGCACCGCGGACAAGGGCGTCGCCTCCACGATCCTGGACCTGACCGGCGCGAAGCCGTTGGTGCTGCGGGAAGGCGCGGTGACGATCGCCGAGCTGAACGAGGTGCTGGGCGAGGACGTCGTCAGCAAGTGATCAACTAGCCCCCGGGCCGGTCACCACACGGATGGCGGTAGCGTGGTGGGCACCTCGCCGATGCAGGGAAGGACGCCTTCACTGCGTCAGATGCAGTGAAGGCGTCCTTCCCTGCATCATTCCCACCGCCGCCAGCACAAGGAGCGTCAGCACGCCGTGGGTACCCAGTTGCCAACCCAGGCGGCCGGCCTGTTGCCCGTCCGGGAGTACCTCCTGGTCGGACTGACCGCCGCCGCGGTGACGTTCCTGCTCACCGGGCTGGTCCGGGTGCTGGCGATCCGGCTGGGCGCGGTGGCCAACCCGCGCACCCGCGACGTGCACGTCACGCCGATCCCGCGGATGGGCGGGTTGGCCATGTACGCCGGCGTGCTGGCGGCGATGCTGCTGGCCCACCAGCTGCCGGTGCTGCGGGTGGCCTACACCTACTCGCTGGCGCCGTGGGGCGTGGTGCTGGCCGGCCTGCTGATCACGCTGGTCGGCGCGATCGACGACCGGTTCGAGCTGGACTCGCTGACCAAGCTGGCCGGCCAGGTCACCGCGGCCGGCATCCTGGTCGTGTTCGGC
>DATJJB010000712.1:0-6484 GCA_035492655.1 Kutzneria sp. | reverse complement strand
CGCAGCCGATCGGCGGCAGCCGACCACAACTGCATGGACGCCGGCGAGTTGGCGATCACCAACCCGCGCAGGCCCGCCGGCCGGCGCACGGCGTGCTCGGCGGCCAGCATGCCGCCCCACGACTGCCCGAGCAGCGCGTAGCGGTCGGCGATGCCCAGCGTCTCCACCAGATTGTCCAGCTCCGCCAGGAAGAGCTCAACCGTCCAGAAGTCGGGTGTCGCGTCCGGCAGGTGCGTGGACCGGCCGTTGCCGAGCTGGTCGTAGTGCACGACGGCCCGGTCACCGGCCAACGACGTCAGCCGGAGCAGGTAGTCGTGCGTGCAGCCGGGGCCGCCGTGCAGCACGACCAGTGGCACCCCACCTGAGCCGAGCTCACCGGTGATCCGGTACCAGGTCTCGTGTTCGCCGAACTTCGCACGCCCCTCAGTGGCCATGCCTACCTCAGTACAGAGGCCGGCCGGGTCACGTCAATAGCGGGGTGAGACCGGCTCGGGCGGCTTCCAGGTCGAGTCGCTGCTGGATGTTGAACTTGTAGCTGGGACAGGGTGATTTTCCCTCGCCCCAGTGCTTCGGGCAGCCGCCGCCGCACACCGGCAGGAACACGCAGCCGGCGCAGCTCTGCTCGCCGCGGTTGATCCGGTCGTGCCAGTCGTCGTACTGTCCGGCCGGCCGCTGGCGGTCGTGGTCGGCGTGCTCGACGAGCTCCAGCACGTCGCCCTGCTCGTGCTGGGGCACCAGTGGATGCTCGGTGCACGAGAAGATCGCGCCGCTGCTGCTGATCACCTCGGCGCTGCGGGTCACCGCCGGGCAGATCGGGCCGCGCAGCTGCCCGGGGATCATGGTCCGGGTGACCATGCCGACCTCGTGCATCCGCCGCAGCCACCGGGGTTCCGCCGCGGCGAACCGCTGCCGGGCCACCCGCGGCGCGGCCACGTCGTTGCTCCAAGAAGGCGCGACCCGCAGGTCGAAGTCGACCATCGGGTGATTCAGCCCGGCCTTGACCATGGCGTCGATGAAGGCGTCCACGTGGCCCAGGTTCGGCACGTCCAGGTTGCCGCGAATCGTCAGGCGCAGCAACGGGAACTCGTCGGCATGGCGGACGACGTCGGCCAGCAGGCCGAGCACCCGGTCGTGCCGGTCGATACCGCCGATCGTCACGCACAGCGAGTCGACCCGGCATTCCTCATACAGGACACGGAGTTTGCGCATGGTCAGCGCCGAGCCGTCGGTGGTCAGCCGGGACCGGTAGCGCACCCCGACGGCCTCGCAGGCCTCGACGAACTGCCCGGCGAGGTCGCGGATGACCGGGTACGCCAGCAGCGGTTCGCCGCCGATCCAGCTGATCCGGATCTCCTCGGTGCTCGGCCGGTGCACGGCCCGCAGGATCCGGTCCCGCACCGCGCTGCGGTGGTTGGCCGAGGTCTTGCCGCGCACGTGCACCTGACCGCAGTACTCGCAGCCCAGATTGCAGTAGCCGGTCGGCACCAGCACGTAGTTCAGCGACGCCGCCGAACGCGCTCGGGCCCGCTGCTCGTCCAGCACGTCGGTCAGCTCGTCACGGCCCGTGGGCACCAGGATCTCGAGGTCGGCCAGTTGATCGGAAACGGCCGCCGGCAGCTTGTCGCAGTCGCCGTGAGACAGCGTCCGCGCCACCTTGTCGCCGAGCGTGCTGACACGCGAGGTGCGCGTGTTGAGCACGAGGCGCACGGGATCACCGTGGCCGTCGGTGTAGACGGTGTCGCTGACGACGAGATACCTGCTTGCTTGCTGACCCACGACGTGCGTTCTCCCCGGCCTGACCTGCTGATGCCACAAATCCTCATCTCGCGGCCGGGTCGCCGGGTATACGCACATCTACGTAGGACGGTGATGTATCTGTTGCCCCGCAATGCTTTCCCGGTGACCTGACTGCCCGGGAGTCACTGCCGGCCGGGTAGATTCGGGCAACCGGTGGGTTAGGGTCGATCGCATGGAGGTCGAGCCGATCACCGTCACGACACCGCGGCCGCTGCGCCGAGCGGTGCTGACGCAGTCGTGGCGCGAGCTCGCCTTCCTGCACTGGCCGGTCGAACCGGATCGGGTCGCCGGGCTGCTCCCACCCGGCACCAGACCGGACACCCTGGCCGGAACCACCTATGTGGGACTGGTTCCGTTCCGCATGCGGCGGGTGTGGCGCATGCCGTATCTCGGCACGTTCCCGGAGACGAACGTGCGACTGTACTCAGTGGACGATCGGGGCCGGCGCGGCGTGGTGTTCGCCTCGCTCGACGCCGCCCGCCTGCTGCCCGTGCTGATCGGCCGGCACGGCGTCGGCCTGCCGTACCGCTGGTCGTCGATGCGGATCGACTACGAGGGCGACGTCGTCACCTATGCCAGCCGGCGTCGCGGTGGGCCGTCCAGCCGGATTCGCGTGCTGCGCGGGCCGCCCATCGCCGAGCCGAGTGAGCTGGAACACTTCCTGACCGCGCGCTGGGGCCTGCACGTGGCCTGGCGTGGCCGCACGCGCTACGTGCCGAACGAGCACCCGCCGTGGCCGCTGCACCGCGCCGAGCTGCTGGACCTGGAGGACGGCCTGGTCGCGGCGGCCGGCCTGCCGCGGCCGGCCGAGCCGCCGGTGAGCGTGCTGTGGTCACCCGGTGTGGCGGCGCGGTTCGGCCTGCCCTTGACCCGATGAGGTGATGCCGTCACCCACAGTGGTCCTCGCGCGGGCGGAACGCCCCGGTTGTCCAGGTCGCCGGCCCGGACGGGCGGCGGCTGCCTCACAACGGGCAACGGCAAGGCACTATGGACGTCTAAGAAGCAGCGGGTGCACCACCGTGCGACCCCGTTGACCTGGCTGTGTTGATCAGGAGAAGGGGTTCGCGTCATGCCGGAGCGCCTCGACACGCGTCGGATGCCGCCGCGTCCGGCCGGGCCGTCGCCCCGGCCGGCCGCGCGCCGCCGCCAGAACCCGGCCCTGCGCACCGTCCAGGTCCTGCTGGTCGTGGTGTCGATGGTCGTGTTCGGCGGCACCTGGTACGCGTGGTCCCAGCTGGCCCGTCTCGACGGTCTGACCACGGCCAACGTGATCGGCAAGAGCGTGCCGCCGGCGGCCGAGCAGAACATCCTGATGGTCGGCCTGGACACCCGGACCGACGCGATGGGCAATCCGCTGCCCGCGGACGTGCTCAACCAGCTGCACGCCGGCGGTGGGGACGACGGCGGCGACACCACCGACACCATGATCGTGATCCACATCCCGGCCGGCGGCGGCGCGGCCACCGCCATCTCCGTCCCGCGCGACTCGTACGTGCAGATCGCCGGCGACTACGGCAAGCACAAGATCAACTCGGCCTACAGCTACGGCCGCAACGACGCCTACTCGACGCTGTCCAAGCAGGGCGTCAAGGGCGCCGAGCTGGAGACCAAGGCGGCCGAGGCCGGCGCCAAGAACTCCATCGCCACC
The DNA here is from genome assembly GCA_035492655.1 of Kutzneria sp. Classification (GTDB taxonomy): domain Bacteria; phylum Actinomycetota; class Actinomycetes; order Mycobacteriales; family Pseudonocardiaceae; genus Kutzneria. Next base: position 3,039 of record DATJJB010000712.1, on the reverse strand, counting down.
ATCCAGCAGTTCACCGGGCTGGAGATCACCCACTACGCCGCGGTCAACCTGGCCGGCTTCTACTTCATCAGCCAGGCCATCGGCGGGGTGCCGGTGTGTCTGATCAACCCGGTGAAGGACTCCTTCTCCGGCGCCAACTTCCCGGCCGGCCAGCAGACCGTGGAGGGCTCCAACGCGCTGGCCTTCGTCCGGCAGCGGCACGGCCTGCCCAACGGCGACCTGGACCGGATCAAGCGGCAGCAGGCGTTCATGTCCAGCATGGCCAAGACCGTGCTGTCGGCCGGCACGCTGGCCAACCCCGGCAAGCTGAACAACCTGATCGACGCGGTGAAGAAGGCCGTGGTCATCGACCAGGGCTGGGACGTGCTCCAGTTCGCCCAGCAGTTGCAGGGCATGAGCACCGGCAACATCAAGTTCGTCACGATCCCGATCGTCAGCATCACCCTGCAGACCCCGCACGACGGCGACGCCGTGCAGGTCGACCCGGCCCAGGTGCAGGCGTTCGTGCAGCAGACCATCGCCGGGACCTCGACCAGCACCAGCGCCTCCGGCGCGGCCAAGCCCAACACCGCCGACTACTCGTCGACCACTGTGGACGTTCGCAACGGCTCCGGCGTCTCCGGCCTCGCGGCCAGCGTGCTGGACAAGGCGGTGGCCAAGGGCTTCGGCCGCGGCGACACCGGCAACGCCACTGCCCGCAAGGCTTCCAGCGTGAACTACCCCGCCAGCGGCAAGGCCGCCGCGCAGGCCGTCGCGCAGGCGCTGGGCGGGATTCCGTTGGTGGCCGACGATTCCATCACCGACGGCCACGTCCGGGTCATTCTCGGCAGCGACTACAACACCAAGTACGGCTTCACCGGCAACGCCGCCGTGCAGCTGAACACCTTCGCCGCCGCCGCGCAGACCAGCTCGTCCAACAGCGCCATCACCGCCGACGGTGTGCCCTGTATCAATTAGCGCTGCGTCAATTGACGGGTCGTCGGCCGACGGCCAGCCCGCGGCCGACGAGGTACTCGTAGCAGTTGTTGAGCAGCCAGTACATGTCGTAGTGCGAGCGGTCCATCTCCACGATGTTCCAGCGCACCGCCGGGTTGGCGCGGGCGATGCCGTCGACGTCGATGACGCCCGTGCCGTAGGGGACCATGTAGTCGTCCATGCCGGTGGCCGGGCCGTCCTTGATGTGGATGAACTCCACCCGCCGGCCGAGCGACCGGAGCACCCGCACCGGATCGACCCCACCGGTCCGGGCCCAGTAGGTGTCGAGCTCGACGACCACTGCCGGGTCCAGCGCGTCCAGCAGGATCTGGTAGGCCTGCCGGCCGTTGAAGGAGTTGCGGAACTCGGCGAAGTGGTTGTGGTAGCCGATCCGCATGCCGTACGGGCGCGCGTTGTCGACTGCCTCGTTGATCCGGTCGGCGCCGCGCAGAATCGTGTCCCGGCTGTCGAACTCCTCCGGTTCCAGGCTCCACACCAGGGTGCGGGAACCCAGTTCCGCGTACGTGTCGAGGATCGACCTGGCGTCCGGGCCGGCCGGGAAGGGCGCGTGCGAACTGCACAGCCCGAGGCCGAGGTTGTCCAGATGCGACCGCACGACCTTGGGCGAATTGTCGTACAGGTCATAGCTTTCGATCGCCACATAGCCGATCGCCGCGACCTTGTCGAGGGTGCCGAGCAGGTCCTGCTCGGCCTGGTCGTTCAACGACCACATCTGCAGTGCGATCGGCGACGGGCAGCGCCGGTCGGTCGCGCCGGCGGCCGGCGCGGCCAGCGCACCGCCGGCCGCCAGCAGCGCGGCCGAGGTCAGCAGTGAGCGGCGGCTGAGCTGACTCATCAGGGTTTCCTTCGCGGGAGGGTGAAGTGGCACTCGCCGGCGGCAGGCGAAAAGTGACTCTTACTCCACCCCGGCCGGCGACCGCGGTCAAGGCACGACGATCGATGAGGCATGAGGTCGGGGTCAGTAGTACTGGCGGGGGCGGGGTTTGCCCGCCACGAACCACAGCAGGCTGCCCAGGAACGGCAGGCACAGCACCACGAAGAACCAGAGGATCTTGCCGCCGCACCCGATGTCCGCGCCCAGGATGCTGACCAGCGCGGCCAGGAAGAACACCACGAGGAACAGGCCGACCGCGACCATGACCACGATCAGACCGATGCCAAGGCCGCGCGAGGCCACGTCCTGGCTGATCTCCAGCGAGAGGTGCGACATGCCACGAAGCTAGGGGCTGACCGGGTGACCCGGCATCGATCCCGCGTCGGAACGCGGCGTACTACTTTCGTCGAATGGTGTAGCGGTAGAGGTTCGAGTCCCGCAGCTCGAAGCCCAGCCGCTGGTACAGCCGGTTCGCGCCCTCGCGGGACGGCCGCGAGGTCAGGTCGACGGTGCGGACCCCGGCCTCGTCGGCCAGCCGGATCGCCGCCATGGTGAGGGCCTCGCCGACGCCCTGGCCGCGGGCGGCGGAGTCGACGACGACGTCGTCGATGTGCGCCCGCAGCCCGGTGATGATGGGGTACAGCACCAAAGTCAGTGTGCCGACGATGGTTTCCCCGTCCCGGGCCACGAGAACCGTCGTGGCCGGGTGGGCGGCGATGTCCGCCAGCGCCGCCTTGGACAGCGGCGCGGCGGAGGAGGAGAGCTGAGGCAGCAGCCGGGCGAAGGCGTCCGCCACCTCGTCGGTGACCTCGGACAAGATGTCGATCTGCACCGGCCTACTGTGCCAGCAGCTGCTCGAACGGCACGAAGGTGTCGGCCGGCTTGGGCACCGACCGCAGGCCGGTCGCCCGGTCCGCCAACTCCGCGCCGGCGCGGCGGACGCGGTCGTGCAGGGAGGGGCTGCCGAAGTCGGAGGACGCGGCGTAGACGCCGGTCGGGGTGACCTCGGCCCGCAGGTAGGCGAACATGGGCCGCAGCTGGTAGTCGAGCACCAGGGAGTGCCGCTCGGTGCCGCCGGTGGCGGCGATCAGCACCGGCTTGCCGACCAGGGAGTCCTTGTCCAGCACGTCGAAGAAGGACTTGAACAGCCCGCTGTAGGAGGCGGTGAA
>DATJJB010000711.1:0-3089 GCA_035492655.1 Kutzneria sp. | reverse complement strand
ATGTTCTTCCTCTTAGCGCATGCGCACAGGCCGGGGCGGCTGTCGCGTCGCGGATCATTTAGTCCCCTAGAGCTCGGCATCGCGCTGACCGGGCTCGTGCGCTGGCTGCCGGCACTGCACCTGCGGTGCCGGCGAGGACGTTGTCTTCAAGAGCGGCGGCATAATGGACCGCCCCGTCTCGTAGCCCATGACGTGGTGATCACATGACCGAGCATGGCAACCCGTGCCAGGATGGTGCCATGCTCGTTCATTCCGTCGTCCAGTTCGCCGCGTCCGTCCAGCATGTCGAGGCCGCCAGCTTCCTCCAGGTCATCCGCAACGCCGTGCTGATCTTCCTGCTGATCGTCTTCCTGATCGGTGCGGTGGTCGGCGGAATCGTCGGATACCTCATCGGTCGAGCGTCGTCACGGCGCTGACCGACCACTGGGGATGGCCCGTACTGCGCGGACTTGAGTCCACCCGCTTGGGGGGACCTCCAACCGTTGGGGCGCTCGACCGGCGCGGCCGGCCTGGCACCTCAGCCGTGCGACGCGCTTGCGGGAATGCCGGTGGCCCTGGTCTCGCAGCTCGGCCTGCGGCAGCAGCGCCGCCAAGTCGGTCGGCGAGCGGGCCGCCAACCGCGAGTCCTCCTCGGTCTCGTCCGAAGAGGACCCACGGGACCTCAGTGGGGCAGGACGAGGTGGTCGGCGATGGCGTACAGCTCCGACTGCGCGCTGCGGCCCGCGACGGCGATCGGCGCGTCGTGGACGGCTTTGAGGATCCAGAGCGTGCGGTAACCGTTTTCGTCCAGGTAGCGGGTCTCGTGTCCCTGGACCGGTTGCCCCGCGGTGCCGCGTACCTGGCTGGACTCCTCACTCTGCACCTGGACCGGCGGCAGGATGCTGCACGTGCCCAGCGAGTAGCTCGTGCGCGGAGCGCTCGGGCCGCCCATCTCGACGTCGAACGCGCACATCCGCAGGCTGTCGGGCAGCTTGCCGAGCCCGAACGCCGGGGTGACGGTGGTGGTGCCCGGGAAGGCGACGTTCTCCGCGACGCGGCGGCCCGCGTCGATCAGTTGCTGCGCCGATGCCGTGCTGCCCGGCTGCGCGGCCACGTTGACGTACAGCGAGCCGCCATCGGGGTGGGTCAGGTACAGCTCGTAACCGCCCGGGCCGCCGGAGTGCGCGCTCTCCACGCCGGCCCGCCCGCCGATGGTGACCGGCTGGCCCGGACCGGACTTGAAGGCAGCCTGCTGGATCGGCATCGACCGCATTTCCTGCACGTCCACGAGCAAGACCTGGCTCCCGGAGGTGACGGTCAGCATGTACTCGCCGCCGTACACCGGCTTGTCGGGGTTCGCCGCACTGCCGCCGATGTTGATCCGGCGCGCGAGGTAGTCGGCCTTGCCCGGCGGCAGCCAGCCGAGCGAGTAGGGCATGGTCAGCTCCGTGGCCGCCTTGGCCGGTGCCTCGACGACGGCCGGACCGCCGGTCTGGCTGGTGCCTGTGGCTACCTGGTTGTCGTGCGCGGGCCGGTTCAGCTCGACGACGGCACCCACGGCCAGGGCGAGCAGGACCACCCCGGCGCCGGCCGCAAGCGGCGGGCTCACCCTGGCGCGCCTGCGCTCGAGGCGCTGACGCGTGGCCGCCAGCACCTGGTCGCTGTCGGGGGCGTGGTGCTCGTGGTCGGTGAAGGTGTCCTTGATCAGGTTCTCGATGTCCATCAGCTCTCCTTCACCTGGATCATCTGGTCGATGCTCAGGCCGTGTCGCAGGGTCGTCAGGGCTCTGCGGGCGTGGGCCCGCACGGTGGCCTGGGCGCAGCCGAGCAGGCCGGCGATGTCGGCGTCGGCGAGCTGTTCGTAGTACCGGAGCACCACGACCGCGCGCTGTCGCCGGGGCAACCGTGCCAGGCGCTGCCACATGTCATCGCGTGCCGCGTGATCCGACGCGAAGTCATCCGGCCGCGCCTGGTCCGGCGGGTCGGCCACGGCGATCAGCCGCGCCGACCGGCTCCGCCGCCAGGACAGGTAGTCGTTGGTCACCATCCGCAGGACATAACGGTCCGGGTGCTCGGCGTCGCTGACCCGCGACCACCGTCGATACACCTTGACCAGCACGTCCTGCACCAGGTCAGCGGCCTGTTCCCGCTCCCCGGTCAGCATCGTCGCGTAGCGCAGCAACCGCGGCAGGTGCGCCCGGACGAAATCCTCGTAGTCAGCCATCACTACGAAAGACTGCCGCCGCGCACGATCCGTGTACCTCCACGCAGAACTTCCTTGCGAACCTGTGCACGAAGGGTGCGCCGGAGGGGTACTCCGGCTGGCCCTTCGAGGTGGGACGGTCAGGCGGCGACCATCAACATCAGCACAGGCAGCCGCGAACCGATGCCGGTGTTCCAGGCGCTGGTGTTGGCGCTGATGCCCGCATAGCTCGCCGAGAACCACCGAAAGATGCTCGCGGGAACGCCAGTACGCCGGCGCCGATCCCCGCCCGCTCCAGGACGGAGACCCACTTGGCGTCGAACGCCGTCCCCCGCCATCAGCAGACCTCGATCTGGCCTTCGACTGGCCCGGCGCGCGACCAGAACACGGCGGCAGGCCTCGTCGCCGAGTACGGCCGGTGTGGCGGCGCACCGGCAGGATCGCCAGAATCGAGGAAGGGCCAGCGGCCCGCGACTAGAAAACTGCAAGGTTTCGCACCACTCCAGTACCACACCCTTGCGTCGGCGTACGGCACAACCGTTGAGCAAGGCCGCTGTCGTGCTGCAGCCGCAGCTCTCCGCCGTGGACGTCGGTCGCGAGGTGTCGGTTCGTGACGCAGTGGGTTCGCCGCCACGCCATTCCGGCCGGCGGCCAACGAAGGAGGATCACGGTGCGACTCATGGCAAGCATGGTTGTCGCGGCGCTCGGGTTGATGGCCGCGCCGGCCACGACGGCGGTCGCCGACCCCGTTCCGCCGGCGTGCACGCCACCCGTGCAGATCACCGACCTGGCGTTCGACCCGCCGGAGGTCACCGCGGGCGACGCCACCACGGCGACTCTGGTCGTGCAGAACTGCTCACCCGACCCCGAACCCGTGACGGCGACGTGGCTCGGGCGATTCATCGGGC
>DATJJB010000710.1:0-8777 GCA_035492655.1 Kutzneria sp. | reverse complement strand
GTTGGCGGACAAGGGCATTCCCGTTCGGGCGCTGGTCAGAGACCCCCGGCGCGCGTCATTGCCCGACGGCGTCGAGGTGGTGGCGGGCGACCTGGCCGACCCGTCGAGCCTCGGTCCGGCGTTGGACGGTGTCGACTCGGTTTTCCTGGTATGGCCCACACTCGCCGCCGACCACGCCGCCGCCGAGGTCATCGGCGAGATCACCAAGCGGGTGCGGCGGGTCGTCTACCTGTCGGCCAGGGGCGTCTCCGCCGACGCCATCGAAGGAATCCTCGGTTCGCACGCCATGATCGAGCGGCTGATCGCCGACTCCGACGTGGAGTGGACCTTCTTGCGTCCCACCGGTTTCGCCACCAACACCCTCGGCTGGGCCGCCGGCATCCGGGCCGACGGCGTGGTCCGCTGGTTCCACGGCGCCGCCCGCCGCGCCCTTATCCACGAGCAGGACATCGCCGCCGTCGCTGTCCTGGCGCTCACTTCCGACGCCCTGCTCGGCCGGCGCCCCGTCCTGACCGGCCCCGCCGCTGTCAGCCAGATCGAGCTGGCTCACGCCATCGGCCGGGCTATCGGCCGTCCTGTCCGCTTCGAAGAGGTCTCCGACCCGGCCGCCCGCCGCGCCCTTCTCCCCGGCCTGCCGCTCGCCGCCGTCGGGGGCTTGGTCGCCGCCCACGCGGCCCTGGTCACCACGCCCGAGCTGGTCACCGACACCGTCGAGCAGCTCACCGGACGGCCGGCGCTGACGTTCGAGCAGTGGGCCGTCGACCACGCCGCCGACTTCAGCTAGGCGCAGCCGCAGGATTGGCGGTGCATGAGCTTGGCCGGCAGGCGGACGGTCTGGGGCTCCCGAGACGGATCCTGGATGCGGGCCAGCAGCATGCGGACGGCGGTGCGGCCGATGTCGGCGATGGGCTGGGCCATGGTGGTCAGGGGCGGGTCGACGAGGTCGGCCCACTCCACGTCGTCGTAGCCGACGACGGCGAGGTCGGTGCCGATCTTGAGCTGGCGGCGGCGGGCCTCTTGCAGCACGCCGACCATCATGGCGTTGTTGCCGGCGACGACGGCGGTGGGCGGGGCGGCCAGCGAGAACAGCCGGGCCAGCGCCACACCGCCCTGGGCGGTGGTGGACTCGCCGGAGGCGACGAGGTCGGGGTCCCAGGGCAGACCGGCGCGACCGAGGCCGAGGCGGTAGCCCAGCTCGCGCTCGGACGAGGTGGTTAGCCCGGCGGCGCCGCTGATCATGCCGATGCGGCGGTGGCCGAGCTCCCCCAGATGCTGCACGAGGGCGGACATGGCCTGCACGTTCTCGGGGCCGACCTGGTCGATGGGCTGGTTGCCGGGCAGCCGGTCGACGAGCACGGTGGGGATGTTGAGCCGCCGCAGCTCGGGCAGCACGGTGCTGACGGCGCCGGGCGAGGGGGTGAGCAGCAGGCCGTCCACCCGGCGGGCCCGCAGCATCCGGATGGAGTACTCCTCGGTTTCGGCCTCGTCGTGCGTGTCGACCAGCAGCAGGGTGTAGCCGGCGGCGGTGGCCTCGCTCTCGATGGCCTGCATGAGCTCGGCGAAGTACGGGTTGGCGACCAGCGAGATGGCCACGCCGAGTGACCGGGTGCCGCCGGTGACCAGGGACCGGGCGATGACGTCGCCGGTGTAGCCGGTCTTGGCGACCGCGTCGAGCACCCGCTCCTTGGTCTCGGCGGCCACGGCCCTGGTCCCGTTGACGACGTGAGAGACCGTCGTGATCGACACGCCGGCCAGTTGGGCGACGTCCTTCATGGTGACCATGGCTGCATTCCTTGCGACGCTTCGTGATCGAAACAGCTGCAAGCGTTTGCGCAAACGCTTGCTGGGGACTTTACCCGCAACTAGCGTCGCCGCAACCAGCACCGCCGCTGATCAGGAGGGCCGTCATGGTCACTCGCCGCCGTCCTGGCCGTCACCTGCGCGAGCTGCACGACGCAACGCTACTGGGGCGGCTCCCTCGCTGTCGGCAACAACACGCAGGCGAGAGTCGGACGGCGGCGCGACAGCGTGCGGATAACGTTGTCTCGATCGGCGCGCGTAGCGCCTGCGGTCGCCCCCGGTGGCCACTCTGTGGCATAGGGCGACCATGTGGGCGGGGTGCCGCTATTGGTTCAGACCAGCAGCACAACGGTGTTGCCGAGTCGCAACGACGACGTGTCCGTCAGGTGTTGCGGTCGTCACAGCTGACGGTCTATAACCAGAGACAACGTTGTCTCGGACATCGGACCGGCTAGGGAAGGACACCTCTCTCATGCACACACGTGACGGTGCGGCACCACGCCGGACGGGCCGGCGTTGGGTGGCCGTCGGATTCGCCGCGCTGGCCTGTTCGGGCGCGCTGACCGCCTGCGGCTCGGGCTCGGGCGGTTCCGGAGACCAGGTCGGCGTGTCGCTGATCCTGAAGACCCTGTCCAACCCCTACTTCGTGTCGATGGAGAAGGACGCGAAGACCGAGGCCGCGAAGGACAACGTCTCGCTCACGGTCGCGGCCGGACAGTCCGACGGGGACACCCAGTCCCAGATCGCCGCCATCGACAACGCCATCTCCCGCGGCGACAAGGGCATTCTGATCACCATCAACGGCAACGCGGTCAACACCGAGTTGCAGAAGGCGCGCAACGCCGGCATCTACGTGATCGCGTTGGACACCGCGCCCACACCGGCCAGCGTCGTGGACGTCACCTACGCCACCGACAACGAGCAGGCCGGCAAGCTGATCGGCCAGTACGCGGCGGCCAAGCTGAACGGCGGCAAGGCGGTGATCGCCATGCTCGACCTGTTCAACAACCAGGTCGTGTCGGTGGACACGTCTCGTGACCACGGCTTCCTGGAGGGCATCGGCATCGCGCCGGGCAGCACCACCGAGAACGGGCAGGAGGCCAAGTCCGGCCACTACACCGGCGGCGCGGGCGGCGACTACACGGTGGCCTGCCACCAGCCGACCCAGGGCGCCATCCCGGGCGGCAAGACCGCCATGGAGAACTGCCTGTCCGCCAACGGTGACATCAACGTCGTCTACACGATCAACGAGCCCGCCGCCGACGGCGCGTTGCAGGCGTTGCAGGCCGCCGGCAAGAAGAACGTGTTGGTGGTGACCATCGACGGCAGCTGCAAGTACCTCAACGGCCTGGTCACCCAGGGCGCCATCGCCGCGGACGCGGTGCAGTACCCCGGAAAGATGGCGAGCCAAGGCGTGCAGGCGATCTCGAAGCTGGCGCAGGGTGGCGGCAAGCCGAGTCTGCCGGCCGGCCAGGCCTTCATCAACACCGGCACCGCGCTCGCGACCGCGAATCCGTTGTCGGGTGTGACCAGCCAGACGCCGGCGCAGGCGGCCTCCGCCTGCTGGGGTAGCTGAGCCGCGGCGGGCGGGCGGCTCCCGCCAACGCAGCCGCCCGCCCGGCGTCGCGCCCCGCCGAGCCAGCTCGAAAGAAGGGAAGGGACACCGCATGTCCCAGACACTCAACGCGTCCGCGGCCAACGACGAGATCATCAAGCCCCGCAACACGGCGGGCCGGCGGCTGCACGGTGTGCTGCACCGGCTGCCGGCGTTGAGTCCGTTGGTGGTGCTGCTCATCGCCTGCGTCGTGTTCGGCGTGGCCAATCCCCGGTTCATCCGTCCGGAGAACCTGTCCATCCTGTTGCAGCAGGCGGCGGTGGTGGGCTCCCTCGCGGTCGGCCAGACCCTCGTCATCCTCACCGCCGGAATCGATCTCTCGGTCGGCGCCATCATGGTGCTGGCCACTCTCGTGATGGGCAAACTCGCGTTCGGCGGCATGCCCGACGTGCTCGCGTTCCTGATCGGCTTCGCGCTGGCCGTGGTCGCGGCCCTGTTGAACGGGCTGCTGGTCACGCGGATCAAACTGCCGCCGTTCATCGTCACGCTCGGCACGCTGTCCGTGTTCACCGCGCTGGCGTTGATCTTCGCGCAGGGCCAGACGATCACGCTGAATCCCGACACCTTCCTGACCTGGACCGGCACGGTCATCCAGATCGGACGGTTCGGCCTCACCATCGGCGTGCTGATGATGTTGTTGCTCTACGCGGGTTTCGCCTATGCGCTGCGCCAGACGGCATGGGGGCGGCACTTGTACGCGACCGGTGACGATCCCGAAGCCGCGCGGCTGGCCGGGGTGCGCACCAACCGCGTGCTGCTGTCCGCCTACGTGGTGGCCGGCGCGGTGATCGGCATCGCCGCGTGGATCCTGGTCGGACGCATCACCGGGGCGGACCCGAACGCCGGCCTCAACGCCAACCTGGAGAGCATCACCGCCGTGGTGATCGGTGGCACCAGCCTGTTCGGCGGCCGCGGTGTGGTCGTCGGCTCGCTGATCGGGGCGCTGATCGTGCAGGTGTTCGACAACGGCCTCGCCCTGATCGGCGTCAACCCCAACTACCAGGTGCTCGCGGTGGGCGTCCTCGTCATCGTGGCGGTCGCCGCCGACCAGTGGATCAGGAGTGTCAAGTCATGAGCGAGCCGGTGTTGGAGGCACGTGGCCTCGTCAAGACGTTCGGCCACGTGGTCGGCCTTGGCGGCGTGGACCTCACGCTGTCGGCGGGCGAGGTGCTGGCGGTCATCGGGGACAACGGCGCGGGCAAGTCGACGCTGATCAAGTGCCTGTCCGGCGCGATGGTGCCGGATGCCGGCACGATCCGCGTGGAGGGCAAGCAGGTCAGCTTCCGAAGCACTCAGGACGCCAGGGCGGCCGGGATCGAAACCGTCTACCAGACGCTGGCGGTCGCGCCCGCGCTGGACGTGGCGAGCAACCTGTTCCTCGGCCGGGAACAGCGCCGCCCCGGCGTACTGGGCTCAGTGTTTCGCATGCTGGACACCGGTGCCATGAAGAAGCAGGCGAAGCAGCGCATCGACGATCTCGGCATCACCACGTTGCAGAACATCAGCCAGGCCGTGGAGACCTTGTCCGGCGGCCAGCGGCAGGCCGTCGCGGTGGCCCGCGCGGCGGCGTTCGGCAGCAAGGTGGTGATCCTGGACGAGCCGACCGCGGCGCTGGGCGTCCGGGAGACCGGCCAGGTGCTCGGGCTGATTCGCGACCTGCGGGACCGCGGGTTGGGAGTGATTCTGATCAGTCACAATATGCCCAACGTGTTCGACGTCGCCGACAAGATCCACATTCAGCGGCTGGGCCGACGGATCGGGGTCATCACCCCTCGGTCGCACACACCGGCCGAGGCGGTGGCCATCATGACCGGTGCGGTGACGCTCGACCCCACGCAGGATGATGGCGACCTGGTGGACACGCCGAGCAACACATAAGCGGACCAGGAGAGACCATCGTGCTGTCGGAGAGCGCGCTGCCCAAGGACAGACCGACCATGCGTGACGTGGCCGCGCTTGCCGGCGTGGGCATCAAGACCGTGTCCCGGGTCGTCAACGGGGTGCCCACCGTCGCCCCGGAACTGGTCGAGCGAGTCCAGTCGGCCGCGGCCAAGCTGGGCTACCGGCCCAACCTGACCGCGGCCAACCTGCGTCGCAGCGGGGGGCGCACCAACACCATCGGACTGCTGCTCGAGGACATCGGCAACCCGTTCTCCTCGGCGGTCTTCCGCGCGGTGGAGGACTACGCGCGGGAGCGGAGCGTGCTGGTCCTGGCCGCCAGCCTGGACGAGAATCCGCAGCGGGAACGGGAACTGACCAGGAAGCTGATCGACCGGCGGGTGGACGGGTTGATCATCATGCCGGCCGCGCCGGACCACCGCTATGTGCTCAGTGAGCAGCAGGCCGGCATGTCGTTCGTCTTCATCGACCGGCTGCCGACCCCGCTGCTGGCGGACGCCATCGTGTCGGACAACCGGGGCGGGGCCAGGACGGCGGTGCGGCACCTGATGCGCACCAGGCGTCGCCGAGTGGCCTACCTCGGGGACGACCTGGCCATACCGACGGCGGCGGAGCGGTTCCGCGGTTTCACCGAAGCGCTGGCCGCCGAGGGGCTCGTCCCGGACGACCGGCTGGTCCGGCACGGCCTGCGCACCGCGGAGCGGGCCAGGCGCGCCGCGAACGACCTGCTCGCCACCGACCCGCCCGAGGCGATCTTCACCAGCCAGAACCTCGTCACCATCGGCGTTGTCGAGGCGCTGCACGAGCAGAACCGCCAGCACGACGTCGCCGTCGTCGGCTTCGACGACATACCGTTCGCCGCCCTGCTGCAGCCGGGCATCACCGTCATGGCCCAGGATCCGGCGGCGGTGGGCCGCGAGGCGGTGTCGCGGCTGTTCGCCCGCATGAACGGCGATCAGTCCCCGCCGGCCGTGCGCACCGTTCCCACCCATCTGGTCATCCGCGGATCCGGCGAGCTTCAGTTGTCCGGCAACGGCTTCGGCCCGCACCGGGAGTCCGCCGAGTGACCAGGATCCTGTTGGCCGGACTGTGCACCGTCGACGTCGTGCAGCGGGTGGCCGAGATTCCCGCCGCCGGCGTGAAGGTGCAGTCGGAGACGGTGGCGTTGGCCGCGGGTGGTCCCGCGGCCAACGCCGCTGTCGCGGTCGCCGCGCTCGGCGGCATCCCGACGCTGATCACCGGGCTCGGTGCGCATCCGCTGGCCATGTTGGCCTTGCGGGATCTGGATGATCACGGCGTGACCGTGGTGGATCTGTTGCCGGCCAAGCAGGATCCGCCGACGGTCAGCGCCGTGACGGTGCGGGATGCCGACGGCGAGCGCACCGTGGTGTCGCACAATGCCGCCGGCACAACGGTTTCGCCGCCGGTGGAGATCCTGGACGCCGACGCCGTGCTGGTCGACGGGCACCATCCGGCGCTGGCGCTGCGGGTGGCCCAGGCGTCGGCGCCGACCGTGCTCGACGCCGGCAGCCTCAAGGATGTGCACGAGGAACTGCTGCCGCTGGTCGACGTCTGCGCCTGCTCGGCCAGTTATCCTTACAGCACAAGGGAATTGCACGACCGCGGGGTGCCGGTCGTGATCCGTACCCACGGCCCCGGCGCCGTCGAGTGGTCGTGCGACGGCCGAACCGGCGTCGTCGAGGCGCAGCGGGTCGCCGCCCGCGACACCTCCGGCGCCGGCGACGTCTGGCACGGGGCCCTGACGTTCGGCATCGGGCGACTGGGGCGTGTGCCGACCGCCGACGACCTGCCGGGGTTGATCGACCTGGCCAACCGGGTCGCGTCGGTCAAGGTGCGGCACGTCGGCCCGCGCGGCTGGGTGGACGAGGTTCGAGGGGGCAGTTGGTGAAGTTCGACGACCTGGTGGCCCGGGCCGAACGCCTTGCGGCCACCGGCGAGCGGTCGTTGCTGGGCATCTGCGGCGCGCCCGGGGCCGGCAAGTCCACCCTGGCCGCGCGCATCGTCGATGCCCTCGGCGACCAGGCCGTGCTCGTCGGCATGGACGGTTTCCACTACGCGCAGCGGGAGCTCGACCGCCTCGGCCGGGCCGAGCGCAAGGGCGCACCCGACACCTTCGACGCCGCCGGCTACGTCGACCTGCTCGAGCGCCTGCGGCTGCACCGTGACGACACCGTCTACGCCCCCGAGTTCCGGCGGGAGATCGAGGAGCCGATCGCCTGCGCCGTGCCGGTCTTCCCGTCCGTGCCGCTGGTGGTGACCGAGGGCAACTACCTCCTGCTGCCCGACCGGCCCTGGGACCAGGTCCGGCTGCTGCTCGACGACGTCTGGTTCCTCGCGCCGGACGAACAGGTGCGGATTGCCCGTCTGATCGCCCGGCACGAGGCGTTCGGCCGCTCCGCCGACCAGGCCCGCGACCGCGCGTTAGGCTCTGACCAGGCCAACGCGGTGCGGGTCAACGCCACTTCCGGGCGGGCCGACCTCGTCATCGCTGAGGAGGAGCTGACGTGATCAAGGACCTGCTGAGCTCGGCTCGGACCATCGCCGTCGTCGGCCTGTCGACGCAGCCGTGGAAGGCCGCCCACTCCGTGCCGGCCTCGCTCAAGGCCGCCGGCTACACGGTGATTCCCGTGCACCCCACCGCCACCGAGATCCTCGGCGAGAAGGCCTACCGCAGCCTGCTCGACATCCCCGTGCACGTCGACATCGTCGACGTGTTCCGCCCGGCCGACGAGACCCCCGCCATCGCCGAGCAGGCCGTCCAGATCAAGGCCGGCGCCCTGTGGCTCCAGCTCGGCATCGCCAACGACCAGGCCCGTTCGATCGCCGAGGCCGCCGGCCTGACCTACATCGAGGACCGCTGCATCGCGGTGGAACGGTCAATGCTCGGGCTGTAGCCGAGACGTCGGCACCGGCAGGGTGAAGTGCTGCTTGATATCGCCCTCGTAGCCGGGGTCGACGTTCTTCACCCGCACGTTGTCCGGGTCCACCTCCACCACCTGCACCGCGATCGGCTCCGCACGCTCGGGCACGGTCAACAGCCAGCGCTCGGCCAGGTAGCTCAGGCCGACCGCATCCAGCACAGCGGCCGCGTCGTATTCGTCCGCCGGCTCGGCCAACGGGTAGCCGAACACAGTCATGGGCTCGAAGCTGTCGCCGGCCGGCCGCAGGTAGCCGAGCAGCTCGCCGTCCTCGTCTCGGTGATGCGCGATCCAGTCCTGGGGGATCATCGTCCGAGTCTGGCGTTGTTCCCGGCGGCGCGGCGAGCAGATTTCAGCCTGCGAGGGCCTCGATGGCCTGGCGGGGCTCAGGCGTCGACGGGCTCTTCCTCGACGGGCCGCCGGCTGTCCTGGCGGTAGTGGATGATCCCGACGATGGTGGTGGTGACGACCACGCCGACGGCGATCACGAGCGCGGCGGTCTTGAGCCACGGGACCTGGTCGAG
>DATJJB010000709.1:0-9463 GCA_035492655.1 Kutzneria sp. | reverse complement strand
CGCTGGTAGGCCGCGTACGCCGAGATGGTGGTGGTGCCGAAGTAGCCGTCGACCCACTTGGCGTCCAGCAGGCCGCGCGCCTCGAGGGCCCGCTCCACGGCCAGCACGGAGTCCTTGGCGCCCGGGGTCAGCGTGTTGTCGGCGCGCCGGGGGTCGATCTGGGCGGCCAGCACGGTGGCTTCCATGTCGACGACCGGCAGCGCGGCGGTGGTCTGGGCCGACGGGGTCACGGCCGACGCCGGCGCGCTCAGCGCCAGGCAGCCGATGGCCGCGACGGTCGCGAGCAGCCCGGCCATGACGCCCCGGGTCCTCATCTTTGTGCTCATGCGCAGTTTCTTTCCTTGTACGGGAAGAGGATCAGCGGGTCAGCCACACCGCTTGTCGGTGTTGCCGTCGGTGCTGTAGTGGCCGTAGAGCAGGGCCGCCGTGGCGTAGGTGCACCGGCCGGCGCCGGCGAAGCCGGGCGACCAGAGCTCGGCCTGCCGGGTGTCGACGGCGGTGTCGGAGACGGGATTGGTCTCGTTGCCGGGCGAGTGCACCCAGATCTCGCCGACCGAGATGGTCCAGCTGCCGGAGTGGCTGTCGCGGAACTGCTGCCAGACGTAGGCGTAGGCGTAGTTCTCGTGGCAGCTCGGCGACCAGTACTGCTTGATGGACATGGCCGACTGCCCGTGCTCGTCCGGCACGACCTTGGTGCTGCCGACCTGGTAGGCGTCGGAGCAGTGGGTGGCCGCCGACGCCGGCGCGGCCGTCGCGACGATCGGGGTCACGGTGAGGGCGAGCGCGGCCAGTCCGGTGGCGACGCGCGAGATCGAACGGTGCATGCGAGGCTCCCTGGTCAGCAGCGGGTGTCGGTCTTGGCGACCGGGTCACCCGGGTCGGGGAACGGGCCTTCGCCCTTCCATCCCATGGCCTGGGTGCACTTCGACAAGGTCGCGGCGCCGAAGGACCAGACCTCGACGGGGTTGCGGACGGTGCCGCAGCTGACGTCCTCGATGTCGTGGGAGTTGGACAGCACGGTCGTGCACACGTCCCAGCTGCTGTGGGTGTCGCGGTAGCCCTGCCACACGTACAGGTAGGCGTAGTTCTTGCCGCAGCCCTTGTACTGCTTCACCGAGGCCATGGTCTGGCCGCCGGAGCTGAAGGTCGCGGTGCTGCCGATCTGGGTGACGCTGGAGCAGCCGGCCGGCGTGGACGCCTGCGCACTGCCCGCGGTGCCGATGAGAACCGGCACCGCGAGGGCCGCGACGGCGGCCGTCTTGGCGATTCGGGACATGGTGACTGCCTTCGTTCTGGGGCTCGGGAACGGTGTTCGCGTTGCCACAGATCCTGTCCGCCACGGGGCCGGCGGGACTATGACGACAACTTGACGTTCGCCCTTCGTTTCGGCTCGGCCGCCGGCAGGGGCGGTGCGTGCCGACAGCACGCCTGTCACCGCGGCCTTCGGCTGGACGCTATTCGAGCAGGCCCATTCAACCCATTGCGATGATCAGTATTTTTAGAACAGGATCGAAAGGGTTCCCGGCCGACCCATACCGCCACCCACCAGGGAAAATGCCGCAAAATGTGGCGCACATCACCCATCGTTCGGTAGCGACGGATATACGGGTCGACGATCTAATCAGTGGCGCGAAAGCACGTCGCAACAAAAGGGGGAGTGCATGAAAAGAATAAGCCGTTCGGCTTTGGCCGTCGTGGCGGTCGGAGCAGTCGTGACCGGCGGGACCACGGTGACCGCGGACGCGGTCTCGGGCGGGACGCCGCCGGCGGCCGGCACCTACGGGTACGTGGCCAGGTTGACCAACAGCACCGTCAGCTGCTCGGGGGCGTTGATCGATCCGCAGTGGGTCATCACGGCCGGCGCGTGCTTCCAGCGCGCCACGCCCGGCGCGCCGACGGACCCGATCACGGTCACGTTCGCGGCCGGCGGACCGGCGTCGCACGTGACGTGGCTGGTGCAGCACGCCGACCGGGATGTCGTACTGGCCAAGCTGGACAACCCGGTCGCCATCACGCCGGTCCCGCTGGCCACCACCGGCCCGGTCACCGGGGAGACCCTGCAGGTCGCCGGCTTCGGGCGCACCGCGACCGAGTGGGTGCCCGACCAGCCCCGTGTCGCGCCGTTCACCGCGGGTGCCTTGAACGGCTCGCTGCTGCCGTTGAGCAGTTCGGCCGGCGTCGACACGTGCAAGGGTGACGCCGGCGGGCCCGCGGTCCGTGGCTCGAGCGGGCAACTGGTGGCGATCACCCACTTGTCCTTCCAGCACGGCTGCTTCGGCAGCACCGAGACCCGCCAGGGCACCAGCGACACCCGCGTGGACGATCTCGCCACCTGGATCGCCCAGACCCGCGACACCTATCGCGACCGCGACCTGCACCTGTTCCCGCTCGCGGCCGGTGTGGTGTGGCACAACGTGCTTCCGGCGCACAGCTCGACCTGGCAGCACCTCGACGCCATCGCCAGGAACGTCTCGTACGTCGCGTCGGGCACGATGGCCAACGGCGACATCGCCCTGGCCACGATCAGCAACGGCGACATGTCGCTGCGGTTCGGACACCGTGACGGCACCTGGACCGCGCCCACCGTCATCGACCACAACATCGCCGCGGTGACCTTGGGGGCCGACACCAACGGCGACCTGCACGTGTTCCCGCTCGCACTGAACGGCGTCGTGTGGCACAACGTCCTCAAGACCGACGGCACCTGGCAGCGTTTCGACGCCGTCGCCACGAACGTCCAGGCGCTCACCTCGACCAGCTGGAACGACGGTTCGGGGACGCTGGTCACCGTCTCCGACGGAACCCTGTCCGAGAACACCGAGGAGTCGAATCACTGCGGTGAGTGCACGGGCCCCGGCGCGTGGATCGGCGCCCACGCGATCGACACCGGCGTGACCTCGGCCGCCTATGTGCACACCGGTGACGACCACGTGTTCCCGCTCGCCTCCGGCGTCGTGTGGCACAACGTGTATCGGCAGGACGGCACCGTGCAGCGCCTGCCCGAAGTCGCCCGCAACGTCTCCTCGGTCGCCGCGATCGCGCTGGGGAACAAGGACATCTACGTCACGACCATCTCCGGTGGCAACGTCAGCCAGACCGTCGAGCACCCGGACGGCACGGCGACCGGCCCCACGGTCATCGACAGTGGCGGCACCGTGACCCAGGAAGCCCTCACCCTGGCCTGACCAGCGAAGAGGCCCCGTCCGGCACATCCGGGCGGGGCCTCTTTCCGTCCTATGACGTTGACACTGTCATATGACAGTGTCAGTATCGAAGAGTGCGGGACGACGGGCTGTGGACGATCGACGAGCTCTCGGCCGAGGTGGCCGAGGCGTTGGCGGCCGGCTACCCGGGACAGACGAACGGACGCGTCAGGGAGGTGCCGGACCGGCGGACGATCCGCTGGTACACCACGATCGGCCTGCTGGACCGGCCGGCGGGCATGCACGGCCGGACGGCGCTGTACGGTCGCCGGCACCTGCTGCAAATCGTTGCCGTCAAACGACTTCAGGCCGACGGCCGCACACTGGCGGAGGTGCAGGAGCGGCTGTTGGGGGCAACGGAGGCGACGCTGACGGAGATCGCCCGGGTGCCGGACAAGCTGCCGACGAGGGAGAAGTTCTGGGCGGCGCGGCCGGCGGCGCCGAAGAAAGCCGTTGTGGTGCCAGGAATCAAGCTGGGGGCCGGCGTGACCGTGCTGCTCGGCGCCGCGAACCACGTGCCCGACAACGAAGAGCTGGCCGCGATCGAGGCGGCGGCGGCACCACTGCTGGAAACGTTGCGCCGGCTCGGGTTGGACCTGAGCGCTGACCGAGAGGGATGACCGTGCGCGTGCATCTGACGAAGGACGACGACCGGCCGACCGAGGACGCCGGCATCGCGGTGCTGCGCACCGGACGCGGCAACCTGCCGCTGGACGAGCTCGACCTGACCGCGACGATCACCGGTCTGACCGTGCGAACCGAGCTGGCGCAAGGGTTTCGCAACCCGTTCGACGAGCCGCTGGAGGCGACGTACATCTTCCCGCTGCCCGACCGCGCGGCGGTGACGACGCTGCGGATGGAGGCGGACGGCCGGGTGGTGGAGGGCATCCTCAAGGAACGCGGCGAGGCGCGGGCCGACTACGACCAGGCGCTGAGCGAGGGCAAGCGGGCGTCGATCGCCGAGGAGGACCGGCCGGGCGTGTTCACCATGCGCGTCGGCAACATCATGCCGGGCGAGCGGGTCACGGTGCGGGTCGGTCTGGCCGGCCGGTTACCGTACGAGGACGGCGAAGCGACGTTCCGGTTCCCACTCGTGGTGGCGCCCCGCTACATCCCTGGCACTCCACTGGCCGGCCCACAGGTCGGCGACGGCACGGCGCTCGACACCGATGCCGTGCCCGACGCGTCGAGGATCAGCCCGCCGGTGTTGCTGCCCGGATTCCCCAATCCGGTAAGGCTTTCCGCGGTCGTCGACATCGACCCGGCCGGTCTGCCGCTGACCGACATCAGCTCCACGTTGCCGGTCGTCAGCGAGCCGGTCGACGGTGCAGCGCAACGGCTTCGGCTGACGCCGGGCGAACGCCTCGACCGCGATTTCGTGCTGCGCCTCAAACTCGGCGACGAGGCAGCCGTGACGACGTCGCTGGCGACGAGGCCGGACGCGGAGGGCGGCACGTTCCTGCTGACCGTGCTGCCGCCGGTGACGAGCACTCCCCCACGACCTCGCGACGTGGCGCTGGTGCTGGACCGGTCGGGCAGCATGGCGGGCTGGAAGATGACCGCGGCTCGGCGCGCGGCGGCCCGTATCGTCGACACGCTGACGCCGGCCGATCGGTTTGTGGTGCTGGCCTTCGACCACATGGTGGGGACCTCGCCGGAGTTGCCGGAGGGGTTGGTGAATGCCACTGACCGCAACAGGTTCCGCGCCGTGCGGCACCTGTCGGCGTTGACGGCCCGTGGCGGCACCGAGATGCTGCCGGCGTTGCAGCTCGCCGCGGCGACGCTGGCCGGCGACGAGGACCGGGAACGCGTTCTGGTGCTGGTCACCGACGGCCAGGTCGGCAACGAGGACCAGATCCTCCAGTCACTCGGCTCGATCCGTGTGCATACGATCGGCATCGACACCGCGGTGAACGCGGCGTTCCTGCGCCGGCTGGCCACGCGAACCGGCGGCCGGTGCGAGCTGGTTGAGTCCGAGGACCGGCTGGACGAGGCCATGCGGCACATCCATCACCGGATCGGCACGCCGCTGGTCACCGACTTGGCCGTGCGGTCGGCCGGGCTCCAGGTGGACGAGCGCAGCCTCACGCCGGCCAGGTTGCCCGATCTGTTCGCCGGCGCGCCGGTCGTGATCAGCGGCCGGTACACCGGTGACAGCGCAGGTGCGGTACGGGTCGAGGGTCGTGGTTGGCAGACAACGGTTTCCGCCGTGCCGAGCGAGAACGACAGCCTGCCGGCCACCTGGGCCCGCGCCCGGATCCGGGACCTGGAGGACAGTTACGTCAGCCAGGACAGCGGCCAGGCCGACCTCGAACGCGAGATCGTCGACGTGTCGCTGCGCTATCACGTGCTGTCGCGGTTCACGGCGTTCGTCGCGGTGGATCCTCGGGTGGTCAACGAAAGCGGGGTTCAGCACCACGTCGTGCAGCCGGTCGAGACCCCACACGGCTGGGCCGCGAGTGCCATGGTCGGGCGCGGATTCGGGGCAGCCCCAGGAGGATTCCCCACACCGGGCGGGTTCGCGCCACCGCCCGCGCCGGCAATGCCCGCCGCGCCGATGGCCAGCAAGCGATTGCTGCGCAGTGCCCCGGAAAAGGCCACGCTGCCGGAGACCGTCGCGACGTACGTGGCGGCCGTCCTGAAGCGGCTCAGCCGGCTCATCCCCCGTCCCGAGGCCGAGCGACTGGCACATCTCGCCACCCTGGCCGCGGACATCGATCGGCGGCTCGACGGTTTCCGAGCGGCGGGACTGTCCGAGCCCGCGGTGCGGCAGCTGCGCGATCTGGTGACGGAATTGCGGGAGTCCACCGCGCTCGACCACCGGTGGCAGCGGGCCGTCGACGTGTTCGAGGCCCTGGCCGAGCAGCGGCGGGACTCCTTCTGGAAGCGGTGATCAGTGGGTGATGAGGTCGAACTCCTCCCACGGGCCGACGGCCGTGCGGTTGGCGATCAACGATGACGCGCCGGCGTTCTCCGCCGTCACCAGGTGCTGGTTGTTGTACGCCCGTAGGCTTACGCTGCCGTCCGGGTTGTGCAGCAGGGAGAACGTCTCCCACGGCCCGGGGCCGCCGCGGTTGGCGATCAGCGGCGCGGCGCCGTTGCTCTCCGCGGTGACCCAGTTGTTGTCGGAGTGCGCCCGCAGGCCGATGGTGCCGTCGGTGTCGGTGAACATGTCGAAGGTCTCGGCCGTGCCGATCGAGGTGGCGTCGGCGATCAGCGACGTGGTGTTGTCGGGCGCGTCGACGTACTTCCCATTGGCGTGGGCCCGGAAGCTCACCACGGACGTGCTGCGGTGGAACGTGGTGTTGTTGTCGGCGTAGCCGGCCGCGACCAGGTCGGCCTGCACCGCGTTCTCCGTTGCGTCGGAGGGAAAACCGGTCGTGACGGCGCCCTCGAAGAACTCGCCCTTGCCCAGCGGGCTGTTGTCGCCGCCGGTGCCGAGTTCGATGGAGGGCTGCACCTTCATCGGGTTGTAGCCGTTGGGCAGCGCGCCGGAGTACGAGGTCGTCAGCCCGCCGGACTGGCCGTTGCCGAACTTCAGGGTGAAGTTGGTGGTGCCGTTGTTCTTCTCCCAGGCCGTCACGAACATGCCGGTCTCGCTCTGGATGTTCGTCGGGTTCCGGCCGTTGTCGCTGAAGTACATGCCGTTCTCGAGGTCGCCGCCGACCCACGGGCCCGGGCCGGTGCAGCCGCCGACCCAGCACGCGGAGCCGTAGTAGATCGCGTTCATGGTCGAGTTGCCGTCGTCGGAGTCGTCGGTCTCGGCCGAGCCGAAGTCGAAGCAGCAGGAGCCGCTGGTGAGATTGGACGACGTCACCATGTACATGCCCTCGGGTTGCGCGCCGGTGGGCACGTTGCGGACGGCGTTGTTGCGGTAGCCGGTGCCGATGTTGTTGACCAGCACGCCGTACGCCGGCTGGCCGCTGACCGTCACCGGCAGCGCCATCGCGTCGGCGCCGATGTCCGCGCCGTTCGGGCCGGGCCCGTGCAGCGCGCCGGAGCAGCCCGAGCAGGCCGAGCCCGGGGAGATCGGCATGTGGTTGCCGTTGGCCGTCTGGTCGTAGAGCTGGGTGATGGTGCAACTGGTGCCGCCGCAGAAGGAAACCTGCGGCGCGGCGTCGACCACGCCGCCGGCGGACCGCAGGCCGATGTTCAGCGTGCCGTGGTCCGAGGTGCGCTGGATCTGGTACAGCGGGCCGTTGTAGGACGCGAACAGTGCTCGCGTGGTGCTGTAGGCCGCCGCGCAGGGCGTGCCGCCGGACGCGTAGAGGTCGCAGGTCTTCTGGGTCGCCGCGGCGGCGGTCCGCGTCGTCGCCAGGCCGAGAACCGGCAGGACCAGCGCCAACAGCAGCACGAGCAGGCGCCGTCGGAAGGTGGGCAGGGCGTGCACGACAACCTCCGTCATCATTGTCGGGAGTCATCGGGACGGCGCTCCGTGGCGGCAGGGAGCCTTCCCCGTGGCGCACATGTTCGACCGACTTTGGATCTAAGTCAAGGCGTTCGCCGGCGGTTGGATGCCTACTTTGAACGATCTCCGAAGTAATTCGGCGCAGAACGCAAGCCGAATGCGGTCGTTTACCGCAATCTTGCGCAAGCACAACGACGGCAGCCGCGTCCGTGGTGGACGCGGCTGCCGTTGTGCGAGAAGAACTCGGGCTAGGGCGCGGCCTTGAGCTCGAGCAGCGTCGCGGAGTCCGTGCCGGCGCCGACACCGACGCCCGTCCAGCCGTTCTTGGCCACCGCCACCGTGCTGCTCTGGCCGTCCACCGTCACGGTCGCCTGCACGGCGTGGCTGTCGCCCTTGACCTGGTAGGCGTCGGCCAGCTCCAGCTTCAGGTCGCCGCTCGTCCCCGTCACGCGGAAGCAGTAGTGGCCGGGATCGCTGCTGTGGTCGGCCGAGCTGTTGAGCGAGCGCACCTCGATCAGGCCGCTGACGTTGACGCAGTCGACCAGCATCAGGTGGCCGTCGCCGCTGATCAGCTTGATCCCCCGGTCCGCGAGGATCTTGTCCGCGCCCGGGTAGCTGAAGTCCTCCACGGTGGACGACATGCCGCTGTCGTCCTGCGCCGACTGCTGGCCCGCGACACTCGCGCCCACCGACAGCCCCGCCACCGTTGCCACGACGCCCGCGGTGAGCAGCACTCGGGTGATGACTCTCATGGTTGGCAATCCACTCCTGTTCGGTCTCCGCAAGGCAAGACGCGACAAGGTGGCACTCCCCCGGTCGACGGCCGCCCCCCATCCGCCACGACGATCCACAACGTAGAGCGGCGGCAGTCACGCGTCAAGAATTCTTAGACCACAGGCAATAACGCCGACGATCGGGGTAATGCCTTTAGACGACAATCGAAACCTCGCTCACAGCGCCGGAGCGGGGTGCTCCGACTGGCCGGGGTCGATCCAGCGCACGACGGTGCCGTCGCTGTAGGTCCGCACCACCCGGAGCTCCAGGCGGTCGATCTTGGGCAGCGGCCCGGCCTCGACGAGGAACTCGTCGTACTCCCCGGGCTTGACCGCGCTGTCCGGTCCGGTGGCGGTCCAGTCGATCTCGCTGACGGCGGTGGTGACCTGGTTGCCGTCGTCGTCGACGAGCGGCGGGGTCGCCGCGGACTTGATGGTCGCCGCCGTGACGCTCGACCCGGGGCCGCGCCGGTGGTGGACGCCAGTGCGCGGGCCGGCGCGGATCCGTTGATGGGCATGGCGTTCTGGCTACTGCGCTGGCTTTCGTACCTCAGTATCGCGTTGCTGATCGGCAGCGCGTTCTTCGTTGCGTCCTGCTGGCCGGCCGGTCGTAGCGACGGTCGCGTGCTGTTACTTCGACGCATCGCGTGGTGGACCGCTCTTGGCTCCGCTGTGGGATCCCTGTTGTTGCAAGGCACGAACGTCGCCGGCGCGTCGCTGTCAGCGCTTTCGATCCGGCGTTGCTCGGCGACACCGTCGGCACGATGTTCGGCGTGCTTCTGATGGTACGGCTCGGGGCCTTGGTGGCCATGCGGTTCCTACCCGACCGGCCGGTTCTGGTGCTCGCCGACTGCGTGCTGGTCGGCACGCGGCCCTCTGTGTCTACGGCTGCCAGCCGCTTCTCCTTTTTCGCAACGGTTTCGGTCGGCGTGTTGGCTGGATCCGTTGTGGCCATGGCGTTACGGGACGTCAACCTGTCGGCCGCGCTCGGCGGCTCCGGTTACGTCCGACTGCTGCTGTGCAAGCTGGCCGCCGCGGCTGCGATGGTCGGTCGGGGGCGAGACCGCGATCGCCGTGGT
>DATJJB010000708.1:0-4051 GCA_035492655.1 Kutzneria sp. | reverse complement strand
GGTCAGCCGGAACATGGCGTCCTCGACGTCGGAGTGCCGGGCCCACAGACCCTCGGCGTTGATCACGCCCAGCCCGCCGAGCTCGCCGACCGCCACCGCCGTGCGCGGCGAGACCACCGCGTCCGACGGGTGCGTGATCAGCGGGATGTCGAAGCGGTAGGCGTCGATCTGCCACGCCGTCGACACGTCCTTGGACGACCGCGTCCGCCGCGACGGGATGATCTCGACGTCATCCAGCTCGTAGGCCCGCCGCGCGGAGCGACCCATCCCGATCTCAACCAAGTCCCGCACGGCAGTGCCCCTCTTCTCCCCGATCACGCAAACCCGACGAGATTAGACCAAGTCAGCGAGTCGTGTAGTTCGGTGCCTCCACGGTCATGGTGATGTCGTGCGGGTGCGACTCCTTGAGACCGGCCGCGGTGATGCGCACCAGCTGCTTGGTCTGGAGCTCGGCGACGGTGTTGGCGCCGGTGTAGCCCATGCCGGCCCGCAGCCCGCCGATCAGCTGGTGGGTGACCTGGGACAGCGGCCCGCGGAACGGCACCCGGCCCTCGATGCCCTCGGGGACCAGCTTGTCCTCGTTGAGCACGTCGTCCTGGAAGTAGCGGTCCTTGGAGTACGACTTGGCCTGGCCACGGGACTGCATCGCGCCCAGCGAGCCCATGCCGCGGTAGATCTTGAACTGCTTGCCGTTGACCAGGATCAGGTCGCCGGGGGCCTCCGCGGTGCCGCCGAGCAGGCCGCCGATCATCACCGCGCTGGCGCCGGCGGCGATGGCCTTGGCGATGTCGCCGGAGTACTGGATGCCGCCGTCACCGATCACCGGCACGCCGGCCGGCCGGCAGGCCTGGTCGGCCTCGTAGATGGCGCTGATCTGCGGCACGCCGACGCCGGCGACCACGCGGGTGGTGCAGATCGAGCCGGGGCCCACGCCGACCTTCACGCCGTCCGCGCCGGCGTCCACCATGGCCTGCGCGCCGACCCTGGTGGCCACGTTGCCGCCGACGATGTCGACGCTGTCGCCCAGGTCCTTCTTCAGCCGCGCGACCATCTCCAGCACGCTGCGGGAGTGGCCGTGCGCGGTGTCCACCATCAGCACGTCCACGCCGGCCTCGGCCAGGCTCATGGCCCGGGCGTAGGCGTCGTCGCCGACGCCGACCGCGGCGCCGCAGATGAGCCGGCCGTCCGGGTCCTTGGTGGCGTTGGGGTACTGCTCCGTCTTGACGAAGTCCTTCACGGTGATCAGGCCGCGCAGCTTGCCGTTGCCGTCCACGATCGGCAGCTTCTCGATCTTGTGCCGGCGCAGCAGCCCCAGCGCGGCCTCGGCCGACACCCCGACCTGGGCGGTGACCAGCGGACCCTGGGTCATCACCTCGCGCACCGGCCGGTTGTGGTCGACCTCGAACCGCATGTCCCGGTTGGTGATGATGCCGATCAGCTTGCCGTCCGGCTCGGTCACCGGCACGCCCGAGATGCGGAACTTCGCGCACAGCGCGTCCACCTCGGCCAGCGTGGCGTCGGGCGAGCAGGTGATCGGGTCGGTGACCATGCCGGCCTCGGACCGCTTGACCATCTCGGCCTGCGCGGTCTGGTCCTCGATGGACAGGTTGCGGTGCAGCACGCCGATGCCGCCCTGGCGGGCCATCGCGATGGCCATCCGCGCCTCGGTCACGGTGTCCATGGCCGCGGACACCAGTGGAATGCGCAGCGTCACGTTGCGGGAAAGCTTGGTCGAGGTGTCGACCTGGCTCGGGATGACGTCGGACTCGGCGGGCAGCAGCAGCACGTCGTCGAAGGTCAACCCGAGCAGGGCGAACTTCGACGGCGTTTCCTGAGCGGTGAGCTCGGTCATGATTCGGGCCTCTGGCCTTCCTGCACTGACTACAAAGGGTGGATTTTCGCAGGCGGAGCGCCTCTGTCCATGGTATCTGGCGCCATCGGCGGCTCGGCGCGGTACCGTGCGGGGTCGTGCCGCACGACGCGTTGCCTCCAGACCCCTTCGCGGGCGACCCCGACGACCCCGCTCGGGCGCTGCGCGATGCCGACGACCACGACCATGAGCACGATCCGATCGGCGAGGAGGAACGCGCCGAGCTGATCAACGACCTCAGTGACCTGGCCGTCTACCAGGCGCTACTGGCCCCGCGCGGGGTCCGTGGCGTGGTGGTGGACTGCGGCGACTGCGACGAGCCGCACTACCACGACTGGGCCCTGCTCCAGGCCAGCCTCGAGCAGCTGCTGCACGACGGCCACATGCGCCCGCACGAGCCGGCCTTCGACCCGGACCCGGCCTGCTACGTCAGCTGGGAGTACTGCCGGGGCTACGCCGACGGCGTCAACGAGCGCGAAAGCGCCCGCTGAGCTGCGAGCAAGCTCACATGTGACATGACAGGGCCGGCTCCACGGGAGCCGGCCCTTCACGCTTTCCGGTCAACTTGTCGGCGTGCCGTCCGTGGACGTGTTCTTGCCGCTGGAACCGCCGTTGCTCGGTGGGTCGGGCTCGGTCGGCGGGCCACCCTTGGGGCTGCCACCGCTGCCGCTCACCGACGAACTGGTCGTCGTGGTGGTCGTGGTGGTGGTCGTTGTCGTCGTGGTGGTGCTCGGCGGCGTCGACACCGTGGTCGTGGTCGTCGGCACGGTCGTCGTGGTCGTCACCGAGGTCAGCGTCGGTGAGACCGGCGTCTGCGAGGTGGACGGCGGCGACATCTTGCTGGTGTTCAGCTCGTTGACCAGGCTCTCGTGCGTCTTCGACAGCTGCGAGTGGCCGTCCTCGTTGGACACCAGCGGCAGCGAGCTCTGGGCGTTGGCCAGCGCCGTGCGGGCGTCGCCGATACGGCCCTGGTTGAGCGCCGAGCGGGCGGCGTTCAGGTCGGACTCGACGGCGACCGCGGCCTCCACGGAGTGCGCGTGGTCGGTGTAGAGCATCTGGGTCAGCGCCCAGAGGGCGTCACCGGGCCTGGCGTCGCGCGCGGCCAGGCTGACGCCGGTGAAGGCGATCGCCAGGACCGCGGCCGCGGTGGCCAGCGGGACCAGAAGTCGGGGGCGGCGGCGGGCGGCCCGCCGGGCGGCGAGCACCGTCTCGGCCGCCGTGTCGGTGTCCACCAGGTCGCCGAAGGGCTCGTTGTCCACGTCACGGCGCCAGGACAGCAGCAGCGCGCTCAGCTCGTGGCCGGCGAGCGCGGAGTTCAGGTCGGGGTTGCCCCCGCCGAGTGCATCCAGCAGGGCGTCATCGGCCCGGACCGCCCCCAGGTCCACCGGCATCTCGGCGCCGCCGAGGTCGAAGCCGTTGATCGGTTCCAGGTCGAGCGGGTCGTCACCGGTGAGAACCGGTCTGCCACCGCCAAGACTGCCCGAGAAATGGCCTCTCATCGGCCATGCTCTCGTAGCGGCATCCTCATCGCCGGGCCCGTGCTGCTCGGCCACTCAGACCACCTCCTCCGCTGCCAGCGTCTTGCGTAGTCGTGCCAACGCGCGGTGCTGCGCCACGCGCACCGCGCCCGGGGTCGAGCCCACCGCGTCCGCCGTCTCCTCGGCCGAGAGCCCCACCACGACCCGGAGCAACAGGATCTCCCGCTGCTTGGCGGGCAGGATGCGGAGCAACTGCGCCATCCGCTCGGACAGCTCGCCGTGCATGGCGCGCTGCTCGGGCCCGGCGTCGGTCTCCGGGGCGTCCGGGACCTCGGGCACGGGCTCTGCGCGGTTGCGGGCGGCGGCCCGATGGGCGTCGGCGACCTTGTGCGCGGCGATGCCGTACACGAAGGCGAGGAAGGGCCGGCCTTGGTCGCGGTAGCCGGGCAAAGCCGTGAGCACCGCGAGACACACCTCCTGGGCGACGTCGTCCGCCGAGGCGAAGGACCTCTCCTGTCTGCCGACACGGGCGCGGCAGTACCGCACCACCAAAGGGCGAATGGACGCCAGGACACGCTCGATGGCCTGGCGGTCGCCATCAACGGCAGCGCCCACTGCGGCGTCCAGTCCGTCCCCCGTAGTGCTCATCGCAGACAACAGCCCTGGTGTTACTTCTGGGCACACCGACGCGGTCGGCGTGCGA
>DATJJB010000707.1:0-9862 GCA_035492655.1 Kutzneria sp. | reverse complement strand
AGGCCGCCAAGGCCGACCGCGAAAGCGTAGGCGAAGACATCCGGCGGGCGTTCACCGCTGAGGTCGGCCGCGATCGCCACACCCACCACGACGGCCACCGCCACGGCGAGCGCGCCATCGAACACCCTCGGCGCGGTCATGAGTGGGCATCGGCGGTTTTGCGCCAGGTTCGGGGGGATTCGCCGAAGGCTCGGGTGAAGGCGCGGGAGAAGGCGGCTTCGGAGGTGTAGCCGACGCGGGTGGCGATGCGGCCGATGGGCTCGGGGGTGGAGTCGAGCAGGTGGGCGGCGCGTTCGAGGCGTTGGCGGAGGACGTAGGAGCCCGGCGGCTCGCCCATCAGCGAGGAGAAGCGCAAGGCGAAGGCGGAGCGGGAGAGGACGGCCAGAGCGGCCAGGTGGGGGACGGACCAGTCGCGGGCGGGGTCGCGGTGGATGGCGGAGAGCACGGGACCGATAACGGAGTCCATGGCGGCGGTGAGCCAGCCGGGATGCGCCGCGGTGTCGGAAGCGGCCCAGAGGCGTAGGGCACGGATGAAGAGCAGGTCGAGCAGGCGGGCGACCATGACGCGGGAGCCGGGCTGGGGGTCGGTGAGCTCGGAGAGCATGAGCTGACGGCCGAGGGACAGCCACGACACGTCGTCGGAGTCGCCGCGGACGACGATGGCGGCGGGCAGTACGGCGAGCAGGGGATCGGCGACGACGCGGTCGACGTGGAAGTGGCCGGTGAACCAGCCGGCCGATGAGGTCCGTACGACATGGGTGTCGCCGCGGGCCAACAGGGCCATGTCGC
Source organism: Kutzneria sp. (assembly GCA_035492655.1). Classification (GTDB taxonomy): domain Bacteria; phylum Actinomycetota; class Actinomycetes; order Mycobacteriales; family Pseudonocardiaceae; genus Kutzneria. The sequence goes on along the minus strand of DATJJB010000707.1, from coordinate 9,073 downwards.
CCGGGCCGAGGAGGACGGGCGGGGAGGCCCGGAACTCGAGCCGCAGGGAGCCGTGTTCGACGAGGTGCAGCATGCGGGAACCGGCGGGATGGCGCTCGCGGTGGGGGCGGTCGACGACCGAGCGGATGAGTTCGCCGCCGTGCAGGTGGACGGCCTGGAGTAGATCGGACAGCGCGTCGGCTGGACGATCGGCAATATTGTCCGGCTTCTCAGGCATGTTTCTTGTCCCATCCTCCTCGTAGCGTGGACGAGTCCACCCGATACGAGCCGAGGAGGCAACCGGACATGTCCAGGCCGGCGATTGTGTTGGTGCACGGTTTCTGGGGCGGGGCGGCGCACTGGGCGAAGGTGATCCCGGAGCTGCGCCGTCGCGGCTACCAGGACCTGCGCGCGGTGGAGAACCCGCTCACCTCGCTCGCCGACGACGCGGCCCGCACCCAGCAGATGATCAAGCAGATCGACGGGCCGGTGCTGCTGGTCGGCCACTCCTACGGCGGCGCGGTGATCACGGAGGCCGGTGACCTGCCGAACGTGGTCGGCCTGGTCTACGTGGCGGCCTTCGCGCCGGACAAGGGGGAGAGCCTGGCCGCGATCGGCGAGGTGGCGCCGGCCCCGGGCGGCGCCAACATCGCGCCCGACTCGGACGGTTACCTGTGGATCCACCAGGACAAGTTCCACGAGAGCTTCTGCCAGGACCTGCCGGCGGAGGAGGCGCTGGTCATGGCGGTCACCCAGAAGGCACCGCAGGGCGCGGCCTACGTTGCCCCGGCGAGCGAGCCGGCCTGGCGCACCAAGCCCGCCTGGTACCAGGTGTCCACGCAGGACCGGATGATCGACCCGGACAACCAGCGCCGGATGGCGGCTCGGATCAACGCGCGCAAGGTGATCGAGCTGGACGCGGCGCACGCCTCGCTGGCCTCGCAGCCGCTGCCGATCGTGGACCTGATCGACGAGGCGGTCCGCGACCTGGGCTGACGCGCAAGCGTGCTGCCCATGCGGGCAGCACGCTTGACCTCGGGTTTGGTGGAGGTTCGAGACTGGAGCCATGAGAGCGATCATGGCGAGTCGGTTCGGTCCGCCGGACGTGCTCGCGCCGACCGACCTGCCCACCCCGGCGCCGGCGGCCGGCGAACTGCTGGTGGACGTGGAGCTGGTCGGGGTGGGCTGGCTGGACACGCTGATCAGGTCGGGCCACGCGCCGGCGGGGTTTTCGGTGACGCCGCCGTACGTGCCGGGTGGCGCGGTGGCGGGCCGGGTGACGGCGGTGGGTGACGGGGTCGACATCGGCTGGCTGCATGCCCGCGTGATCACGCGAGCGCCGGCCGGCGGCTACGCGGAGGCGGCGGTGTCGAGGCCGGAGGAGTGCTACCTGGTGCCGCCGGGTCTGGACCTGGCCGACGCCTTGGCGGTGCTGGACGACGGCAGCACCGCGGTCGCCCTGCTGGAGCGAACTCCGGTCCACGCAGGGGAAAAGGTGCTGGTCGCGCCGGGTGTTGGTGGCCTCGGCAGCCTGCTGGTGCAGCTGCTGGTCCGGGCCGGCGCCACGGTGATCGCCGGGGTGCGCGGCGGCGAGAAGGCGGCCATCGCGGAGAAGTTGGGGGCCCGCGCGGTCGACTACTCAGAGCCGGGCTGGACGGGCCGCCTGCCGGACGGCGTGGACGTGGCCTTCGACGGAATCGGCGGTGACGTCGGGGCAGCGGCGTTGGCGTTGCTGGTCAACGGGGGCCGGTTCTCGGCCTACGGCATGGTCGCCGGCGGCGAAACGGTGGTGGGCGAGGCCGATCGCCGCCGCCTCGAAGCCGTGGTGGGCATGGCGCAGCTGCCGGAGTTCTGGGCCGACACGCCGCGACGGGTGCAGCACGTGCTGAACGAGGCCGCGGCCGGTCGGCTGACGCCGATCATCGGCCGGATCTACCCGCTGGCCGAAGCCGCGGCGGCGCACGCCGACATCGAGGCCCGCCGGTTCGTGGGCAAGCTCCTGCTGACGACCTGAGCGCATCTCGGTTAGCGTCGATGCTGTGCACCGGGAAGCCGAGCGGGTCGAAGCGGCCTTCGTGACGGAATGCCTGTCCGAGGGCATCTCGACGTACCGGGTCGGCGGCGGGGTGGTGGCCAAGGCGCCGCCGGATCCGGGGCATTTCTGGACACGGGCGTTCGGCTTCGACCGGCCGCTCACGGACCGGGAGATGCTGGCAATCCTGGATTTCCACCGGGGAGCCGGCGAACTTCAGTTGGCCCCCTGGGCCTTCCCGCCGGGATGGGAGCGGATCCGTCGGGCTCACGGACTGGTCGAGATGGACCCGTGGGTGAAGCTGGCCTGCGACGCCGACCAGACCCGGCCCGATGCGGACAGCGCTTTCCCGATCACCGAGATCGGGCCGGCCCAGGCAGACGAGTGGGCCGGCGTCATCGCCGACGGGTTCGGCCTCGGCCCGCATCTCCGGCCAACTTTGGCGGCCTCGGTGGGAAAGCCCGGGGCAAGGCACTTCATCGCCTGGGGCGGTGAGCGGGCCATCGGGGCGGCATGCCTTTACCAGCAAGGAGAACTGGGTTACCTGACGACGACGGCGACGCTGCCGTCACACCGCGGCCGGGGCGTCCAGTCGGCGTTGATCGGCCGCCGCGTCAAGGAAGCCGCGGCGGCCGGGTGCCATCGCCTGGTCGCCGAGACCGGCCAACCGGCCCCCGGCCGGCCGAACCCGTCGTTCGGCAACCTGACCAGGGCCGGCCTGCGACCACAGTACGTACGGCGGAACTTTCAGTCGGACAACAGGTAGAACGACCACTTGTCGGCCCCGATGGGCAGCATCTCGACGGTGGCGAAACCGGCCTCGGCCGCGTAGCGGCGCACGGTCTCCGGCCGCATCACGGTGCCGGTGGCGGCGGAATCGGCCGCGCCCATGGCGTCGGGCAGGCAGGAGATGACGCTCCAGCCGTACAGATACTGCTCGCGCTGGGAGGCCGGGGTGGTCGGCGAAGGATCGGTCCGCTCGTCGATGACGAGTACGAAACCACCGTCGGCCAAGGACTTTCGGGCGGCGCTGAGCACGGCGACCGGGTGTGACATGTCGTGCAGCGCCTCGATGATCGTGACCAGGTCGTACCGGCCGTCGAGGCCGGCGGCGTCGGCGGCGGAGAACCGCACCCGGTCGGCCACGCCGGACTCCTCGGCGCTGCGGGCGGCCGACTCGATCGCCGCGTCGTCGAGGTCGAGGCCGTGCACGGTGATCTCCGGGTAGGCCAGCGCCATCGCGATGCTGGACCAGCCGAGGCCGCAGGCGATGTCGGCGACCCGGGCCGAAGTGGACAGTCGTTTGTGGACGTCCGGAACGGACGGCAGCCACTCCTGGCCGAGCAGGTTCATGAACACCGGCTTGTTGGACGGCCAACGCCCCTCCGGCTCCCAGCTCATCGGCGTCGGCGCGCCGCCGGTCCGGAACGCGTCGACCACGTCGCTGAGCCGCCGCGACGCCCGCACCAGCTCCACGCTCATCGAGGTGGCGAACATCAGGCTCGACGGGTCGGCGAGCACCGGGATGTGGCCCTCGGGCAGCAGATATCGGCCCGGCTCGACCACCTCGACCAGGCCGGCGGCGGCGTGGTGCTCGAGCCACTCGCGGGCGTACCGCTCGGCCGTGCCGGTCCGCGTGGCCAACTCCTCGGACGTCAACGGGCTGTCGGCGAGCGCCCGGTAGTAGCCGAGGTACATCGTGTACAGCTCCAGCGCGCCCACGGCGTGCTGGAAGATCCGGGCGGACAGATCGGTCGGCTCCATGCCGTCCACCCTGCCAGACCCGGTCAGGAAAGGGCTTTCACCGCGACCTTCAGCACGATGACCAGTGCCCCCACGAGCGCGCTGGTCAGGCCGATGCCGATGCTGGCCCGGCCCGAGTGCCCGCTGCGGCCGGCGGCGAGGATGCCCCAGCCGAACATCAGCGCCACGGCCGAGCCCAGCGCGATCCACACCGCCGTGTCGATCGGCACGCCCGCCGCGGCCAGTAGCAGCAGCACGAGCAGCGGCAGCAGGGCGTTCTCCACGATCGAGAACTCCTCGGCCAGCGAGTGCCGCAGGCCGCGCAGCCACTGCGGCGAGCCGCCGGCGATGCCCTCCTGGAGGAAATGGGCGTAGGAGAAGGCGATCCAGTACACCAGCAGCGTCGCCGGTATCGCCACGATCGAGTCGATCAGTCCGTTGTGGTCCTCGACCACGGCGATCAGCGCCGCGCAGATGGCCGTGCCGTGCACGGCGCCGGCCGCGTTGTGCGAGGGCTCGACAACGTGCGCGACGACCTTCAGCCAGCGGTGCATACCGGGAACGTAACAGGCACAGGATGCGCTATGGCTTCAGTGGCGACCAAAATCGAACCAACGGAACAGCCCGGGGTCGTGGAACGCCACAACACGGTCAATTCGGTCAGAAGTCAGCGACAGCACGGTGATGCCGTGCTCGTGGCCGTCGAGATAAGTGGCGAAGGCCGGCTGGCTGTTGGCGCTGGTGGGCAGCAGCCGCCACGAGCCGGCGTGAACCACCCGTCCGAGGAAGGTCGAGACGGCGTGCTGGCCGGCGAACCAGGTGCTGTGCGGCGGCATCTCCAGCGTGACCTCCTCGGCCAGCAGGCGGCTGAGCAGGTCGGCGTCGGAGTTCTCGAAGGCGGCGGCGAAGCGGTCGAGCAGGGACCGCTGCTCGGGCGTCTCGGTGACGGTGTCCTCGGAGACGTCGGCGAGCTGCGTGCGGGCCCGCTGGAGCAGGCTGTTGACCGCGGCGACGGACGTGCCGAGCAGCGACGCGACCTCGGCCGCGGGCCAGGCGAGGACGTCACGCAGGAGCAGCACGGCCCGTTGCCGGGCAGACAGGTGCTGCAAGGCGGCGACGAGCGCCAGCCGCACGCTGCCCCTCGACGCGACGATGGCGGCCGGGTCGGCGATCATGGCGTCGGGGATGGGTTGCAGCCACGGCACGTCCGGGCTGCGCACCAGCGTGGTGTCGGGATCGAAGGTGGCGTTGCCCAGCCCGGACGGCAGCGGCCGTCGCACGCGGCGTTCGAGGGCGGTCAGGCACACGTTGGTGGCGATCCGGTACAGCCAGGTCCGCAGCGACGCCCGCCCGGGATCGAAGTCGTCGCGGGCCCGCCACGCCCGCAACATCGTCTCCTGCACCAGGTCTTCGGCGTCGGCGACGGAGCCGGTCATGCGGTAGCAGTGCGCCAGCAGCTCCCGCCGATGCGCGTCAAGGTCGAACGTCACGGGGTACATACTCGCGGTCCCGCCCGAACTCATCGCGATGAGTCTCGGCCCCGGCCCGGGTAGGTACTGGCGAACCCACGATCTGGAGGATCCAGTGCCCAAGACAGTGATGGTCCGCTACCGCACCAAGCCGGAGGCGGCCGAGGAGAACCAGCGCCTGGTCGAGGCGGTCTATCGGGAGCTCAACGCCGAGGACCCCGGCGGCTTCCGCTACGCGACGTTCCGGCTGGCCGACGGCGTCACGTTCGTGCACCTCGTGGCGTACGACAGCGACGACAACCCGTTGCAGCGGTCGGCCGCGTTCAAGGAGTTCCAGCAGGACTTCGCCGCCCGCGCGGTCGAGGCGCCGGAGTTCATCGACGTCACGCTGGTCGGTGAGTACGGCATGGCGGTAGCCGGCTGAGCTCGGCCTCCCGTCGTCGAGGGGCGCCCTCGACGACGGGAGCTAGCCGTGGTGCCGGCGGTACGCGGCGGCCGCCCCGGGGTGCAACGGCAGGTCCGCGGTGCCGACGAGGGTCTGGATGTCGAGGAACTGGGTGCCGATGGCTTCCTGGGGGACGAGTTGGCCGGCGCGGTCGATGAGGACGTCGACGACGGCGGCCGCGACGTCGTCGGGGAGGGTGGGGAGGCTGACGAGGAGGTTGGCGACGCCGATGGTCGGGACCTGGTGCACGTAGCGGTATCCGCCGGAGGGGACGGGGAGCTGCTCGTACAGCAGGCCGTGGCGGGACCGTAGGGCGGGGAGGACGCCGTCGAGGGGAAGTAGGCGGATGCCGACGGCGGCATCGAGCGTGGCGAGGGCGGGGGTGGGGACGCCGCCGGACCACAGCAGGGCGTCGATCGTGCGGGCGGAGAGGGCGGAAACGGCGTCGGCCAATGGAAGGTGCTGCACGCGGGGGCTGATGCCGGCGGCGGCGATGATGCGGTCACCGGTGAGGGACGCGCCGGAGCCGGTGGCGCCGAGGGAGATGCTGCGACCGTCCAAATCGGACAGCTTGGTGTACGGGGAGTCGTTGAGGACGGCCAGTTGCAGGTAGTTCTCGTACACGCGACCGAGGGCGCGTAGGTCGACGGCGGTGGTGAAGGGCGGCTGGGCCGAGTCGGCGGCCCGGGCGGCGTCGGCCAGCACGAGGGCGAGGTCGGCCTTGCCGGCGCGGAGCAGGTCGATGTTGGCCAGGCTGGCCGTGGTTTCCACGGCGGTGCAACGAAGCCAAGGTTGGGCGGAGTTGATCTGGGCGGCCAGCAGTCGGCCGAAGGCGAGGTAGAAGCCCTGGGGCTCACCGGCGGCGATGGTCAGCGAGCGGGTGGACCCGGTGCCGGTGCAGCCGGCGGCGAGAGCGCCGGCCAGGGCGGCCAGGAAGGCGCGGCGCTTCATGACGGCAGCTCGATGATCACGGCCAGGCCGGTCGGAGTGGCGGCCGGCGCGGTGGCGGGAAGGGAGGAAGCGGCCCGGAGGGAGAGGCGGCCGCCCCTGGCGGTGATCAACCGCTCGGCGATCGGCAGGCCGAGGCCGCTGCCCTGGGGGTGGCTGGCCTGCCGGGAACGCCAGAAGCGGGTGGTGGCCAAGGGGAGCTCCTCTGTGCTGAGCCCGGGGCCGTTGTCCACGACGGTGATGGACGACGGCGTGCACGACACGGTCACCGAGGTGCCGCCGTACTTGATGGCGTTGTCGAGCACTACATCGAGGACCTGGCTGAGGTCGTGTTCAGGGCAGCGGACCTCGAACGAGGTGTCGATGTCGCCGGGGAGCAGGGAAACGCCGGCGGCAGAGGCAGACACGGACCAGGCGTCGAGGCGTTCGAGGACGACGACGGCGGGCACGCAGACGGAAGGGTCGGCGGAGGCGGCGAGCAGGGTGGCGGTGTGCTCGGCGTGGGCCATGGCCAGCAGACTGTCCAAAAGGGACTCCAGGCGCTCGACCTCGGAAACCGCTGAGCGGTAGGAGGACTGGCCGGCGGGTACGACGCGAGGGGCGAGGGAGTCGACGCGCAAGCGCAAGGCGGCCAACGGGTTGCGGAGCTGGTGAGAGGCGTCGGAGATGAGCCGGTGCTGCTGCTCGGCGGCTTCGCTGACGGCGTCGGACATGCGGTTGAACGACGAAGCCAGCTCACGGAGTTCGCGAGGACCGAGACGTCCAGGAACATGGGCATGGGGCTGGCCGGCAGCGACGGCGCGGAGGCCGAGGGAGAGCTCGGCCAGCGGCCGAAGAACCCAGCGGGCGACGACGAGGGCCAGCAGCACGCAACCGACCAGGGCGGCGAAAGCGCCGGAGAGAATCCAGGCCCAGCCACGAAGAACGTCGGCCGCGGCGGCGCGGACGGAGGCCCGCATGACGACGGCGCCGATCACCCGGGAGCCGGTGCCGATCGGGCGGGCGACGAGAACGTCCGAAGTGGACCAAGGCAACACGGTGTCCAGCGCCGGCAAGGGCTGGTTGCGCAGCGCGGCGTCGATCACCGGCGCGACGTCGTCGACCGAGAGACCCGCGGCGACGATGGGCTGCCGAGAGGCGTCGACGACGATCACGGGCTCGCCGTACAACGCGCTGTACCGGTTGACCTCGCTGACCAGCTGCGCGGAATCGTCCTGCTGGGCCAAACCCGCGAACCGGGCCAGGTCGGCGGTCCGCCCGATGGCCAGCTGCTGCGTCCGCTCGCGGGCGGTCACCAACAGCAGCGGCCAGGCGAAGGCCGCCACCGCCGTGACGGAGAAGGCCAGCAGCACGACCAACAACCGGGTACGCATGTCAACCGAGCCGGTAGCCGAAGTTGCGGATGGTCGTCAAAAGCCCGGGCCGCCGCAGCTTGCCCCGCAGCTGCGCGACATGGACGTCCAGCGACCGCGAGATCGCCAGGTACGCGTCGCCCCACACCTCGTCCATCAGCAACTGCCGGCTGACGGCGGCCCCGTGCCGTACGGCCAACACCGCCAGCACGTCGAACTCCTTGGAGGTCAACGGAATCAACGCGCCGCCGACATGAACCTGCCGGGCGTGCAGGTCGATCCGCACGTCGTCGATCTCCACGACGGACGGCGGCGGCGTGGCCCGAGCCGCCGCCCGCCGGGAGACGGCCTCCATCCGGGCCAGCAGCTCGGCCAGCCGGACCGGTTTGACCAGGTAGTCGTCGGCCCCGAGGCGCAGGCCGCGCACGACGGAGCGTTCGTCGCCGTGCGCGGTCAGCACCAGCACCGGCAGGTCGGTGACCTTCCGAAGCTTGCGCAGCACGTCAAGGCCGTGCAGGTCGGGCAGCCCGAGGTCGAGCAGCACCAGGTCGGCGTGGTGGTGCCCGGTCAGCGCGTCGGCGCCGCGCCGGGCCCGGGTCGGCCGGTGGCCGGCCGCCGAAAGCGCCTCGACCAGCGCATCGCCGACGCCGTCGTCGTCCTCGACCAGTAGCACGCGCACGATCCCCACCTAACCATCCAGCGTGGATTTCTTGGTGGTTTCCGGCATGAAGACGTACACGAACAGCGAGATGAGAATGCAGGTGGACACGTAGTAGAAGAAGACCTGCTCGTGGCCGGCCTGCTTGAGCCACAACGCGATGTACTCGGCGGTGCCGCCGAAGATCGCCACGGTCAGCGCGTACGGCAGGCCGACGCCCATGGCCCGCACGTTGGTGGGGAACAGCTCGGCCTTCACCACGGCGTTGATCGAGGTGTAGCCGGTGACGATCACCAGCGAGCCCATCATGATCAGGAACGCCTGGACCGCCGAGCGGGTGTCGGCCAGCAGCATCATCAGCGACACCGTCGACGCCGAGCCGGCGACGCCGAAGAACAGCAGCAGCGGCCGCCGCCCGATCCGGTCGGACAGCGCGCCGGCCAGCGG
>DATJJB010000706.1:0-21076 GCA_035492655.1 Kutzneria sp. | reverse complement strand
GCACTACGCGCCGGTGCCGAAGGCGGTGTTGGCGGCGGCACCGAACCTGAAGGCAGTGGTGGTGGCCCGGGCGGGCCTGGAGAACGTGGACCGCGAGGCGGCGCGGGAGCGCGGCATCGAGGTGTTCGGCGTGGCCGGGCGTAACGCGAGTGCGGTGGCGGAGCTGACGATCGGCCTGATGCTGTCCGAGGCCCGGGACATTGCCCGCGCGGACGCGTCGGTCAAGTCGGGCGGCTGGCGGAAGGAATTTCCTTCGCCGGGGCGGGAAATCGGGTCATCGACGGTGGGGCTGGTCGGCTTCGGGCACGTTGGCCGGCAGTTGGCGGGCAAGCTGGCGGGCTTCGGCCCGCGGCTGCTGGTGCACGATCCCTTTGTCTACGACGAAGAACTGGCGGAGTTCGGTGCCCAGCGGGTCGAACTGCCGGAGCTGTTCGCGGAGTCGGACTTCCTGAGCCTGCAAGCCCGCGTGACGCCGGAGAACGAACGGTTCATCGGCGCGGAACTGTTCGCACTGATGAAACCCACGGCGTACTTCGTCAACGTGGGGCGCAGCCGGCTGGTCAACTACGACGACCTGTACCGCGTGCTGGCCGAGGGCCGTATCGCGGGCGCGGCGCTCGATGTCTACGACGAGGAGCCGCTACCCGTGGATTCGCCGTGGCGCAAGCTGGACAACGTCACCCTGACCCCGCATTACGCCGGTGACACCTTGGACGCCAACCGAACCTCGGCACGGCTTGTCGCCGAACGGATCGCCTCGCTGTGACGGGCTATCTGCTCGGCGTCGACGCCGGCCAGACGGCGACCAAAGCCGTCCTGTTCGATCACACCGGGCAGGCGGTCGCGGTCGGCTCAACCCGTTGTCCCACGGTGAATCCGCATCCCCGCTGGGTCGAACGGGACATGGACGACGTGTGGGCGGCGGCGGCCGACGCCATTCGACAGTGCATTGTGGACGCTCCCGGTCCGGTACTGGCGGTCGGTGTCGTCGGCCACAACGATGGCCTGTATCTGGTCGATGCCGACGGAAAGCCGGTTCGCGCCGGCATCACTGCGATGGATTCCCGGGCCCACGAAGAGGTTGACCGCTGGCGGCCGCAGTATGACGAACTGTTGGCGCTGACCGGGCTCGTTCCCTTCGAAGGCGCTCCGGCAGCGCTCGCGGCGTATCTGCTGCGCCACGAGCCGTCCGTGATGGACTCGGCGCGGTGGCTGCTGTTCTGCAAGGACTGGCTGCGGCTCAAGCTGACCGGCGAGATCGCGACCGACCGCACCGAAGCCTGCGCCTCGTTCTGCGATGTGCGCACGGGGGAGTACAGCGACCGCGCCCTGGAGTTGTTGGGGCTCAGCGGTTTACGCGACAAGCTACCGCCGATTCGCGGCTGTTCGGACGTTGCCGGCACCGTGACCCCCGAGGCTGCCGAGCGTACCGGCCTCGCCGTCGGCACCCCGGTTGTCGTCGGGGCCCATGACGTGGACGGCGCGGCGATCGGCGACGGCATCCTGCACGCCGGCCAGCTCTCCCTGATGGCCGGCACGTTCAGCATCAACCAGGTCATCTCCGACGCCGTCTCCACCGACACCCGTTGGCAGGCCAGGGGATTCCTGACCGCCGGCCGCTGGCTCAACATGTCCACCTCGCCGGCGTCCGCGACCAATCTGGACTGGTTGCTGCGCACCGTCACCGGTCCCATTCCGCACGACGAGATCGACGCCGAGATCCGGTCCGTGGCCGGCGATCCGTCCGACATCGTCTTCCACCCGTTCCTCTACGGCTCCCCGCACGGCCCCGGTGCTTCGGCGTCTTTCCTCGGCATGCGCGGCTGGCATTCCCGCGGCCACCTGCTTCGGGCCTTGTACGAGGGCGTCGTGTGCAACCACCGCACCCACGTCGAGGCCCTCCGCGAGGCCTTCCCCACCGGCCCCGTCGCCCGCCTCTCCGGCGGCGGCTCCCGCAGCTCCGTCTGGCCCCAGCTGTTCGCCGACGGCCTCGGTGTCGACATCGAGATCACCGACACCACCGAGGCCGGCGCCCGCGGCGCGGCGGTGCTCGCCGGCCTCGGCATCGGCGTCTGGCCTGATCTGGAGAGCGCTGTCGCTGACACCGTTCGCGTCGACCGCCGCTTCACCCGCGACCCCCTTGGCGCGCAACGCTTCGACGACATCTACGCCCGCTACCGGCAGTCCGTGCAGGCCCTGGCCTGAGTGCGGCCTCAGTGCGCCGGGGGTGTGTGGGCGAGGGTCTTGGCGCTGCCCGGGGAGCAGCCGTACTCGCCGGGCTCGAGCTGGACGCGGGACGGGGACCAGACCGACGACTTGCCGTCCTCCCGCAGGCCCAGCACACAGTCGTAGGTGCCGCCGCGGACGGATACCCAGACATCGGTGCCGTGGACTTCGGAGTTCACGGCGGGCGGAATGCCGGCGAGCTTGGTCTGCGGGTCGACGACGGGCTTGGGCAGACCGGCGAGGGCGGCGGTGACCTGGGCCTCGGTGGGTGACGGAGGCAGCGAAGTCAGAATGGCCTTCAGGGCGTCGTCGGTGCCGGTGGGGATGTCGGTGCGGGGCAACGGCGGCGGGATGATCGGGGCGTTCGACGGGCAGTCGACGACCGACGGGCCGTTGAGCGGCTGGTAGTAGTTGAGGTCGAAGCCGTAGCACACGGTGCCGGAAACCTCGTTGCACGTGAGGATGGAGCCACGGCCGCAGGTGGTGTAGTCGATCCGCATGACGAGATGCACCCGAGGCTTCTGCACGTCGGTGTGCTGGATGTCGGTGGCCTCCAACACCTGGGCGCCGATGTGGTTGACGGCGATCAGCGCACGGGCGTAGCCCATGGCGTCGGCCTGGCGTGGATAGGCGATGGCCTCGGCGATGGTCCGGGCCTGACGGTCGGTCTCCTTGGTGCCGGCCCCACGGGGCCACAGCAGCCAGGTGGCACCGCCGGCCACGGCCGCGACCACTACCAACAGCACGATGAGCCCCCGCATGTCGCCGACGGTAGCGGCGCGAGGACGCGGGGCGCATGAGTAGTTCCACGCACAGCTCACCGACAGCTTCTCCGGATAGAGCTCTGACCTGACGCGGCAAGACTCGGATCCGTGACAGCGATGACGACCGCCGCCCGCACCCGGGGGCTGACCACGGCTCAGTGGCTGTTGGCCCTGCTGGGCGTCAACGCGATGTGGGTGACCGACCTGCTGGTGATGGACGGCGGCCTGAACGACAACCTGCTGACCGTGCTCGGCCGGGCGACCGGCCTGTACGGGGCGTTGCTGCTGGTGTTCCAGCTGGTCCTGATCGCCCGCCTGCCCTGGCTGGACCGCGGCCTGGGCATGGACCAGCTGACCCGCTGGCATCGCTGGACCGGTTTCTGGGTGCTGTGGCTGCTGCTGGCCCACGTCGTGTTCATCACGCTGGGCTACGCCGCTGGCGACGGCAGTCCGGTGCTGAGCGAGGTGGGCACGCTGGTGTTCGACACCGACGACGTGCTCAAGGCGACGGTGGCGATGATCCTGCTGGTGGTCGTCGCGGTGACCTCAGCCCGGGCGGCCCGGCGCAGGATGCGGTACGAGACCTGGCACTTCGTGCACCTGTACGCCTACCTGGCGGTGATTCTCGGGTTCCTGCACCAGGTCACGACCGGCCGGGACTTCGTCGGCTCGCCGATCGCGACGGCCTACTGGTGGACGATCTACGGGGCGGCGCTGGCCGTGGTGCTGCTGGCCCGGGTGCTGCTTCCGTTGTGGCGCAACGCCCGTCACCAGCTACGGGTGTACCGGGTGGTGCCGGAGTCGCCGAGCGTGGTGTCGGTGTACATCACTGGTCGGCGGCTGGCCGAGCTGCCGGCGCGGGCCGGGCAGTTCTTCCTGTGGCGGTTCCTGACCAAGGACCGGTGGTGGGAGGCGCATCCGTACTCGCTGTCGGCGATGCCGGACGGTCGCGGCCTGCGGATAACGGTCAAGGCGTTAGGTGACGGCAGTGCCTGGCTGCGCACGATTCGGCCCGGCACCAGGGTTTTCGCCGAGGGGCCGTACGGCTCGTTCACGTCGAGCAAGCGCGGCCGGCGCGGCGCGCTGCTGATCGGCGGCGGCGTCGGCATCACGCCGATCCGTGCGCTGATGGAGGAACTGCGCGGGGACGTAACCGTTGTCTACCGCGCGAACCAGTGGGAGGACACGGTGCTGGCCGCCGAGCTCCGACACCTGGCGCAGCGCACCGGGGCGCGGCTGCACATGGTCGTCGGCCCGATCGACGACCAGCTGCTCAGCGCCGCCCACCTCGCCGAGTTGGTGCCGGACGTGCGGGCGCGGGACGTCTTCGTCTGCGGGCCGCCCGGCATGACCGACGCCGTCCTGACCACCTTGCGGGCGCTGGACGTGCCCGCCGACCAATGCCACGCCGAGCGCTTCGCGTTCGCGGCCTGAACCGGAAAGGGATCCTCCCCATGCGACGAGCCGCCATAGCCCTGGTGCTCACCGCCGCCGGCCTGGTTCCACTGCTCCGCTACCACCCGAGCGTCGCCACGGTTTCCAGCGCCGCCAGCACCTCCAGCGGATCTAGCGGCGCTAGCAATACGACCAGCGCCAGCCCGCCCAGCAGCCCTGGCGGCCAGAGCGGTGCCAGCGGCACCCGGACCGTCGCCGGCTCCGAGGTCGAGACGGAGTTCGGACCGTACCGCGTGCAGGCGACGTTCAACGGCAGCACCATCACCGACGTACAGGTGATCGAGACGCCGTCGGACCGTCGGAGCCAGCGCATCGCCGAGGCCGCCGCCCCCACCCTGCGCCAGGAGGCACTCCAGGCCCAGAGCGCCAAGATCGACACTGTCTCCGGCGCCACCGCGACCAGCGAGGCCTACGCCCAGTCCCTCCAGGCCGCCATCGACGCCAGCAGCTAGCGGGCCGGCTCCAGGACGAGGCAGAACGGGTGCCCCGCCGGATCCGCGAAGACCCGCCAACTCCGCGCGCCGTCGCCCTCGTCCAGCAGCGTCGCACCCCGCGCCAGGACATCCTCCTGCGCCCGCCCCAGGTCTTCGACCCCCAGGTCGAGGTGGAACTGCTGCGGGTGCGCGGCGTCCGGCCACCGCGGCGGCCGATGGTCTTCGACCCGTTGGAAGGCCAGCACGAGTCCGTCCTCGAGATGCAGCGTCGCCCAGTCGTCGTCGAGCGACCACCGGGGATCTGGCTGGTTCACCACACCGCCGAGCAGCGAGTGGTAGAACCGGGACAGCTCAACGACATCGGCGCAGTCCAACACCACGCACTGGAGCTTGGCGATCACCAGGGCAGCGTCTCACAACGGATCAAGGACCCGCCGCTCCGACAAGGTGAGCGGCGGCTCCAGCAGCGGCGGATCGACAGCGCCGAGCAGAGTCCCCAGCACGGCCGACGGCGAGAAGACCCGGCTGGCCGGGGAAGTGAGCGTGTAGACGTCCAGCTGCAACGCGAACAGCTCCTGCCGTCCACGGGCGGCGGTGGCCATCCGGTCGGCGTAGGCGTAGAGGAGCCGGGTCTTGAGGTCCGGCGTCTCCTCGGCCAGTCGCTGCTCGCTCCGGGTGTCCTGGCCGACGGCCAGTTGCCACGCATCGAGCCCGCCGGCGGTCACCGAAGCCTGGATGATCCGCGCGGTGCCAGCCACATCGCCGTGCCGTCGAAGCCCGTTGCGGATGGACAAAGCGTTGCGTGCGGCGACGGACATGCCGTGCCCGTACACCGGATTGAATGCGCTGGCGGCGTCGCCGACCACGACGAAGCCCTCGGGCCATGGCCGAACGGTGTCGTAGCGCCGCCGGCGGTTGTCGGCGGTCCGGTGCCCGGCGACGGGTCCCAGCGGTGTCGCGCCCGCCATCAGGTCGGCCAGTAGAGGATGACTCAGATTGCGGGCGAACGCCATGAACCCGTCCTCGTCGGTCGGCGGCTCGCCACCGGGCAGCCCGGCGCAGGTGACGATCCACCTGCCGTCCTCGACGGGCATCAGCACACCGCCCCGCGAGTACCGGTCGATCCGCGGATCGGGCGCCACGTTGATCACCGGGAACTCCGGGTCGGTGCCGGGCGGCGCCTGGAAGGTCCGGCTGGCGTAGGCGATTCCGACCCCGAAGCGCTCCTCGGGCACGGCCGGCAGACCGAGATCGGTCAGCCAGCCCGGCACCGCCGACGACCGGCCCATGGCGTCCACCACGAAGTCGGCGGCCAGCTCCGACGACCGACGCGATTCCCGGTCCCGCACCACCGCGCCGGTGACTTTGCCGGCCCCACCGGTCAGCCCGATCACGTCGGCGCCCTCGACGAACACGAGCCGGCCGGTGGCCAAGGCCCGTTGCCGCACCACGAAGTCCAGCAGCGGCCGCGAAGCCGAGACGAACGTCTGGTTGCTGGCGTAGCGCCGGTTCCATGTGCCCAGCGCGTGCGAGACGAGCCGCCGCGGCACGTCGATGCGCTGCCCGCCGGCCGCCACCAGGGCGTCGATGGTCCCCGGCAGCAGGTCGTCGATGGCGCGAGCGCCGCTCGACATCAGGTTGTGCACGTGCCGACTCTGCGGCACCCCTTTACGCGGAACGGGACCGGAGGGCATCCGGTCCCGTTCCACGATCATGACGTTGTCGCAGTGCTCAGCCAGGGCGGCGGCCGCCAGCGTGCCGGCGAGACCGCCGCCCAGTACCAGTCCCCTCATGGGAACCGACGGTACCGGCTACTTCTCCGGCTTCGGCAGGGCGAGACCGAAGTCGTCGTCGACCGAGCCGTTGGTGGCGGCCTTCTCGGCTACCGGCTTGGCCAGCTGCATGGAGTCCATCAGCTGACGGGCCATGCCGAAGCCGGCCCCGCCCAGCGACAGGGCCTTGGTGAACAGCTCGGTGACGCCCTCGGCGCCGTTGAGCACCACCATGTTGTCGACGTTGGAGAACGCGCTGGCGCCGGCGGCCACGATGGCCGGCCAGTTCTCGGCGAGTTCCTGCGCGACAACGGCTTCCTGGTTCTCGGCCAGCGCGGCGGCGCGGGCCTGGATGGCCTCGGCCTCGGCCAGGCCCTTGGCGCGGGCGGCTTCCGCCTCGGCCAGACCCTGCGCCCGAGCGGCGGCGGCCTCGGCCTCACCGGTGGCCCTGGTCGCGGCGGCCTCGGCCTCACCGCGGGCCTTGGTCGCCTCGGCCTCGGCCGACGCGGCCTGCTTCACGCGCGTGGCGTCGGCCGCGGCGCGCAGCTCGGTCTCCTTGGCCTGCGCCTGGGCGCGGGCGATCTGGGCGTCGCGGTCGGCGTCGGCCAGGGTCCGGGTCTCGTACGCCTTGGCGTCGGCCGGCTTGCGAACCTGCGACTGCAGGCGCTGCTCGGACAGGTCGGCCTCCAGCTGGGCGGCCTTCGTCTCCTGCACGACGACCTCCTGGCGGGCGGTCGCCTCGGCCAGCGGGCCGGCCTGCTTGGTGCGGGCCGACACCTGGTCGATCTCGGCCTGGAACGAGGACTGCTTGATCTGGCTGTCGCGCCACGCCGACGCCTTGTTGGCCGCGGCGATCTGCTCGGCCTCGGTGGCCTCCTGGTCCCGCTGCGCCTCGGCGATGCGGGCCTGCGCGGCGACCGCGGCGGCGTGCGGCTTGCCCAGGTTGGCGATGTAGCCGGACGCGTCGTCGATCTCCTGGATCTGCAACGAGTCCACCACCAGACCCAGCTTGCTCATCTCGTTGGCCGACGAGCTGCGCACCTCGGCGGTGAGCCGCTCGCGGTCGCGGATCAGCTCCTCCACGGTCAGCGCGCCGATGATCGAGCGCAGGTGGCCGGCGAAGACGCTGTGGATCCGGGTGTCCATGGCGTTCTGCTGGTCGAGGAAGCGGCGCGCGGCGTTGGCGATGGACACGAAGTCGTCGCCCACCTTGTAGATCACCGCGCCCTGGACCCGGACCGGAATGCCCTGCTTGGTCACGCAGGACACCACGATCTCGGCCGACCGCGTGTCCAGCGACAGCCGGCGCGCGGTCTGGAAGCCCGGCAGCACCAGCGTGCCCTTGCCGGTGACGATCTTGAACCCGAGGCTGTCCTCGCCGACCTGGATGCGCTTGGCCCCCAGCCCGGAGATGATCATCGCCTCGTTGGGCTCGGCGACCCGCCAGAGCACCCGGAGGATGATGAACAGCAGGATCAGGACGACCACGGCCGCCCCGACGATGGCCAACACGTTCGCGTTCATCTTTCTGTGACGCCCCCTCTGCGCATGAGGCGTGCCGGTGCGCCCCACGCCCTCTGTCGTGGATGCCGACCAGACTTCCCGGCGCACCTTGGAGCCCTGACGCTATTCCTCGGTTCCCACTTCGTACATGTCACTTGACACACACTTAGGGGCAGAAACGGCAACGGAGCTTCTTGTTGCACCCCAAGGGCAACAACGGCCGGGGCCCCTTCGCCCGATCAGGGGAGAAGGGGCCGCCACCGTTCCACGTAGACAGTGCGCGGCGGCTCGAAGTCGACGACCAACACCTGCACGCCGGGCTCGATCGTCTCGTCCGGTTCGATCGGGTGCGCGTAGAAGGCCTCGGCCCCGCCGCGGACGGCGATCATCACCTCGCCGACCAACCCCGGGCCGATCCGTCCCGTGACGCGTCCCCGAGTCCCGATCATCAGCCGAGTCTAGGTCACGGGAACACGGTCACGGTGATCTTCGTGCCGGCCGGGACCCGAGTGCCGGGCGCGTGGTCCTGGGCGAAGACCCGGCCGTTCTTGCCGCCGAAGAAGCCCTGCACATCGATGTCCAGATTGAGCGCCTTGAGGGTGTTGCGGGCGTCGTCGGCGCTCATGTCCTTCAGGTCCGGCACCACCACCGCGTTGGACACGACCACGGTCACCTGGTTGTTGCCGCCGGCGACCGTCTGCCCGGCCGGCGGGTCGGTGCGGATCACCTTGCCGGCGTCGACGGTGGCGCTGAACTCGGCCGGCCCGTCCACCGGCTCGAGACCGGCCTGCTGCAACTGCTGGAACGCCTGGTCGTGCGGCAGGCCGACGACCGGGGGCACCTTCTTCGGGGCCGGCCCCTTGCTCAGCACGACCACGACCCCGCTGCCCACGTTGACCTGGGAACCGGCGGCCGGCAGCAGCTTGACCACCTTGCCGGCCGGGATGTTGTCGCTGAACTCGTCCTTGCTCGCGTCACGCAGCGACTGGAGCTCCTGGTCGATCAGCAGCTTGTTGGCCACGGCCTGGTCCGCCCCGGGTGGCACGTTCGGCACCACCGGCTTGCCCTGCGACACGCTCAGCTCGACCGAGGTGCCCCGGCGCACCTGCTGCTGCTCGCCCGGGTCCACGTTGGCCACGAGACCCTTGGCCACGTCGTTGCTGTGCACGTTTTTCTCGGTGTACTGGAGGCCGGCGTCGCGCACCTTCTGCTCGGCCACGGACGTCTGCAGGCCCTTGACCGTCGGCACCTGCGCCCACTGGCCCGAGCCCAGCCACCACGCCGTGGTGGCCACGGCGGCCGCGAGCACGACGATCACGGCCATCCAGATGTAGAAGGCCCGCCGGCTCTTGGTGCGCTGCTGCTGGTAGCGGTCGACCGGCGACTGGGCCCGGATCGGCGCATGCCGCGCCGTGACGGCGTTGGCCTCCATGTCGGCCCGTGACATCGCCCGGGTGCCCATGGGGCCGCCCATCGGCGGGGGGTTCAGTGGGGGCGCCATCGGGGCGGGCATCGTCGGCGCCAGCAGCGGCGCCGGCGTGGCCGCCGTGATCGGGCTGAACTTCTCCGTCGGCGGACCGTCGTCGCGGACCCGGATCGTGGCGTCGGGCTGCGGGCTCGACTTCACCATCGGCACCGGCACCGTCAGCAGGCCCAGCGACAGGGCCGTGATCTGCACCTCGGCCAGCAGCGCGTCGGCGTCCAGCGGCCGCAGCGACGGGTCCCGGCGGGTCGCCCGCAGCACCAGGTCGTCCAGCGCCGGCGGGATGCTGCCGGTGGCCGCCTCGCTCGGCGGCGGCACGTCGTCGTTCACGTGCCGGTACGCCACCGAGATCGGGTTGTCGCCGGTGTAGGGCGGCACGCCCGTGAGCATCTCGTACAGCAGGATGCCGGCCGAGTAGACGTCGCTGCGCGGGTCGGAGGCCCCGGTGGCCACCTGCTCCGGCGACAGGTACGCCACCGTGCCCAGGATCATGTCGTCGCTGGTCGTGTTGGCGCTGGCCATGGCCCGCACCAGGCCGAAGTCGGCGACCTTGACCGCGCCGCCGCGGCCGATCAGCACGTTCTCCGGCTTCACGTCCCGGTGCACCAGGCCGGCCCGGTGCGCGGCGCCCAGCGCCGACAGCACCTGCTCCATTACGCTCAGCGCGAGCGCCGGCTCCAGCGCCCCCCGCTCTCTGAGCAGGTCACGCAGGGTGCCGCCGTCGACCAGCTCCATCACCAGGAAGACGTTGTCGCCGGTCGGCGACCGGTCGACGCCCTGGTCGTAGACGCCGACGACGCCCGGGTGGTGCAGCTGCGCAGCAGTGCGGGCCTCACGGACGAACCGGTCGATGAACGACTGGTCGTCGGAGAACCTCGGATCCATCACCTTGATGGCCACCGGCCGTTCCAGTCGGGTGTCGACACCCCGGTAGACCGTGGACATCCCGCCGCGCGCCAGCAGGGTGTTGACCCGGTACCGCTGCTCAAGCAGCCCCCCGATCAGGTTCGCGCTCTGGGTTCCCACGGCACACGATGGTAGGCGAGTCCCCCGACGGTAGCTGTGAAGGAGGCGAATCGGACTCGGCAACCGGGCCCGGCCTGTGGCATCGTGACCGCGTGAGTGCCATTCCTGTCGCTGCCGACGTGCTCAGCGATGAGCTGGAAGTCCTGCCCCTGCCCGATGTCGCCGAGCGACTGGGCGTGCCCATCACGCGCGTGCACCAGATGCTGCGGGACGGCCAGCTGCTGGCCTGCCGCCGCAACGGCATCCTGATCGTCCCGGCCCTGTTCCTGTCCGACGAGGGCGAGGTGGTGAAGGGCCTGTCCGGCACCATCACCGTGCTCAAGGACTCGGGCTACCGTGAGGACGAGATCCTGACCTGGTTGTTCACCGCGGACGACTCCCTGCCCGGCACGCCCGTCGAGGCGCTGCGCGGCGACCGGGGCCGCGAGGTGAAGCGCCGCGCCCAGGCCTCTGCCTTCTGACCCCGCGCTTATACGCCTGCCACCCGAACCTGGCAAGCCTTTGATGTTGGGAAGGGACCATTCCTCTCGTTCAGTGCGAGGAATGGTCCCTTCCTGACGTCAATGGCCTCGACCGGGTGATCGGCGTCGCTCGAAGGGGTGGGCGGGCTTGAAGCGGGGGCGCGGGCGGCGGTGGGGTGGCACATCCCCACTGAGAGGACCCACCCCATGTCACGGATGGCCCGTACGGCCGGCATCGCGGTCGCTCTGCTCGCCGGGACGGCGGCGCCGCTGCTGACCGCGGCCCCGGCCCAGGCGGCGGCCCAGGACTGCATCCAGTACCTGGCCGGCCACTACGAGAAGCCGACCCAGCAGGCGGTCACCGGCTGCGCCTTCGGCGCGGTGCTGGCCAAGGCGACGTGCGTGAACTACATGACCACGAACGGCGTCACCCCGGCCGACGCGAAGGAAGCGTGCCGGCTGGCCGGCGAGCACGACCAGAACTAACGGGCAAGCAGCGCGCGGACCAGCCCCGGCAACGCGACGGCGAGCCGGCGGCTGGTCGGCACCACGGCCCGCGGGCCGAACACGTCGTAGTCGGCGGCGGCGAGCTCGTCGAGGATGCCCTGGTACAGGGTGAAGGCCACGGAGACGCACGGCCGCGACTCGGGGGCCAGCAGCGCGATGCCGGGTGCGGCGTGCCGGTACACGGCCCGCGTACGGGCGGCCAGGTGGGCCATGGCGGCCCGTACGCGCCGGTCCCGGCGTCCCGACGCCCGGCACCACTCCAGCAGCGCCCGGTCGACACCGAAGGCGGCCAGCTCGTCGGCCGGCAGGTAGACCCGGCCGCGGTCGAGGTCCTCGGCCACGTCACGCAGGAAATTGGTCAGCTGGAACGCCTCGCCCAACGCGGCGGCGTACGGCTCCGCGCCGTCCTCGGCCCCGAGCACGGGCAGCATCTGCAACCCGATCACCTCGGCCGAGCCGCGCATGTAGGTCCGCAGCTCGGCGTACGAGGCGTACTCGCACTGGTGCAGGTCCATCCGCATCGAGGCCAGGAACTCCTCGAACAGCGTGTGCTCGATGCCGTACCGCGCCACGGTGTCGGCCAGCGCGGCCAGCACCGGATGGTCCACGACCCCGGTCAGCGCCGCCTTGAGCCGCCGCTCCAACGCGTCGAGCTCGAGGGCGGGGGAGGAGCCGGGGTTGTCCACGACCTCGTCGGCCAGCCGGGCGAAGCCGTACAGCGCGTGCACGGCCGGCCGCCGGTCGGCCGGCAGCAGCAGGGTGGCGAGGTAGAAGGTCTTGCCGTGGTGAGCGTTGAGCCGTCGGCACTGGGCGTAGGCGCCCGGCAGATCCAACACCGTCAGGCTCACGGGTGGTGCCTCAGCGCCTTCTCCGGGGCGTCCCTGATGAACCGCAGCGACAGGTTGAGCGGATCGGGCTTGAGCAGCGACACGGCCGCCAGCACGGACACGCCGAGGATGACGAACATGTAGCCCCAGTCGTACAGCGCGGTGCCGCCGGACGGGTACGTGATCAGTAGCAGCCACACCGAGCCGCAGGCGGCCAGCGTGAGCGAGGCGGTGCCCCAGGCGAAGCCGGCGGCCAGCACCAGCGCCCAGCTGAAGTACCAGGGCAGCGTGACCGGGGCGAGCAGGGCGAAGGCGGCCATGCAGATCGCGGCCCGGCGGATGGCGTCGTTGCCGCCCTCGCGGGCCCGCCACCACTGCCGGACCAGGATGTAGACCAGCAGCAGCGAGCCCAGTGTCCTGGTCACCGTGACGAACGGCTGCACCTCGCCGACGCCGACGAACCAGTCGAGCACGGTGTAGATCGCCTGCCCGACGCCGGACGGCAGGGACAGCCAGTTGATCACGATGGACGAGCCGCTCAGCGCCGGGATCCAGCCCAGGTCGACGCCTGCGGCCAGGGTGCACAGCACGAAGATGCCGCCGAACAGGCCGACCGCCGGGAACGCGGCCCGCACGAACCGGTAGCTGCGGGTGCCGAGCGGGATGTGCGCCATCCAGATCCAGATCAGGAACGGCAGCGCGATCGCGGCCGTGGCCTTGACCGAGAAGGCCAGCGCGACCAGGGCGATGCCGGTGAGATGCCGCCGGTCCAGCACGAACACCACGCCGACGGCCATCAGGCCGATCATCAGCATGTCGTTGTGCGCGCCGCCGATCAGGTGCACGACCAGCAGCGGGTTGGCCCCGACCAGCCACAGCGCGATCGAGGAGTTGCCGCCGAGCCGGTCGCACAGCCGCGGCAGCGCCCACCACAGCATGGCGAAGCCGACCGCCAGCACCAGGCGCATCAGCAGCACGCCGCTGATCAGCGAGGTCAGGCCGTCGCCGGTGATGGCGACGATGCCCTTGGTCAGCAGCACGAACAGCGGCCCGTAGGGCGAGGGCGTGTTCTGCCAGACGATGCTGACGTTGTCGGACAGCGCGCTGGGCAGCGCCGACGGGCCGACGCCGTACGGGTCGAGGCCGTGCAGCGCCAGGTCGCCCTGGGCCAGGTAGCTGTAGACGTCCCGGGTGAACAGCGGCGGGGCGATCATCAGCGGCGCGATCCAGATCACGATGACCCGGATCATGTACGCGTGGTTGACGCGGCCGGCCCGAGCGTGCCGGCCGAGCCGGATCCAGGCCCAGATGGCCAGGCCGAGGCCGAGGTAGAGCAGCCAGGTGGCCAGCATCATGCCGTGGCCGTAGCGGATCCAGTTGAACGCGCCGTTGGCCAGCACCGGGTCGTGGATCAGCGTGGCGCCGGCGCCCATGCCGCCGCCGGCGATCAGCACCATGCCGGCCAGGCCGAGCAGCGCGGTCCTGATCGGGAACGGCCAGACGCGCTCCGGCTCGGGGGTCGGCTCGGCGGTGACCACGGGGGTCAGGCGCGTAGGGCCGAGCGGCACCGGAGCAGGGTCGGCGCTGGAGCGGGGAATGGAAGGCGTCGCGGGCATCGCGCCGTCCATCGTCCCACAACCTCCGACCGGGTGAGCGCGCAGCGGCCCCGACGTCACAGGGAGTTCACCGCCGGAACCCTTCTCGAATATCAGGTAACCTGATATTGTTGCCGTCGTGAAGTCGTTGATGCAGGACGTCCCGCTGACGCTCGACGTGGTGCTGCACCGCTGCCTCGAGACCGGGGCTCACGTGGAAGTCGTGTCGGCGACACCGGCTGGCACGGTGCGCACGACGTGGGGCGAGATCGGCCGCCGGGCCACCGCTCTGGCCGGTGTGCTGGACGGGCTGGGCGTGCCGGCCGGCGGCCGGGTCGCGACCTTCGCCTGGAACACACATCGGCACGTCGAGCTGTTCCTCGGCGTGCCCTGCGCCGGTCGGGTGGTGCACGGCGTCAACGTCCGGCTGACCGACGACGAGATCCTGTACCAGCTGCGCAACGCCGGTGACGAGGTGCTGTTCGTGGACGCCTCGCTGACCGACCGGCTGGCCGAACTGTCCGATCGGTTACCGGTCGGACAGGTTGTCGTGCTCGACGACGGCGCACCGGTCAATCCGGTGTTCGCCGCGGCGCCGCGCTACGACGCACTGGTTGAAGCGGTGCGCGAGGCCGAGTTCGTGCCGCGGGCGAAGCCCGACGACGCGGCCTGGATCTGTTACACGAGTGGTACAACCGGCCTACCCAAGGGCGTGGTCTCGTCCCACCTGGCCTGTCTCTTCCACTCCCTGTCCTCCATGACGGTCGACTCGCACGCGGTGTCCCGCGAGGACGTCCTGCTCGCGGTCACGCCGCTGTTCCACGTCAACGCCTGGGGTCTGGCCTATACGAGCGCGTTGGCCAACGCCAAGCTCGTGCTGCCCGGCCGCGACGCCAGCGGCGCACACCTGGCTTCGCTGATCGAGGCCGAGCACGTGACCGTCGGCGCGGCCGTGCCGACGGTGTGGGTCGACCTGGTCGGCCAGCCGCACCGCATGGACTCGATGCGGCGGGTGCTGTGCGGCGGCGCGCCCGCGACCCGGTCGCTGCTGGACGCCATCGCCCGTCGCGGTTGGGCCTTCCACAAGGGCTGGGGCATGACCGAGATGCTGCCCAGCGGCACCATGCAGGTGCAGTCGCCCGACCTCGACCTGGACAGCCCGGCCGGCGCGATCACCCGCGTCGGCAAGCCGTCGGCCGGCGTTCGGGTGCGGCTGGTCGGCCCGGAGGGCCAGCTGCTGCCATGGGACGGCAAGACCACCGGTGAGCTGGAGACCCGCGGGCCGTGGGTGATCCGGGCCTACCTCGACCCGGATGACGACAGCAACGACGCCCGGTTCCACGACGGCTGGCTGCGCACCGGCGACCTGGCGGTGATCCACCCGGACGCCACCGTGGAGATCGTCGACCGGGTCAAGGACGTGATCAAGTCCGGCGGCGAGTGGATCAGCTCGCTGGCCCTCGAACAGGCCCTGGCCGCCCATCCCGGCGTCGCCGAGGTAGCCGTGGTGGCGATCCCGGACGACAAGTGGGGCGAGCGGCCGGCCGCGGCCGTGGTGGCGGACGGGCCCGCGCCGTGTGCCGAGGAACTGGTGACGTTCCTGGCCGAGCGGGTGCCACGGTGGTGGCTGCCGGAGCGGATCGTGCTGGTCGACGCGCTGCCGCTGACCACCGTCGGCAAGTTGGACAAGAAGGCGCTGCGGGCCCGGCTCAGCCCTCCGAACCGGAGCTGAGCATGCGCACGCAGCTCAGCAGCAGCAGCGGCAGCCGGTCGCGGTCGCCGGTGGCCAGCTCGGCCAGCATGCGGGTCTCGATCTCGTTGATCAGCGGCTCGCACTTGGCCAGCACGGCCTGGCCGGCCGGGGTGAGCTCGGTGCGCATGATCCGGCCGTGCGCCGGGTCGGCCTCGCGGCGGATCAGCCCGGCCTTGGTCAGCGCCGCGATCACCTCGCTCATCGACTGCGGCGTGGTCATCGCGCGACGGGCCAGCTGCGCGTTGGACAGGCCGGTCTGCCGCTGCAACACGGACAGCGTCGTGTACTGCGGCACGGTCAGGCCGTGCGGGCGCACCGCGTCCTCGATGAGCAGTCGCAGGGCCCGGTCCAGCCGGCCCACCAGATAGCTCAGCCGCGGCTCCGGCGCTTGCTGGGAAAACACGACAGAACACGTTACCCGGGAGGTACGAATGACTGAATGGAAGACCGTGCGGGTCGACGTGGTCGACGGCATCGGCTGGGTCGAGCTCAACCGGCCGGACAAGCGCAACGCGATGAACCCGACGCTGAACGCCGAGATGATCGACGTGCTGCACACGCTGGAGGCGGACCGCTCGTGCGGGGTGGTGGTGATCACCGGCGCCGGTGAGGCGTGGTCGGCCGGCATGGACCTCAAGGAGTACTTCCGCGAGGTCGACGAGTCCGGTGACGAGGCGTTGCAGATCCGGGTGCGGCGGGACTCGTTCGAGTGGCACTGGCGGCTGCTGCGCAACTACGCCAAGCCCACCATCGCCATGGTCAACGGCTGGTGCTTCGGCGGCGCGTTCGTGCCGCTGATCGGCTGCGACCTGGCCATCGCCGCCGACGAGGCCCAGTTCGGCCTGTCCGAGATCAACTGGGGCATCCCGCCCGGCGGCCTGGTGTCCAAGGCGCTGGCCGACACCGTCGGCTCGCGGGAGGCGCTGTTCTACATCATGACCGGCCGCCTGTTCGACGGGCAGAAGGCCGCTCAGATGGGCCTGGTCAACCAGAGCGTGCCGCTGGCCCAGTTGCGGGATGAGGTCGAGAAGCTGGCTCGTGAGCTGCTCGACAAGAACCCGGTCGTGCTGCGGGCCGCCAAGATCGGCTTCCGCAACGCGCGGACCATGGACACCGACGGGGCGCTGGACTACCTGTACGCCAAGCTGGAGCAGTCCCAGTTCCTGGACAAGACCCAGGGCCGCCAGCAGGGCCTGCACCAGTTCCTGGACGACAAGTCCATCCGGCCGGGACTGCAGTCCTACACACAGCGTTGAATTGCCCCGCCTCCGGCGGGGCAGGCTCGGCCCCTCGTGACCCCTGCCTCGCCCTTGCTGGATTTTCACCCGCCGCATCCGGCTCGGGTGGGTGGTTGCGTCGGGTGGCGGCGGGCGAAAATCCAGCAACCGGGCGAAGCAGGGGCGGGGCCGAGCGATGTTCGTGCCGGCGGCTGGGCAGGGCGATGTTCGTGCTGGCGCCGGGGCCGAGCGATCTTCGGGGCTGGCGGCGGGGTCAGATATCGGTGCGAACTGGTTCCGGGACGTGCCAGTTGCGCAGCAACTGGATGCGCTCGGCCGTCGGCGACCCCGGCTCGACGTTGTAGACGCACAACGTCTGATCGGGGTCGCCGGGCAGGGTCAGCGCCTCGTAGTGGAACTCCAGGTCGCCGACGAGCGCGTTGCGGTAGGTCTTGCGGCCGTGGGTGCGTTGCAGCACCTTGTGGTCGTGCCACCAACCGGAGAACTCCGGGCAGCGCACGGTCAGCTCGCCGATCAGGTCGGCCAGCTGCTTGTCGTTGGGGTGCCGGCTGGCGTCGAGACGCAGCATCGCCACGGTCTCCGAGGCGTAGCGCTCCCATTCGTCGCTACCTGAGCGTGCCTCGGGATCGAGCAGCAGGTAGCGGGCGAGGTTGCGGTTGGCCGGCGGCAACGCGTCGAAGTCGGTGAGGACCGCGCGGCCCAATGCGTTGGACGCCAACACGTCCGTCCGCCGGCCGAGCACGAACGCCGGCACGTGGTCGAGCGTCTGCAACATCAGGTACAGGCCCGGCCGCACCCGTTGCGGGCCGGACGCCGACGCGCGGCGGGCCGCCCCGCCGGGCTTGGTGAGCAGGTTGGTCAGGTGCTCGTGTTCGGTGCCGTCCAGCCGCAGCGCCTGGCTCACCGCCGCGATGATCTCCGGCGACGGATTGCCGGCGCGGCCCTGCTCCAGCCGCGTGTAGTACTCGATGCTGATGCCGGCCAGCCGGGCCACCTCGTCCCGGCGCAGCCCCGGCACGCGGCGCGGGCGGCCGTCCGCCGGCACCCCGGCGGTGTCCGGGCTGATCCGGGCCCGGCGGGTGCGCAGGAAGTCGGCGATCTCGGCGCTGCGGTCCATGCGTGCCAGTGTGGCTGGTCCGGCCGCTCGGTGGGTGGCCCTGCGCGTACCAGTCAGCAGCGGGAGTGGTTGTCGCCCGCGTCCGGTGGTGGTGTTGCGGCATCCCACTTCAGACGTAAGGAAAACCGAGATGTCCAAGGTTCTTGAAGGTCGCGTCGCCGTCATCACCGGTGCCTCCAGCGGTATCGGCGAGGCCGCCGCCGAGCACCTGGCCGAGCTGGGCGCTCACGTGGTCGTGCTGGCCCGGCGGGCCGATCGGCTGTCCGAGCTGGTCACCCGGATCGAGAAGAACGGCGGCCAGGCGCTGGCCCTGTCGGTCGACGTGGCCGACGCCGCCTCCGTGCAGACCGCGGCCGACCGGGTCGCCGCCGACTTCGGCGGGGCCGACCTGCTGTTCAACAACGCCGGCGTGATGCTGCCGGCGCCGGTCGACCAGCAGCGGTCCGACCTGTGGCAGCGGGAGATCGACACCAACATCACCGGGCTGATGAACGCCATCGGGGCGTTCGTGCCGCAGCTGGTGGCGTCGGCCGCCGCGAAGGGTGTCGCCGACCTGATCAACACGTCCTCCATCGGCGCGAAGAACATCTACCCCAACTTCGCCGTCTACGCCGGCACCAAGGCCTTCGTCACGCACGCGTCCCGCACCCTGCGGGCCGAGCTCGGGGCCAAGGGCGTGCGGGTGTCGGCGGTCGAGCCGGGGCTGGTGCGCACCGAGCTCCAGGACCACGTCACCGACGCTGCGTCGAACGAGTGGCTCGACGGCGTCAAGGACAGCCTCGAATGGCTCAAGGCCGAGGATGTCGCCCGCCTCGTCGGCTTCCTGGCCGCGCAGCCGCCCCACGTGAACCTGGAGCAGGTCACGATCATGCCCACCGCCCAGGGCAGCTGATGTGGTGTGAAGGGGGCTTTCCTACACTCGGAGTGTAGGAAAGCCCCCTTCCCACCATCAGAACTTGCCGTGGCGGCCGGCGCCTGCGGTGAAGCGGGCGGCGCCGGCCAGGGTGTCGGTGGCCAGGGATTGCTTGCCGTAGGCCAATTCCTGGGCGATGGCGTCCACTTCGGACAAGCCGTGCTGCGCACGGGCCGACAGCCGGTCGTTGCGCAGGCAGGTCTGCGGGAACTTCGCCAGCTGCTCGGCGAGTTCCACGGCGGCGGTCAGGGCCTGGCCGGCCGGCACGACGCGGTTGGCCAGGCCGATGGCCAGCGCCTCGGCGGCGTCCACGGGACGGCCGGTGAGGATGAGGTCCATGGCCCGGCTCTCGCCGATGAGCCGAGGCAGCCGCACGGTGCCGCCGTCGATCAGCGGCACGCCCCAGCGCCGGCAGAAGACGCCGAACACGGCGGTCTCGTCGGCCACTCGAAGATCGCACCAGGCGGCGAGCTCCAGGCCGCCGGCGACGGCGTGCCCGCTGACGGCGGCGATGACCGGCTTGCTCAGGCGCATGCGGGTGGGCCCCATCGGACCGTCGCCGTCGTCAGTAACGGTATTGCCGTTAGCGGTGCCGACGGCCTTGAGGTCGGCGCCGGCGCAGAACGTGCCGCCGGTCCCGGTCAGCACGGCGACGGCGGCGGTCGGGTCGGCGTCGAAGGCGCGGAACGCGGCGGCCAGCGCGGCGGCGGTCGGCCCGTTGACCGCGTTGCGGGCGGCCGGACGGTTGATTGACACAATCGTTACCGGTCCGCGAGATTCCACCAGAACTTCGTCAGCCATGCCGGCCAGGTTCCCATGAAATTGCATGGCGACAAGAAATGATCTCGGCATGCGCTCGAGCCGATGGTTGCTGACCCTTGCCGGAGTTGTCGTTCTCGTGATAGCGGCGTTCGTCATCAAGGACGTGTCCGGGCCGACTACCGCCAGTGGTTCCTCACCGGCCCAGGTGCAGTTGGCCGAGCTGCCGATCGGGGCCCAGCACTCGATGGCCGGCTATTCCCGGGACCGGTTCAAGCACTGGGTGACGCAGGGTAACGGCTGCGACACCCGGGAGGTGGTCATCGAGCGCGACGGCAAGGACGTGCGCAAGGACGCCTCCTGCCGGGCCACCAGCGGGCACTGGACCAGCCCGTACGACAACAAGCAGATCGACAAGGCGTCCGACCTGGACATCGACCACATGGTGCCGCTGGCCGACGCGTGGCGGACCGGCGCCGACAAGTGGACCGACGAGCGGCGTTCGCAGTTCGCGAACGACCTGACCGCGCCGCAGCTGCTGGCCGTCTCGGCGGCCAGCAACCGGGGCAAGGGCGACCAGGACCCGGCCAGCTGGAAACCGTCCAACCAGGCCTACTGGTGCACCTATGCCACCAACTGGGTGATCGTGAAGCACACCTACCAGCTGTTCGTGACCCAGGCCGAGCACGACGCGCTGGCCACCATGCTGACCTCGTGCCCGAGTTGACACCTTTGCGCACTCTGACCTGCGATCACCGCTGCGTACGCTACCGTTCACAGCGACCCCGACGGAGTTAACCCGAACCGGGAACCGGCGACACACCGCTCGCGCTGGGCGACGTCGGCCGCAGCATGGTCGATCATGGACCGCGAGTGCGGGTCCGCGAACGAAGAAGGTGCACGAGGGATGAAAAGGGTACTCATCATCGCCGGCGCGGCGCTGGTCCTGTTCGCGCTCATCGCCCAACCGGCGGCTTCCGCGGGCTGGGTGAAGGAGATCCTGGGCGGTCTTGGTAACGCTGCGCAGGCGATCATCACGTTCGTGGGCGAGCTCGTCCACTCATGACACCTGCTCGGCCGATTGCGCAAAGTAGTCGGCCCGGGCACAGTTCCACCGACCGGGTGCATTAACCCCGATCACGCCCTGGTAACGGGAATCGGGTCTAGCGGTGCTCCGGCGGAACGCAATACGGTTCGCAGGCGTTGGGTGATCATCAGCCATGAGGAGGCACGGATGGTCGAA
>DATJJB010000705.1:0-2055 GCA_035492655.1 Kutzneria sp. | reverse complement strand
GATCTTCGTGGAGATCGGAACCGCCGACGGAGGTGAGGGCACCGGCTACTCCTACACGATTGGCACCGGCGGCACCGCGGTCGTCGCGATGCTGGAGGATTATCTGCTGCCCCGGCTTCTCGGCCAGGACGCCCGCCGGATCGAGGCGGTGTGGCGGGACCTGTTCTCCTCCACCAGGGCCACCTCGGTCGGGGCGATCACCTCGCTCGCCCTGGCCGCGGTCGACACCGCGCTGTGGGACCTGCGCTGCAAGCGGGCCGGACTGCCGCTGTGGGTGCTGGCCGGCGGCGCCCGCGACCGGGTCCCGCTGTACGACACCGAGGTCGGCTGGCTGCATCTGAGCACCGAGGAACTGGTCGCCGGGGCCAGGGCGGCGGTCGCTCAGGGCAGACGCGGCGTCAAGATCAAGATAGGCAAGCCGTCGCCGAGCGAGGACGCCGAGCGGCTCGGTGCGGTCCGGGCCGCGGTGGGTGGTGGCATCGACCTGATGGTCGACGCCAACCAGTCGCTGACCGCCGCCGAGGCGATCCGCAGGGCCCGGCTGCTCGAACCGCTCGATCTGCTGTGGCTGGAGGAACCGCTGCCGGCCGACGATGTCGCCGGGCACGCCCGGGTCGCGGCGTCGACCTCGATCCCGGTCGCCGTCGGCGAATCCATGTACTCCATCGGCCAGTTCGCCGAGTACATCCAGCAGGGGGCCGCCGGAGTGGTGCAGGTGGATGTCGCCAGGATCGGCGGCATCACCCCCTGGCTGAAGGTCGCCCACCTCGCCGAGGCCCACAACGTCGTCGTCTGCCCGCATTTCCTGATGGAGCTCCATGTGAGTCTGTGCGCGGCCGTGCCCAACAGCCGCTATCTGGAGTACATCCCCCAGCTCACCGCGATCACCCGGTCCGGGCTGCTGTTCGAGGACGGGACGGCGTTCGCTCCCCAGACCCCGGGCCTGGGCATCGACTGGGACCACGACGCCATCGACGACCTCCGGAAGGCATGACGATGAGCCGTCAATCCAGCGCCGTTACCGAGGCGGCGCCCGACGCGGCCGGGCCGGCCGTCGCGCCGGGCAGCGTACGCACCCTGCCGGTCTGGGCGAACCCGCGCCTGGGCCTGCTGGTGGTGATCGTCGCCCTGGTGGTGGTGTTCAGCTCACTGCGGCCGGAGTTCCTCAACATCGACCTGACGATCGTGCCGATGCAGGCCGACCTCAGCGTCTTCCTTGTCGTCGGCCTCGCCCAGCTCTCGGTGCTGTCACTGGGACATATGAACCTCGCCGTCGGCCGGATGGCCATGGTCTCGGCGTTCGCGACCGGCTGGGCCTACGACAAGCTGTCGGTGTCGCTGCCCATCGGCCTGCTGATCGGCCTGCTGGTGGGCGCCGCTGTCGGCGCCGCCGCGGGCTGGACCATCGCGGCCACCGGAGTCAACTCCTTCGTCGTCACCCTCGCGCTGGACTTCGCCCTGGCCGGGCTGGTCTCCCTGATGTACAGCGGGGTCGGCGACGGGGTCGCGTTCCATGTCCACCCGGCGGGGATGGACGCCCTACGCGACAACAGCTTCAGCGACTACTGCATGGGGAACGTCTGCGGGCCGCCGGTCCCGCTGATCGTGCCGATCGCGGTGGTGGCCGCGCTCCTGGTCGGGCTGCTCTTCCGCTACTCCCGGCTCGGCCGCGAGATCCTGATGACCGGTTCGAACGCCAAGGCCGCCGAGCTGTCCGGCATTCCGGTCGCGCGCCGGATCGTGCAGGCGCACACCTTGTCCGGTCTGCTGGCCGCGCTCGCCGGCTTCCTCCTCGCCATCAACAACGGCGCGTTCTCCGCCGACATCGGCGGCCAGTTCCTGCTGCCGTCCTTCCTCGGGCCGGTGCTGGGCGGCACGCTGCTGGCGGGCGGGGCGGTCAGCGTGATCGGCACCGTACTCGGCGCGGCACTCACCGAGGTGATCCAGACGGGGCTGACCCTGCTCCAGTTCCAGGTGGAGAAGTTCAAGATCTACATCGGCCTCGTGCTGCTCGTCGCGCTCTCGCTCGACCGGGTGCGGCACGTCGTCGCCGAG
>DATJJB010000704.1:0-3847 GCA_035492655.1 Kutzneria sp. | reverse complement strand
GGTTCGGCGTGCGCGGCCCGGCCCAGCACCCACAGGCTGCCCGCGAGATTCTCCAGCCGAAGCGCCGTGTCGGGGTGGTCGGGACCGAGCATGGCCTCGGTGATCGCCAGGGCGCGCCGCTGCAGCGGTTCGGCGTCGGCGGCCCTGCCCAGCACCCGCAGGCTGGCCGCGAGGCTGTCCAGCGTGATCGCCGTGTCCGGGTGGTCGGGACCGAGCGCGGCCTCGGTGATCGTCAGGGCACGCCGCTGCAGCGGTTCGGCGTCGGCGGCCCGCCCCAGCGCCCACAGGCTGCCCGCGAGGTTGTTCAGCCGGATTGCCGTGTCGGGGTGGTCGAGACCGAGCGTGGCCTCGGTGATCGCCAGGGCGCGGCGTTGCAGTGGTTCGGCGTCGGCCGCCCGGCCCAGCGCCCGCAGGCTGACTGCGAGGCTGTCCAGCATCATCGCCGTGTCGGGATGGTCGGGACCGAGCGCACCCTCGGTAATCGCCAGGGCACGCCGCTGCAATGGTTCGGCATCGGCCGCTCGGCCCAGTTCCCACAGGCTGCCCGCGAGGTTGTTCAGCCGGATTGCCGTGTCGGGGTGGTCGAGACCGAGCGCGGCCTCGGTGATCGCCAGGGCACGCCGCTGCAGCAGTTCGGCGTCGGCCGCCCGGCGCTGCACGGCCTCATACACCGCTGTCGCGTCGAGCAACTCGGCCAGGTCAAGGCCACCGATGTGGTCGGGACACAGCCGCGCCAGTGCAGTGACGTGGGGGCTCAACGCGGCCCACCGGGGCCGTCCGATCAGGTCGTCTTGCGGGTTGCCGGGAGGTACGGCGGCGCTCAACAGTTCGATCGCGGTGTGCAGCGTGTCGTCCCAGCCGGCCGGTGCGGCCGGTCGTCGTCGCC
The DNA here is from genome assembly GCA_035492655.1 of Kutzneria sp. Lineage (GTDB taxonomy): Bacteria > Actinomycetota > Actinomycetes > Mycobacteriales > Pseudonocardiaceae > Kutzneria. The sequence goes on along the minus strand of DATJJB010000704.1, from coordinate 2,961 downwards.
CTGCCTCATGCGGTTCGGTTGCCGTGTCGGAGCGGCGGCGGAGTTGGCTGATGGTGACGGCCTGCACGAGCCGGTGGGTGGTCACCGCCCGATCGGTCAAGGTGACCATGCCGTAGGAGGCCAGCGTTGCCAGCGCCGCATCGACATCGGTGGGTTCGGCGAGTGGGGTGGGCACATCGCGGGGCAGCTCGTCGGGGGCCAGGCAGGACAGCACGGCCAGCAGCCGCGCCGCCAGCGGTGCCTGCTGGCTGATGCGGTCGATGGCGACCGACCAGGTGCGGGCAACCGCCCGTTGGGCCTCGTCGCCGGCGGTGAGCGAGGACAGTACCTCGGCCGGGTCCTCCCGCAGTCGCCGCAGGTAGCCGGCCATCGGGGTGTGTGTCTGGCGCAGGTACGCCCCGGCCTGCTGCAACGCCAACGGCATGCAGCCCAGTTCACCGGCGAGCACGCCAGCGGTGCCCGGGTCGTCCTGGCCGCTGAGCCGGGTCAGCAACGCCACGGCATCGGCCGGCTCAAGCACGTCCAGGCGCACGCACCGGTCGGTGATGTCCCGCCAGCCGACGTCACGGCGGGTGGTGAGCAGCACGTGGCCGGTGGACAGCCGCCTGAGCAGTGGTCTTACCTCGCGAAGGTCCTCGACGTTGTCCAGTACCAGCAGCCATCCGCCGTGACCGCCCAGCCAGTCCAACGCCCAGTCGGCCGCCTCCGCCTGGGTGGCGGTCGCCTGCAGGGCGGGGTGCAGCCGGTACGCCAACCGTGCCAACCCGGTCCCGATCGCCTCCGGGCTGTCGGCGGGCACCCACCACACCACCCGGTAGGTTGACCGGTGCCAGGTCGCGTACTGCAACGCCAGTTCGCTCTTGCCGACCCCGCCCAGCCCGTGCGCCGTCTGCGTGACCACCCCGACGCCGGAGCGGACCAGCCGGTCAAGCTCGGCCAGCTGTTCGTCCCGGCCGACGAACACCCGGGCCGCCGGCTGTGGCAACCCCACCACCACGGCCGGCGGCGCATCGACCGTGCCCGGCGAGTCCACCGCCACCGCACCGCTGACCGCCCGGGCGTGGTCGCCGGTCTGCGCGTTCCCGGCGTTGTGCCCGACACCGGCCCCGCGTTGCTTGGGCACTTGCATCGGCGCCGCCGACACCGAGGCCGCGCTGCTGTCGTGGCCGGGCACGGCTACCCGCGTGCCCACGACGCGGTGCTGCCGTCACCGGTCTGCACGATCCCGGTGTTGTGCTGCACCGCGGCCGACGCCGAGGCCGTGGCGTCGGCAGCCGAGTCTCCAACCCGCTGCAGCATGGCCATACCGTACGCGCCGGCCGCCGCCACCACCACGAACGGCACCATCGCTGCCGCCAGGCCTGCACCCACGCCGATCCTCCCCAGTACACGTGAGCAGCTTGCGGGCCACGCGACCGTGGCGCTCGTGCCTAGCCAGGCACCGCGGATGTCGGACCGAGCCCCGGTGCGGGTGGGGTCGGCACCCGCACCGGGGCTGGGCCTGGCCTCGCCGGACCAGGTCGGCGAGGCCAGGTGCTGGGCGGTGACAGACACTGCATTGACGGTCCGCTCGTCGCTGCGGTCTAGCCCGTTGGTTCGTTCGCGGCGCACTCAGAAGAGCGTTCCGTCGCGGCACCGCGTTACACGCCTGACCACCCCGATGACGTCGGCCGCGGAGGTCGACGCCGGTCCCCTTCTGTTCGGGAACAGCGGCGATCACGTCGCGGGCCACCCAAGGAATCGGCGCAGCGAAGGCGACGCTGGATCGACGATTGGATGAATTCGGCTCCGTTTCGCGGGAAGCGTCCTTTGCAGGTGTATGGATGCCGAGAAACGCCTCATGGTAAGCGTCCAGCGCTGATGTCGGAATATCCAGGACCGGCTCGCATAAGCAGGCCGTGGTCCCCACGCAAGGCTTCGAAGTACGAATGCAGCGTTCACGCAGTCGTCAGTCCGCCGAAAGCTGGTCGAGCGCACACGGCTAACAAGCTCCGAGTTGGATAAAGGTGCATGCCCGGCCGCGCCGGGCGTAACAATTCAACAACGCTAAGTCACCAGGAGCCTGTATGAAGAGGCTGAACCTCGCCAGAGTCGGAGCCCTGGCCGTCGCCGGGATGCTGTCCGTCGCCGCACTCAGCACCCCCGCGGCGGCTTCGCAGAACGACGGCTACACGTTCGCCGTCATCGGCGACATCCCGTACGGCGACGCCGCGCTCGCTCAATTCCCGGCCAACATCGCGCAGATCAACGCCGATCGGGACGTGCAATGGGTCAACCACCTCGGCGACATCAAGAGCGGGTCAACCGTCTGCAGTGACGATTACTTTCAGCTGATCAAGCAGGATTTCGACCAGTTCAAGGATCCACTGGTCTACACGATCGGCGACAACGAGTGGACCGACTGCCACCGGCCGAACAACGGGCCCTACAACCCGCTGGACCGGCTCACGAAGCTGCGACAGGTGTTCTTCGCGCAGCCCGGCAGCACCCTCGGCCAGCGCAGCGCGCACGTCGACTCGCAGGCCGACTGGGGCATTCCGGAGAACGTCCGCTGGAGCGCCGCCGGCGTCGAGTTCGCCGCGGTGCACATCGTCGGCAGCAACAACAGCCTCGCGCCCTGGACCGGCAACACGTCGGCGACCCCGGAACAGACCGCCGAGGTGCTCAACCGTACCGCCGCCGCCATTCAGCACATCCACGACGCGTTCGCCGAGGCCCAGCGCACGCACCAACGCTCCGTCGTGCTGCTGACCCAGGCCGACATGTTCGACCCGACCGTGCCCAACCCGTCGTGGGCCAACTACTACGGGTTCCAGCCGATCGTCGCGGCGATCGTGCGTGAGTCCGCGGCGTTCGGCGGCCAGGTGTACCTGTTCAACGGCGACAGCCACGTGTTCAACGCCGACCACCCGCTCGCCGCCGGCTCGTCCTGGCTCGCGTTCTACGGCGTCACCCAGCCGC
>DATJJB010000703.1:0-6518 GCA_035492655.1 Kutzneria sp. | reverse complement strand
GCGTCGTCGGCGTGCACCACCTGGGCCCGCAGTCCCGTCCACCACGGCAACGGCAGCCAGCGTTGCCCCAGCAGGCTTTCCGGCAGCAACGGGCTCAGCGTCCACCGGGCGAATTCGCCGCCGGCGGCGTGCTGGAGGATCGCGCGCGGCCGGATCCGAGCAACCATCACATCGTGGTGGCCGGCCGCTAACTCGTCCAGCATGCGTTCGAACCGCACCTTGCCCTGGGCTGTACGCGTTGCCGCTGCGGCTGTGGCTGGCCCGCCACGACGCGGTGCTGGAGGAGTGCGAGAAGGAGGTCACGCCGCAGCATTCCGCCGAGTGGGGGCCGCTGGACCGGCGCTCGTGAGTTTGAGCCGTGCGGGGACGGGCATCCGCTGCCATGACGGAGTCCGCTGACGCCGTGGTGATCGGCGCCGGCCACAACGGCTTGGTCGCCGCCAACGTGTTGGCGGACGCCGGGTGGCGGGTTTTGGTGCTGGAGGCGACCGACCGGCCCGGCGGCGCGGTGCGTACCGCGGAGTTCGCGGCCCCGGGCTACCACAGCGACCTGTGCAGCGCCTTCTTCCCGATGGCCGCCGCCTCGCCCGTGTTCGCCGACCTCGACCTCGGCCGGTTCGGGCTGACATGGCGGCACGCGCCTGATGCCGTCGCTCACCTCCTGCCCGACGGCCGCTGCGCGGTGCTGTCCCGTGACATCGACCGGACCGCGCAGTCGGTGTCCGAGTTCGCCACCGAGGACGGCGATGCCTGGCGGCGTATGCACGAGCAGTGGACCCGGTTGCGGGAGCCGTTGCTTGACTCGCTGCTCCGGCCGTTTCCGCCGGTCCGCGCGGGCATGCGGCTGCTGCGGCGGATCGGCACCGCCGAGGCGCTTCGCTTGGCGCGCATGGTGACCCTGTCGGCCCGCACGTTCACCGAAGAGTGGTTCGCCGGGGAGGGCGCACGCTTGTTGGTGGCCGGCAACGCGATGCACGCCGACATCGGCGTCGACGGTGCCGGCAGCGGCGTTTTCGGCTGGCTGCTGGCGATGCTCGCCCAGGAGGTCGGATTCCCGGTGCCCGAAGGCGGCGCGGGCCGGATCACCGAGGCGCTGGTGCGTCGGCTTCGGATGCACGGCGGTGAGGTCATCTGCGGCCGTCGGGTCTCCAGGATCCTGGTCGCCGGCGGCCGCGCCGTCGGAGTACGCGACGCCGAGGGGGATTTGGTACGGGCCCGCCGCGCCGTGTTGGCCGATGTGCCCGCACCCGCGCTGTACCTGGATCTGGTCGGTGCCGAGCACCTGCCCGCCCGGCTGGTCGACGACCTCGGCCGGTTCCACTGGGATCCGGCGACGGTGAAGGTGGACTGGGCACTGTCCGGGCCGGTCCCGTGGTCCACCTCGCAGGTCGCCGGTGCGGGCACCGTGCACCTCGGCGCGGACCTGGACGGGCTCACGACGTTCAGCGCCGACCTCGCCCGCGGCCGCACGCCGCGGGACCCGTTCCTGTTGCTGGGGCAGATGACCACGGCCGACCCGTCGCGATCGCCGGCCGGCACCGAGGCCGTGTGGGCGTACACCCACGTGCCGCACGGCCAGCGCTGGGACAACGCTCGGCTGGCGCGGGCCGCCGACCGGATCGAACGCGTCGTCGAGCGCCATGCCCCGGGCTTCGCCTCGCTGGTCGTCGGCCGGGCCGTGCAGGGGCCGTGCGACCTGCAAGGCCACAACCCGAGCCTGGTCGACGGCGCGATCAGCGCCGGCACCGCGGCCATCAACCAGGAACTGTTCCTACGCCCGGTGCCCGGGCTGGCCCGCGCCGACACTCCAGTGCAGCGGCTGTTCCTCGCCGGCGCCTCCGCACATCCCGGCGGCGCGGTGCACGGCGCGCCCGGCAACAACGCCGCCCGCGCCGCGCTCGCCCGTGACGGCTGGGCCGGCGGCGGCTACCAGGCCGCGATCAGCGCCGCCCACCGCCTGATCTACGGCTGAAAGTCGCCACGGGCGCGGCCGCGGGCGAGGTCGCCGAGCCGGCCGAGGGCCTCAAGGTTGCGTGGCCGCAGCAGCAGGCCCTGCACCGGGCCCGGCAGCAGGGTGGCCGGGCCTTCGGTGGCCTGCTCGGCCATCAGCACCCGCGTGCCGGTGGCCGTTGGCGTCAGCTCGACCCGGATGCGGGCCGCGCCGAACGGCCACACCCGGGCCCGCAGGTCGATCATGCGGCCGGGCGTCATGGCCGTCACCTCGGTCCAGTCCTTGACCTGCACCGGCCACAGGCCGGCGCTGTGATGGATCTTGGCGCCGACCGCGGGCCAGTCCGGGTCCACCTCGCGGACGTGGGAGTTGCCGACCACCCAGCCCGCGTAGGACCAGCCGTCGGCCAGCACGGCGAACACGTGCTCCGGGGCCACTTCGACCGTTCTGGTCACCTCTATCACCACGCGGGGATGCCCGGTGCCGGGCCGGCGAAACGAGGTCAGGCGCCGCCACGACCTGCCGGGCACGGGACCGGGACACGCCATGGAGATCCGCTCGTTCGGCCACCGGCGACGATGTCCACCACTTGCGGTTGCGCCGGGTTCGACCCGCCGTCCAGCACGCCCGATCTCATCGCCGCGGCAAGACAACCGGTCCGCTGGGTTTATTCGGCGGGGTTGTGGGTACGTGGTTGGCCGCCACCGGCGCGGGCTCTACGGTGGGTAGCGGTTGAGCAAACAGCCGGCGTGGCACGTTTGTGTCGACTCGGGCTACGTCTTCATCCCATCAGGGAAAGCGGTGCCCATGTCAACACCCGCCACCACACCCATTTCCGTGAGTACGGAACGTATCGGCTCCATTGCCGTCCTACACCTTTTCGGCGAGCTTGACCTCGCCACCGTCGACGCGGTCGAGCGGGAGATCGCCACCGCCACCGCGGACGTCTCCGCGCTGGTCATCGACCTCGACGGGCTGAGCTTTCTCGCGTCGACCGGGCTGAGCCTGCTGGCCCGTTGGTCGCAGCGGGCCGCCGAGGACGGTTTCGGCCTGCGGGTCGTCGCCTCGCGGCGGCAGGCCCTGCGGCCGTTGCAGATCACCGCGTTGGACAGCCTGCTGACCATCGACAGCACCGTGGACGAGGCACTGGTCGCGCTGCCGCGACGCGCTGGCTGAAAAGCCGGCACGGAGGCCGCCGGCGTTGCAGAATTCGTGACATGTGCGGTCGATACGCCAGTGCCCAGACCGACGCCGAGCTGGCCAAGGCGTTCGAGGTCGTCGACGTGCTCGGCGACGAGCCGGAGCCGTCGTGGAACGTGGCGCCGACGCAGCAGGTGCGGGCGGTGCTGGAGCGGGCCCCCAAGGACGAGCCCGAGGCCGACCCCGCGCGGCTGCTGCGGTCGGTGCGCTGGGGCCTGGTGCCGTCGTGGGCCAAGGACGTCAAGATCGGCAGCAAGATGATCAACGCCCGGGTGGAGACGCTGCTGGCCAAGCCGGCCTTCAAGTCGGCGGCCAAGCGTCGCCGCTGCGTGATCCCGGCCGACGGCTACTTCGAGTGGATGAAGATCGACAACCGGAAGGTGCCGTTCTTCCTGCACGCCGCCGACGGGCAGCCGCTGGCCATGGCCGGCCTGTACGAGCTGCGCCCGGATCCGGAGCTGCCCGAGGACCATCCGGACCGCTGGCTGTGGACCTGCACGGTGATCACCACCACCGCCGCCGACACCCTCGGCCACATCCACGACCGCAGCCCGCTGCTCATCCCGTCCGGCGACCTGCTCGACGCCTGGCTCGACCCGGAACTGGACGATCCCGAGGACGTGCAGACGCTGATCAACAGCCTGCCGGAGCCGCACCTCGAGCCCTACGAGGTGTCCACGGCGGTCAACAGCGTGCGGAACAACGGGCCGCACCTGGTCGACCCGGTGCCGGCCTGATCCAGGCGTAATCGGCAGGATCAGGCAAGAGCTCGGCAGGATCGATCTAACGTTTCCGCAGGTCAGGCTGCTTGTATTGGGTCATGGACATCAACCACGGCTTTCACGCCACCATGACCGCCCAGCCCGGCAAGGGCGACGAGGTGCTCCGGATCCTGCTCGCCGCGCCGGCCCTGACGCACCCGGACTGCGCGGTCTTCCTGATCAGCCGCTCGGTCGAGGACCCCGACACGATCTCCGTCACCGAGGGCTGGACCAGCACCGAGGCCCACTCCCGGTTCTTCGCCTCGGAGCCGGCGCAGGCCCTGTTGTCGGTGCTGCAACCGTTGCTGCGCGGGGAATCCCGGTACACGGACGAGATTCCCGTCGGCGGCAAGGCGAGGTTCTGACCATGACTCGTCCCGCTCTTGACCCGGAACTGCGCACGCTGCTGGCCGACATGCCGCTGCGCACCACCCTCGATCTCGAGACGCTGCACCAGATCCGGCCGTACGCCGTTGGTCAGCTCGACACCGGACGGTTGGCCCGCCGGGACGTCGGCCGGCTGTCGGTCTTCACGCCGGCGGACAAGCCCGTCAACGCGCCGTGCGTCTACTGGATCCACGGCGGCGGGATGGTGATGGGGGATCGGTTCTCGCAGCTCGACATTCCGTTGGACTGGCTGGCGGAGTTCGGCGCGGTGGTGGTCACCGTGGACTATCGGCTGGCGCCCGAAGCGACCGGCATGACCCTCGTCGAGGACTGCTACGACGGTCTGGTGTGGACCGCCGAGCATGCCGCCGAGCTGGGCATCGACCCGTCGCGGATCATCGTGGCCGGCACCAGTGCCGGCGGCGGTCTTGCCGCCGGCGTCACCCTGCTGGCCCGCGACCGGGTCGGTCCGCCGATCGCCGCGCAGGTGTTGATCTGCCCGATGCTCGATCACCGCAACAACACCGAGTCCAGCCGGCAGTTCGGCGGCGAGCCCGGCGTATGGACGCGGGAGATGAACGACTTCGGCTGGCGGTCGGTGCTCGACGGCGTGGACGAGGTGCCGCCCTACGTCTCCCCGGCGCTGGCCGAGGACCTGTCCGGCCTGCCCACCACCTACCTCGACGTCGGCACGGCCGAGGTGTTCCGTGACGAGGACGTGGCCTACGCCGGCCGGATCTGGGCCGCCGGCGGCCAGGCCGAGCTGCACGTCTGGGCCGGCGGCTGTCACGGCTTCGACGCGCTGTTCCCGAAGGCGGGGTTGTCCGTCGAAGCCCGGCGGACCCGGACGAACTGGCTGGCCCGGGTGCTCAGCCCAGCGTCTTCGTGATCACGTCGTGCATCGCCGGCGTGACGGCCGACGGCCCGTCCTCGTCCCCGGCCGACGGCGCCACCCGCTCCAGGCCCAGCGCCAGGCCGAGGATCCGGCTGCGCACCGAGTCCACCACCTTGGCCACCGAGTCGCCGGCCAGCCGGGTCTCGGCGGCGGCGATGGTGTGCCCGGGGGCGACGTCGAGGCCGCCGATGTCGATCAGCCGGTTGATCAGGTCGATCTGCACGCCGCCCCACGGTCGGACCAGTGGCGCGCCGGCGAGGACGAGCTCGTCGAGATGATCGACGGGATCGACCACCCGCACCTCGTACACCCGCATCAGCCGGGAGTCCCGTAACTCCTCGGCGAAGGCGCTTTCCGGCAGCGGCGCCATGCCCGGCGCGACCCCGCCGGGGGTGCGACGGTAGCGGACGTGCGCCTCGCAGCGGTACGGGCCACGATACGGCGGCACCGGCTCGTCGTCGGCGTAGCCGGCCAGCTCCCGGTCGGCCCAGTTCTCGAGCTCGGTGGAGCCGATCCGCCGGGCGAGCATGCGGACGCCGCGCAGGACGTCCGCGGTGCTGGGAACCTGGCGGGCGGCGTCGATCAGCATGTCCAGGAATCCCACTGGTCGAGTGTCGCGAACCGGTGGCCTCCGTGTCATCCTCCGTCCAGGCTCCGGTCCCTGCCTCCCTTTCGGGCACCACGCCGGCCGGCCGCGGCGTAGCGTCTCGCGACCATGGCGGGGTTTCTCGTCGCCTCGACGTCCGTGGTCGGCCACGTGACGCCAATGGCGCAGGTGGTGCGGTGTCTGGTCGGCCGTGGGCACGACGTGCACTGGTACACCGGGGCGGGCCTGCGGGACCCGGTCGAGGCGGCCGGCGCGACCTTCCACCCGATCACCCATGAGATCGACTTCACTCTGGTGACGCCGCCCGAGCTCATCCCCGAGCTGCGCACCGCGTCGAAGCTGGAGCGCGTCCGGCTGTACTTCGAACGGGCGTTCGTCGACGCCGCGCCCGGCACCGTTCACGATCTCGAGGCCATCCTGACCGATTTTCCGGCCGACGTGCTGCTGGCCGATCAGCTCGTGGTCGCCGCTTCCATGGTGTCGGAGCGCGGCGGCCCGCCCTTCGCCCGGTTGGCCACGACCCGCCTCGGCACCTACAGCCGCGACACCCCGCCGCCCGGCCTCGGCCTCACTCCCGGCCCTCGACTGCGCGATCGGGCACTCACGACCTTGCAGCGCCGCCTCTTGTTCCGGCGGCCCGCCCGGCATCTCGACGACATCAGGCAGTCCCTCGGCCTGCCGCGCCGCAACTACGCCGTGTTCGACGAATTCATGTCG
>DATJJB010000702.1:0-3153 GCA_035492655.1 Kutzneria sp. | reverse complement strand
GAGGTGCCGGCTGAGGTCCGGGACCTGGCCGGCATCCAGCACGACGGGCACGTCGACGTGTCGAACAACAGCCCGAGCTGGGGCGGCGCGGCCGGCGCGATCGTGTCGAACACCGAAGACTGGTCACGTTTCTACACAGCGCTGATGGGCGGCAAGCTGCTGCCGGCCGAGCAGCTGGCGCAGCTGCGGGACACGGTCCCGGTCGGCGGGCACGGCAACGGAGCGGGCTACGGCCTTGGCATCGACACCCAACAGCTGCCGTGCGGCACGGTCTGGGGCCACGACGGCGGAATTCCCGGCTACCTCAGCGACAACTTCACCGACAGCACGGGCCGGCGAACGGCATCGGTGCTCATCTCGACGGAGATCTTCAGCGAGTTCGGCGCCGAACCGAAGCTCGCGGCGGCGTACACCGACCTGGCCAACGCGGTGGTCTGCGGGATGTTCGACAAGCCGGTCAGCGCAGACCCGAACTGACGGCCTCGTGCACGGCGCGAGCTAACGCGGCACCGATGCGCGACCTGGGCCCGCCGTACGGTTCGGCGGGCCCGAAGGTGGGACACAGCAGCACGATCGCGTCGGTGGCCGTGCCACTGCCATCGACACCGGCCTCGAACAGGGCCTGGGCCTTGGCTTCCGCGACCGTGGCGACGGCGTTGACCAATGCCGCCGGACTCAACCGGACCGGCAGTCGGCACACGGCGTTGATGGTGCCGATGCGTTCCCCGGCGGCATCGGGCGCGGCGGCCCAGGTCGGCACACCGATTCCGGTGGTGACCTCAGCGGTCACGCCGCGTTCGGTCACGGAGACGACCTTGCGCACGTCGACCGCGGTCAACAACCCGGTCCCGGGTCCGGTCAGCCGCAACTCGTCGGCGATCTCGGCGACGTGCCGGTCCGGGTCGAGGCGGTCGTAGCCGTGCGGCACGGTCGCGTTGAGCACCCAGCCGCGTTCCCCGACACCGCCGCCGTACGGTGCGGAGGAGATGGTCTGCCGGGGAGGGTCGAACCGCCACACGAGCACCGGTAACGAGTCGACGTAGGTCAGGTTCACCGGAGGTCTCGGCGCACCAGGGCCCGCTTGATGCCCCGCCGGCCGATGAGTTCGAAGCCGGCGTCCAGGAACATCGACAAGGTCCCGTGGTACAGGGTGCTGACCTGTTTGCGTTCCCCCTCGGTGTCCGTGGGATAGCCCTCGATGCACCGGGCCCCGTGCTCGGCCGCGTACGTCACGGCGGCGTCGAGCAGCGAACGCGTGATGCCCGTGCCACGGGCCGTGCGGTCGACGAAGAAGCACGTCACCGACCACACATCCGAAAGATCCTCACGTGGATCGGGCGGCGCCGCGACCGCGGACCGGTCCAGACGGATGTGCGCGAGCCGGGGCGCGACGGCGGTCCAGCCGACGGCTTTGCCGCCAGCATCGAGAGCCAGCAATCCAACTGGCTCACCTGAGCCAACGAGTGCGCCGAGCGCCTCGCGGTTGGGTTCGCCCTTGTTTCGCTTGAAGTCGTTGGCCGTCCGTCGGAACCACATGCACCAGCAGCCGCTGGCCCCGCCCTGCGGGCCGAGCAGCTCCTGCAGAGCGGGCCAGTTCTGCTCGGTCAGCGCGACGACCGTGACGCCCAACCCGGTGCCGGCACTCATCCGGCCAGTGCCCGCACGACCCGGGACGGGCTCGGCCGTCCCAACCGCTCGGCCATCCACGCGCTGGTGGCGACCAGCTTGTCCAGGTCGGCCCCGTGCTCGATGCCCAGGCCGTCCAGCATCCACACCAGGTCCTCGGTGGCGAGGTTGCCGGTCGCCGACTCTGCGTACGGGCAGCCGCCGAGGCCGCCGGCCGAGGAGTCCACTGTGGTCACGCCACAGCGCAGCGCCGCCAGCGTGTTGGACAGCGCCTGGCCGTAAGTGTCGTGGAAGTGCACAGCCAGGTTGTCGACTGTCGGGAAGCCGCCGATGACCGCCTCGACCTGGCCCGGCGTCGCGACGCCGATGGTGTCGCCGAGGGAGAGCTGCGAGCAGCCCATGTCCAGCAGCCGGGTGCCGACCGACACCACCTGGGCCGGCTCGACGTGGCCTTCCCAGGGGTCGCCGAAGCACATCGACACGTAGGCCCGCACGTCCAGGCCCTCGTTGCGGGCCCGGGTCACCACCGGGTCGAACATGGCGAACTGCTCGTCCAGCGTGCGGTTGAGGTTCTTGCCGGCGAAGGTCTCGGTGGCGCTGCCGAAGATCGCGATGTGCCGCACGCCGGCGGCCAGCGCGCGGTCGAGGCCGCGCTCGTTGGGCACCAGCACCGGATACGAAACACCCTCACGTTGCTTCAACCCGGCCAGCAGCTGCTCAGCGTCGGCCAGCTGCGGCACCCACTTCGGGTGCACGAAGCTGGTCGCCTCCAGCACGGACAGGCCGGCGTCGGCCAGCCGGTCCAGGAACTCCAGCTTCACCGCCACGTCCACCACGGACGACTCGTTCTGCAGGCCGTCACGCGCGCCGACCTCCCAGATCGTCACGCGCTCGGGCAGGCCGTCGGCGCGGACGGTGCTGGGCAGGCCGACCGACCGGGCGGTCATCGCTCGCCCCGGCTGTGGCCAGGATGGAAATCGTCGCTGGGGTCGTCGTTGATCTCCCGGTAGAGCAGCGAGTGCACGTACTCCACGTTCGGGATGTCGTCGAACTCCAGCGGCTCGTCCGAGGCCGACTCGATGATCAAGGTGCCCGCGCCGACCAGCCGGTCCAGCAGGCCGTGCCGGAACTGCACGCTGTTGATCCGGGACATCGGGATGTCGATGCCGCTACGGGTGAGCACGCCCTCGCGGACCATCACCCGGTGGGTGGTGAGCACGAAGTGCGTGGTCCGCCAGCGGATCAGCGGGCCGAGCACGATCCAGAAGATCACGATGACGGCGATGGCGCCGATCGCGATCCAGGCGTAGAGATGCCAGCTCTGGTTGCTGACCAGCGCCGCGAGATAGGCGCCGGCGGCCACCGTGATCAGGAAGACCACGATCGGCCAGAACAGCATCTTCCAGTGCGGGTGCTTGTGGATCACGACGTGCTCGTCCTCGCCGAGCAGGTCGTCTGGATAGGCCACGGCGATTCCTCCCGAAGCTGGTGACGCCGCCACGGTACCGGTGGTCAGCCGGCGGCCGA